>DVHT01000032.1 GCA_018711885.1 Candidatus Choladousia intestinipullorum | reverse complement strand
CAAAGAGCGGAGCAATATCCCTGCCGTTTACCAGATTCCCCAGCCCGTTCGTATTGATCCGGGTCTTTTTCCCGTAACGCTCCTTTACGTATTTCGCTGTCTCAAGCAGAACATCGAGCGCTTCTGTCGGTTCTCCGAATCCGCAGAATACGACCTCTTTATAGTTTGACAAATCGAATTTTTCAAATTCGGCCTCTACTTCTTCGAAAGAAGGCGAGTGGGAAAGCCACAGCGGATCTGAGCCCTCCATGCTCTCCCTCGTCTGGCGCAGACAGAACGTGCAGGAACACGGACACCGGTTCGTCAGATTTACGTAAAGATTGTCGTGAACTTTATATAGAATTGTCATAGCAGTATGTCTCATCTGTATTTCTCCTTCCATTTTCCTTTCTCGGCCCGCCTACTTAAGGCTTCCCAGAAATTCTTCAAAACAGACTCCGTCCGTCAGCGGCAGCTCCATCTCGGTCGACCGCTCAATACATCTCTTGATAAACAGGGATGCCTTCCGCACAGAATCCCCGAACGGCACTCCGTTTACCGCGTCAGCCGCTATGATCGAAGCAAATATGTCGCCCGTACCGGAGCGCTGCGTCCCGACTTTATGAGTCCTTCGTATTTTCCCCGGCTTTCCTTTTTCGTAGCAGTAGTTCGCAATAAACTCTCCCTGAACAATGCCTGTGATCACGATTTTCTCCGGTCCCATCGCACTGAGCTTCTCCGCCAGGGCAGTAATCTCTTTCATGCGCCACTTTTCTTCGTGGTACGGCGTATCCGTCAGGATGCATGCCTCCGTCAGATTCGGCGTCAGGATATCAGCGTACGCAGCCAGCTTTTTCATCTCGCTGCACATCTGCGGTGTGTAGGTCGAGTATGTTTTTCCGTAATCTCCCATTACGGGATCGACGACAATGATATTGTCCTTTGTCCCGAACTCTCTGAAAAAGCGGAGCACGATCTGGATCTGCTCTTTCGAACCGAGGAAACCGCTCATAATGCCGGAAAATTGAAGCCCCAGCTTTTTCCACTCATTGATATAGGGCTGCATCCGGTCCGTATAATCTTCAAAAAAGTAACTGTCAAACCCTGTATGGTTAGAAAAGATCGAAGTAGGAACCGGACAGCACTGAATCTTCATCATGGAAATGATCGGGAGCGCCACCGCGATCGAGCAGCGCCCAAAGCCCGAAAAATCGTTGATAACGGCTATTTTTTTCTGGTGGTTATGGTCTGTTTTCATATCATGCCCTTTCTGTCTGTATTGCCATGAGGCAGGATCCGGAGCACATGCGCCCGCCGGAGTGCAATGCCCGCCGCATAGAAGACGGCGATTCCGAGGATTCCTTCAACGGTCAGTCCGGGCACCTGCAAAAGTCCCGTATAAATGCTGCCGTTCATGACTGCTCCGGCAGCCGTATAACCGAACACCATAACAGCCGTTCCCGAAATTGAGGCGAGAAAAGTCCTGGGAGAAGCCATCTGCAGGCTGTGCCCGTTTTCCCGCGCCAGAGAACCGGCCACAAAACCCATCGCACATTTGATCAGCAGCGTAGGCAGAACCCACTGCGTATATCCTGTCAGCAGATCCGCCATTGCGGAGCCGATCCCTCCGGCAAGCATTCCCGTGACAGGGCCGAACATTGCGGCCATCAGCAGGATACATGCATTGCCAAGATGCATATAACCGAGCGGGATCGGTATCTGGATCGCCATCGTACCGATGCAGACAAGCGCTGCCGCAAGTGCATTGACTGCTATTGCTCTGCTTTCTTTTCCTTTTTGCCTGTTCATCACGCACCTCCGTTTTGCCTGTTCCTGCAGGAGTTTTTTCACTACCGCCATCATACACGATAACTGGTATTTTAAAAATAACCAGTTTTATATTTTTTATCCATACCAGTTTATGTGTCATAAACAAAAGGGCGGCAGTGTGCAAACCGATCATCCCCTCCGGAATGTCCCGTACACTGCCGCAGCCTGTTCTGTCTGTATTGATTTAATTCTCATTCATTTTGGCGAGTTTTGCCGCCTGGTCCGCCGCTATGCAGCTGTCAATGATCTCCTGAAGATCGCCGTTCATGATCTTTTCCAGCTTATAGAGCGTCAGATTGATCCTGTGATCTGTCACACGCCCCTGCGGGAAATTGTACGTGCGGATCTTCTCGGAACGGTCGCCCGTCCCCACCTGGCTTCTTCTGGCTTCCGCCTCCGCGTCATGCGCTTTCTGCATCTCCAGATCATACAATTTTGCGCGCAGCACCTTCAGCGCCTTATCTTTATTTTTCAGCTGCGACTTCTCGTCCTGACAGGAAATGACGATTCCGGTCGGGATATGGGTCAGTCTGACGGCGGAATCCGTCGTATTGACACACTGGCCGCCGTTTCCGGATGCGCGGAACACATCGAATTTACAGTCGTTCAGATCGACCACGACATCCACCTCTTCCGCCTCCGGCATGATCGCCACGGTAATCGTGGACGTATGGATCCGTCCGCCCGACTCAGTCTCCGGCACCCGCTGTACGCGGTGGACGCCGGACTCGTATTTGAGTCTGGAATAGGCTCCCTGCCCCGTGATCATAAAGCTGACATACTTCATCCCGCCGATCCCGATCTCTTCCACATCCATCGTCTCCACTTTCCAGCGCTGGCTCTCAGCATAGTGAACGTACATCCTGTAAATCTCAGCGGCAAAGAGCGCGGCCTCATCTCCGCCCGCACCGGCACGGATCTCCACAATTACGTTTTTATCGTCATTCGGGTCTTTCGGAAGCAGCAGGATCTTCAGCTCCCGCTCCAGTTCCTCAATCCTCTTTCTTGCCTGCGAGAGTTCTTCTTTGAGCATTTCGCGCATTTCTTCGTCAGACTCTTCCTCCAGCATGGCAAGGCTGTCGTCGATCGTCTGGCGGCAGTTTTTATATTCTTTATACGTATCGACGAGCGGCTGCAGGCTTCCCTGCTCCTTCAAAAGCTTCTGGAACCGCTGCTGATCCGCCATGACGGACGGATCGTTCAGCATGTTCAGTATTTCCTCAAAACGTATCAGCAGATCTTCTAATTTATCAAACATGGATTCCCTCCTGAATCTTTTTCTGTCTTCCTGCGACTACACGGTCCAGTCCGGCCAGGTCCTGCACCACTTTGATCTCTTCATAACCGGACCGGTGCATCAGCTCCGCCACCTGCGCCGCCTGTCCGCATCCGATCTCAAACAGCAGCCATCCTCCGTCCTTCAGATGAGGAGTGCCTTCCAGGAGAATGCGCCGGTAAAAATGCAGCCCGTCCTCCGTTCCGTCGAGCGCCTGGCGAGGCTCATGCAGCCGTACCTCATCAGCCAGTTTTTCGATCTCGGAACTTTCGATGTACGGAGGATTCGACACGATCACATCGTACGTCCCCCCGATCTGTGCAAACAGATCGCTCTGTATCAGGCGGATATCCGCCTTCAGACGCCCGGCATTTTCTTCTGCCACGAAAAGAGCGTCCCGCGAAATATCCGCAGCGTCTACTGTGATCTCTTCCGCCCCATCCTTCTGCGCTTTCCTGGACAGACCCGCACCATCCCCTCTCCAGAGCTTTTTCAGGCTGACGGCGATGCAGCCGGAACCGGTACACATATCAAGCACCCTCATTCCGGGTCGAAGATGCGCAAGCGTTTCTTCCACAAGCACCTCTGTGTCCTGGCGCGGGATCAGCACATGTTCATTTACCCGGAAGGTAAGTCCCATAAACTCCTGTTCTCCGGTGATATGCTGGAGCGGAATATGGCTTCCGCGCTTTTCTACGAGTGCAAAGTAGCGTTCTTTATCGGCTTTCTCCATCTGCCGCATCCCGTCCGCCAGATAAACTGCACGGCTGATCCCCGTGACGTGTTCCAGTAGGATCCAGGCGTCGACAGCCGCATCGGAAATGCCGCACTCCAGCAGATACGCTTCTGCGCGCTTCAGCGCGTCACGCAGACTCATCCTGCGACTCATCCTCTGCTGCATAATGGGTTCCGAACTGTTCATTTTCAAACCGTTTCCAGTCAAACACGGCCTCGACTGATGCGATCGCGACCTCGATCATCGAATCATCCGGCTCTTTCGTTGTCAGATGCTGCATCGCCATACCGGGACGGCTCAGCAGATTGACGAAAGCGCTGTCCGAACTTCCGGCCAGACGGATAAATTCATAGGAGACGCCTGCGATCAGCGGAAGGAGCGCCAGTCTCAGCACGATCCGCCAAAACGCCGTATTGATATGGAATACGGCAAACAGCGGCACGCTGAATACCATGATAAATACGATGCTGACAAACATGACGATAAACAGAAAGCTGGTGCCGCACCGCTTATGTTCTCTGGAGCTTGCGCGCACATTCTCCACATTCAGCTCCAGTCCGTGCTCGATGCAGTTGATGCATTTATGCTCTGCGCCGTGGTACATGAAAGTACGCTGGATGTCCTTCATTCTCGAAATCAAAAACAGATAGCCGATAAATATGATCAGCTTCACGATGCCCTCTGTGACCAGGATCAGCATCTCCGAAGATGTGACCTGCCGGAGGAACCTTGAGAGAAAGTACGGAAGCATGATAAAGAGTGCGACAGAAAAGATGAGCGAAACGATCACCGTCAGCGTCATCAGGATATCACTGCCGTCTTTTCCCTCCTCCGCCTTCTGCGATTCCGCTATCTTGCGCAGCTTTTCCTCGCAGTCCTGCAGGACCTTCTGCGCCTCTTCTTTCTTTCCCTGCTGTTCCAGCTTCGCAGCTTTTGTCTGCGCTTTCCTGCGGGCTTTTTCCTCCCGTTCCCGCTGCTCTTCCTCTGTCTCTTCCGCAAACAGCGAAGCAGAGTACATCAGCGTTTTCATGCCCAGGATCATCGAATCAAAAAAATTGACGACGCCGCGGATGATCGGCAGCCTGATCCATCTGCTGTTCTGAAAACGGCTGCTGCCGGTCGTCTGCGTATCCACTACGATCTTTCCGTCGGCCGTGCGGACTGCGACCGCATATTTTTCCCTGTTGCGCATCATAACGCCTTCGATCACGGCCTGTCCGCCAATACCGGATGGCTTCATATCCTCACCTTACCTTCACAAATAAATTCTGGCCTTTTACCCGTTATATTAAAACAGGTTGAGATTTTTCAACCTCAACCCCTGCTTTGCTCATACCATTATTTCGATTCAATCCCGTATTTTCTGTTGAATCTCTCAATACGGCCGCGTGCTGCTGTTGCTTTCTGCTGACCTGTATAGAAGGAATGACATTTGGAACAGATTTCAACATGGATGTCCTTCTTAGTAGAACCTGTCACAAACGTGTTTCCACAGTTGCATGTCACCGTTGCCTGATAGTACTCCGGATGGATTCC
>DVHT01000031.1 GCA_018711885.1 Candidatus Choladousia intestinipullorum | reverse complement strand
GCTCTCGTCCGAACTGATAAAGACACAGGTCGACAAAATTTTCATTTGGAAAAACAGAAAAAATAATATCGCTCATCGGAAAGCTCCTTTTGCGGAAAACGTTGCTTTTATTTGATTATAAATGAAAACATACCAAAATGCGACTGCACTTTACGGAAATTTAATAAAAGTTGTATTTTGGCATAAAACCTAAAAAATGCGGGTATTTTAGTTTCATTTTGAGATGTTATAATGACTCTACAATAAAAGAAAAGGAAAGGAGTTGAAACTCTTATGAGGAAAAGGAACGTGGGAAGTGCGGCTGCGGCAATAGCGGTAATTGCGGTTGCGGCGCTTTCGGGTTGCGGCTCAGGAGAGGAGGACAAAGTGACAGAAGTTGAGATCCTGCAGTACAAACCGGAAGCGGCAGCGTACTTCGATCAGGTGGAATCGGCATTCAACGCATCGCATAACGATATCCGCCTGACTATCAGTTCTCCGAATGATGCCAGTACAATTATGAGAACCCGGTTTATCAGGGAGGATTATCCCGATATTATCGGAATAGGGGGTGACATTAATTACTCCTACTACGTAGATGCGGGGATTCTGGCGGATATGTCAGATTACGAGGGGCTTGCGGATATCAGCCAGAGCTATGTGGATATTCTGGATGCGCTGGAAATTGTCCCGACAGACGGGACATACGGAATCCCTTACGCGGCAAACGCCGCCGGTATTCTTTATAATCAGGATCTTTTTGAAGAGCATGGATGGGAGATACCGGAGACGTGGACAGAACTGCTTGATCTGTGCGGGGAAATTCAGGCGGATGGAATCCAGCCGTTTTATTTCGGGTTCCGCGATGTATGGACCTGTCTCGCCCCGTGGAACGCGCTGGCGGTCGGCCTTACGCCTTCAGACACATGCCAGAGGGTAAACGCGGGCGAGACGACCTTCGCGCAGGAATACCGGGAGACAGCGGAAAAGTGCATGAAGCTTTTGGAATACGGGCCGGAGGATCCTTTTGCATACGGCTATAATGACGCGTGTACGGCATTTGCCAACGGCCAGTCGGCGATGTATCCGATCGGCAGCTACGCAGTGCCGCAGATCCTGTCGGTAAATCCGGATATGAATATTAATTCTTTCGTGATGCCGGCCAATGAGAATCCGGAGGATAATACGCTGAACTCCGGCGTGGACTTGTTGTTTGCAGTGACGGAAAAGTGCGGGAATAAGGAAGCGGCATACGAAGTAATCAGCTTTCTGCTCGAGGATGAGAACCTTCAGGAGTATATAAGCGCCCAGAATGCGATTTCCTGCAAGAAAGGAGATTTCCAGCTCGCCCCAGAGCTAGAAGGGATGCAGACGTTTATTGAAGCGGGAAAGATGGCGGATTTCCAGGACCACTATTATCCGTCGGAGATGGCTGCGGACGCGCTTATCCAGACCTTCTTGATTAACAAAGATGTGGATGGCTTCCTGAATGATTTTGACAGGCGATGGCAGAGGTACAACAGGGATATTATCCGCAAGGTTCAGGAGTATAACGAAGAACACGGGACAGACGAATAGGAGGGGCAGAGAAATGAAAAAAATGAACGACAGCAAACGGACCTATATGCTGATCACTATACCGATTCTGGCGATGTTTGTCTGCTTTAATACAATACCGCTGATCCGCGGTGTAATCTACAGCTTTACAAATTTTAAAGGTTTTGGAAGCTACGATTTTATCGGATTCCGCAACTACATAGATCTGTTTACCGATCCGAGGATCGGCGGCTCTTATCTGTTCACAGTCAAGCTCGCTATTGTCGCGACGATTCTGACGAACGTGATCAGCCTCATCCTCGCGCTCGGTTTAAACAGCAAAATCAGAGCGAAGACTTTTTTAAGAGGCGCCTATTTCGTCCCGAATGTACTCGGCGCGTTGGTAGTGGGATATATTTTCCAGTATTTCTTTACGTACATTCTTCCGGAAATCGGCTCAGCCCTTGGAATAGAGGCGCTTCAGGGAAGCATGCTTTCGGACAGCGGGACAGCGTGGATTGCTATCGTAATTGTATGTGCGTGGCAGTCTATTGCGATGAACACCATTATCTACATTTCCGGGCTTCAGACAGTGCCCGAGGATGTATATGAGGCTGGCGGACTGGACGGGGCTACGGGATGGAAGAAGTTCAGATATCTGACCTTTCCGCTGATTATCCCATTCTTTTCCATCAATATGGTTCTTTGTGTGAAGAATTTCCTGATGGTATTCGATCAGATCATGGCGATGACGAAGGGAGGGCCGGAACAGAGTACGGAATCCATTTCCTACCTGATCTATAACAATGGTCTTTCGGGCGGAAGTTTCGGTTATCAGAGTGCGAACGCGGTTGTATTCTTTATTGTGATCGTGGCGATCTCCGTAGCCCAGATGACAATATCGAGTAAGAAGGAGGAACAGTTATAATGTATAAAAAGAGAAAAACAGGGATTAACTGGCCGGTAACGATCCTTCTGTTCATCGGACTGATCACGGTAGCGTTTCCGCTGTATATGACCATTGTGATCGCTTTTAAACAGCCGTCTGAGATGACAAACAGCATCGCAGGGATTCTTTCTCTGCCGAAATCCTGGAGCCTCGACAATTTCAGACAGGCGATGGAACTGACAGATTTCTGGCGTTCTCTGGGCAACAGCCTGCTGGTAACGATCAGCACGGTAGTGCTTTGTATCATCATACATTCTCTGATGGGATTTGCTGTTGGAAGGAACAAAGCGCACAGCAAAGTCTACAATCTTATTTATCTGTTTATTGTAAGCGGTATGTTCGTTCCGTTTGCGATCCTTATGATGCCTCTGGCAAAACAGACGGCGGAAATGCATCTGAATAACTGGGTTGGCGTTATCCTGCTTTATGTGGTATTCTATATGCCGATGAATTTGCTTTTATATACGGGATATCTCGTGAACATTCCTGTTGCGCTTGAGGAGGCGGCCCGTGTGGATGGAGCGAGCACATGGCGTACGTTCTGGAAGGTAATCTTCCCGATTATGAAGCCAATGCATGCGACGGTAGCGGTTATCACAGCCCTGGCAGTGTGGAATGATGTCATGACCCCGCTGATTATCATGTCGGGAAAGGGGCAGAATACGCTTCCGCTGGCACAGCTTACCTTCCAGACACAGTTTGGTACGAATTATAATCTGGCGTTTGCGTCTTATCTGCTGGCGCTGGTTCCGATCGTCCTTTTTTATGTGATCTGTCAGAAGCAGATTATCAATGGCGTGGTAAACGGCGCTGTAAAATAAAAAAACCGAAAAACCGGATGTACAGCCTTGAAGCTGCTGCGGACGGGTGTTCACGCGGCAAACGCGCACCCGTCCGTTTTGAATTTTATAACAGGAAAATATGTAATCAGGAGTAGAGACAGTATGAGCATAGTATTTAATGAGATGCAGAGCACAATCACATTACACACAAAGAACACAACTTATCAGATGCAGATCGACAGATACGGTTTCCTGCTGCATTTATACTACGGAAAACGGACGGACGGATGTATGGACTATCTGCTGACCTATTATGACAGGGGGTTTTCCGGAAATCCGTACGACGCGGGGAGCGACAAAACGTATTCAATGGATTCCCTGCCCCAGGAATTTCCGTCTCTGGGAACCGGGGATTACCGTACTCCTGCGTGCATCATTAAAAATACAGACCGGACATACAGCAGCGATTTCCGGTATGTAAGCCACACGGTCAGAGACGGAAAATATGCTCTGGACGGACTGCCGGCCGTCTATGCGGACCCGGAAGAAGCGCAGACGCTTGAGGTCGTACTGGAGGACCGCGTAACCGGCGTCCGCGCCGTACTGCTTTACGGCACGCTGCCGGAGTACGATATTATTACCAGGAGCGTCCGGATCATCAACGCCAGCAAAGGCCATATTTCAGTAAAGAAGCTGGCTCCGGCCTGTCTTGATATGCTGTGCGGCCAGTATGACTTTATTACCTTTTACGGGCGCCATGCGATGGAGAGAAACGTCCAGCGGACGCCGGTCGGGCACGGAGTATCCAAAATCGGAAGTTTGCGCGGCGCGTCAAGCCACCAGTATAATCCGGCTGTTATCGTCGCGGAGCACGATACGACAGAGGACGCAGGAGGATGCTATGGCATGGCTTTCGTTTACAGCGGCGGCTTTCAGAGCGAGGCAGGCCAGGATCAGTATTACCAGACAAGAGTGCTGATGGGGCTTTCCGAGGAGCAGTTTGCTTATCCGCTCAATGCAGGAGAAGAATTCCAGTCTCCGGAGGTCATTATGAGCTATTCGTCTGAAGGTCTCGCGAAGCTTTCGCAGAATTTCCACCGCTGCATACGGACGCATCTTTGCCGCGGGAAGTATAAAGACGCAGTGCGCCCGATCCTGTTAAACAGCTGGGAAGCGTCTTATTTTGATTTCACGGGGGAAAGCCTCCTCGCTCTTGCCAGACAGGCGGCTGATCTGGGGATTGAGATGTTTGTCATGGACGACGGATGGTTCGGAAACAGGAACAGTGAGTTCAGCGGACTGGGGGACTGGAAGGTCAACGAAGAGAAGCTGGGCTGTACGCTGGGAGAACTGATCGGAAAAATCAACGCCATGGGAATGAAATTCGGCCTGTGGATCGAGCCGGAGATGGTGAATGAAGACAGCGATCTGTACAGGGCGCACCCCGACTGGGCGTTTGTGATTCCCGGCCGGCGCCCGAACCGTTCGCGTCATCAGCTCGTGCTTGATTTTTCGAGAAGAGAAGTGACGGACTATATTTTTGACCAGATATGCGCCGTTCTCGACCAGGGAAAGGTGGAGTATATAAAATGGGATATGAACCGCAGTATTGCGGACGTATATTCGGCGACTGCCGACAGCCAGGGCAGGGTGCTCCACGACTATGTGCTTGGTCTTTACCGTTTTCTTGAGCGGCTTGTGAACCGATATCCCGATATCCTGATAGAAGGCTGCAGCGGCGGCGGCGGGCGCTTTGACGCGGGAATGCTGTACTATACGCCGCAGATCTGGTGCAGCGATAATACGGATCCCGTCGATCGGCTGGAAATACAGTACGGGACGTCGTTTATCTATCCGTCGTCTTCGGTCGGAGCGCATGTATCCGCCTCGCCGAACCACCAGACTGGAAGGGTCACTTCTCTGAAGACCAGAGGGACAGTGGCAATGGCCGGGATATTCGGCTATGAGCTGGATCTGAACCGGCTTGCAGAGGAAGAAAAACAAGAAATCCGGCAGCAGATCCGGAAGTATAAGAAATATGCCGCCCTCGTGCAGAAGGGGCTTTACTACCGTCTGACGAATCCTCAGACGGATAACCAGGGCGCGTGGGAATTCGTCTCGGAGGACCGCAGAGAGGCGCTTGTCCAGGTCGTTGGAATCAGAAAGCATGCGAATATGACGGTTGACTATATCAGAGTCAAAGGACTCAGGGAGAATACGCTGTACCGGGAAACAGGGAGCGGAAAACTCTACAACAGCACCGCTCTTCAGGAGATCGGTATCCCGAAGCCGGTGCTAAACGGCGAGTACCAGGCTTATCAGTGGCATTTTGTGCAGGAGGAGCCGCTTTTGAATGATTCTGCCGGAAGACCGTAGCACTATCATAGACAGGAGATCAGAATATTATGGGTAAGAAATCGGATACTGGTGAAAATGACGCGGTTTTCGCCAGACGGATGAGCCGTCATCACGATGAGCTTCGCTGGCTTTATATGGAACTGTATGATAATGGGGCTATGTTTGCAGAGCTCTGTGATCAGATGAAGCGCTGGTATGACGGAAGGAAGGAGACACTGAAACGGCTTGACGCAAAGCGTGAGAAAGAGGAAACGTGGTACCGCAGACGCGATATGCTCGGCATGATGATGTATATTGACAATTTTGCCGGAACGATAAAGGGTGTACAGGAGAAGCTTCCTTATCTGGAAAAATGCAATGTCAGTTATATTCATCTGATGCCGTTTCTCGATTCTCCCAGAGGACGGTCCGACGGAGGATATGCGGTGGCCGATTTCCGCCGGGTAAAGCCGGAGCTTGGAACAATGGAGGATCTGGCCGCTTTGTCGGAGCAGTGCCATAAAAAAGGCATCAGCCTGTGCATGGACTTTGTCATGAACCATACATCGGAGGACCATGAGTGGGCGGTGAAAGCCAGACAGGGGGACGGAGAGTACAGGGGCAGGTATTTTTTCTATGACGACCCGTCAGTTCCGCAGGAATTCGAAAAGACGGTTCCGCAGGTATTTCCCGCGACAGCTCCGGGCAATTTTACTTTTCTCCCAGAGCAGGGCAGCTACGTTATGACTACGTTTTACCCGTACCAGTGGGATCTGAATTACCGCAATCCGCGTGTCTTTAATGAGATGATGTATAATTTTCTGTATCTGGCGAATCAGGGTATTGATATTATACGCATCGACGCAGTCCCGTATATCTGGAAAGAGCCGGGTACAAACTGCAGAAATCTTCCGCAGGTGCATACGATCGTGCGCATGATGCGTATGATTGGCGAAATCGTCTGCCCGGGAGTCGTTCTTCTGGGAGAGGTGGTTATGGAGCCGGATAAGGTTGCGCCATATTTTGGGACGGTAGAAAAGCCGGAGTGCCACATGCTCTACAATGTCACCACTATGGCTACGACGTGGCACACGGTCGCGACAGAGGATGTGCGTCTGCTGAGAAAGCAGATGGATACCGTATGCGCGCTTCCGCGTGAATATACCTTCCTGAATTATCTGAGATGCCATGATGATATTGGCTGGGGACTGGATTACGGCGCGCTCCGCGCCTGGGGAATGCAGGAGACGCCCCATAAGAAGTATCTGAATGATTACTTTCAGGGAAAAACAGAAGGAAGTGTAAGCTGCGGGGAGCTCTATAATGAGGACAAGGAGACGGGCGACGCGCGGTTCTGCGCGACAACGGCATCCATGTGCGGGATTGAGCGCGCGGGTTTTGAACATGACAGGCAGAAGATGGAGCTGGCGATTTCCAAGGATATAATGCTTCACGCATATATGTTTACGCAGTCGGGGATACCGATGCTTTACAGCGGGGACGAGATCGGGCAGGTCAATGATTATACGTACAGAGAAGATCCGGAGAAAGCGGCGGATTCACGCTATATCCATAGAGGCAGGTTCGACTGGGCGCTGACAGATAGAATCCGCAGCAGAGACAGCGTGCAGGGACGGCTTTTTAACGCGCTGTCCGGACTGGAAAAGATACGCAGGAGGGAAGCCGTGTTCAGCGCGGATGCTGAGGTCCATACAAAGGATTATAGCGATCTGTCAATTCTCTGGATCGTCAGAAGGGCGGAAGGCGAGGAGCTTCATGCAGTCTTTAATTTCAGCAGCCGCGTGAAGAAAATATGGATGCCAGAGACGGCTGTGTACACGGATCTTCTGGCTGAAAAAACGAAGGAGGTCACTACAGTGGACCTGCCTGCCTGGGGGTTCATGTGGATGAAACGAAAAAAATAAAAGAGGGAATACGCAGGACGGCAGACCGCTTTCCTGCGGTCATTGCCCTGCGATTCCGGTCAGCCGGTCCAGCAGATCATTCAAAGAGCTGGTATCCGGCTGGCCGCCGTTATTTTGCGGCGGATTTTCGCTCTCACTCTGTTCCGGAAGCGTCTCTTCTGCGCCGGGAGGAACCTGCGGCAGGGACTCATCAGGATCCGGAGGGACGGCAGGCTCTGACGGATCATCGGAAGCGCTCTGGTCTTCGGAGGAGGTCTGTTCCTCCTGAGGGCCGGATCCGGAGCTTTCTGATTCGGTCTCGCTTTCCGTAACCAGCTCGTCAAAAATATCCGGATAGATCAGGATCGGTTCCGTTTCCGGGACCGGTTCGTGGAGCTGGCACTCCTGTTTGGGCTGTGTTCCTTTGGCAAAGTATTCTGTGTAAGTTTCGGGGCATCCGCCCGGAACCGCTGTCTGGTGAGACTGGCTGCATAATACTTCGGAAACGACAGAATCCGGCTGTTCAAATTCTGCCGGTTTCAGTCCGGTGTGGATCCGGTTCATGACAGAGGTCCATAAGACTTTATTGTAAGAGTGATACGTGGAACCGTACGGGAGACTTTGGTTGTTGTCGTAGCCGCCCCAGACACAGCACGTATAATACGGCGTGTAGCCGACAAACCAGATATCTTTGTAGTCAGAGGTCGTGCCCGTTTTTCCGGCAACCGGCTGCCCGGCTGCCTGAATCGAGCCGTATGCGGTTCCGGACGGAGAGGATACAACATCCTGCATCGCATCCGTCAAAAGAAAAGCGGTATCTTCGGACAGGACCTGCACCGGCTCTTCCTGATCGTCTGTATGATCCAGCAGTACGTTTCCATACCGGTCCAGAACCTTCGTATAAAATTTCGGAGTCTGGTAAATGCCGCCGTTTGCGATCGCAGCGTATGCGTTGCACAGCTCCATATTGGTAACGCCTTGTGTGATACCGCCGAGCGCGAGGGGCTGGATGATATCGGAAGAAGTCCCCTCCGGTGTTTCGTACGATTCATGCAGTGTGGAAATTCCGAATTTTTCCGCGTAGTCAAATCCGGTCCGGGGAGAGATTTCCGTAATACATTTGACTGCGACGACATTGATCGAGCGTGTGATTGCTTCGCGGACGGTGACGGTACCGGAATAATCCGTAATATCCCAGTTGCTGACAGGAGTCCCGTTTTCATAATTGTATTTTTCATTTTCATACGTTGTGGCAAGTGTCTGGCCGAACGAATCGAGCGCCGGGGCGTAGGCGGTCAGGATCTTGAACGTAGATCCCGGCTGGCGCATGGTTTCGGTCGCCCGGTTCAGCGTAAGGCTGGCCGTCTTTTCGCCGCGTCCGCCGACGATGGCACGAACATATCCGGTCTTCTGGTCAATGATGACGACAGATGCCTGCGGCTGCGGAGAGAGGGTAAGACGCTCGCCCAGAACGGTAAACCTGTCCTCCCCGTCCTGCAGAATGTGCCCCCGAAATGCATCCGCGTACGTCTGCGCCTCGTCTTCGCTCATACAGATCAGATCAAAAGATTCGTCCTGCGTCTGACGGATATAGCTGCGCAGAGACTCCGAACCGTAATGGGTCACAGCGCCCTCTTCATCTGATACGCTCAGCGCGTAATCAATTCCGAATTCCGTGCCTTCCGGGAAATTGGCCGGATTTGCAAATTCTTCGTCACAGATCTGCTGGATTGCGGCATCCTGCGCAGAAAAGATACGCAGGCCGCCGCTGTATACGGCCCGGTATGCCTGATCAGAGGAGTATCCGGCCTCTTCCTGCAGAGCATCGATCACCTGATCGATCAGGGCATCCTCATAATAGGAGTATACGGCAGAGTCGTCGTAAGTTTCATTAAATGCATTGATTTTTGCATACACATCTTCTTTCATGGCTTCATCTTTTTCAGCCTGTGTAATATATCCCTGTTCCTGCATATACTGAAGAATGATCTGCTGGCGTGTCCGGTTCTCTTCGGGATTCGCAATGGGATTGTATCTGCTCGGATTTTGCGGGATCGCGGCAAGTACGGCGCATTCTGCGAGACTTAAGTCTTCGGCGTCCTTTCCGTAGTACCGTCTGGCGGCGGACTGTACGCCGTAACATCCGGAACCCAGGTTGATCGTGTTGAGATAATCTTCCAGTATTTCTTCCTTGGAAATCCGGTCTTCCAGCTGAAGCGCCAGATACTGCTCCTGGATTTTCCGGGAAAACCGGTCTTTGAACGAGTTTTCCTGTGTCCATTCGGTAAACACACTGTTTTTGATGAGCTGCTGCGTGATCGTACTGGCGCCTTCCGAAAAACTGCCTGTCGTGATACCGGTCCAGACAGCTCTCGCAATTCCCCGGATATCGATGCCGCCGTGCTCGTAAAAACGTTCATCTTCAATGGCAATGATCGCGTTCTGCAGATTGTCCGGCATTTCTTCCAGTGTGATAATATCCCGGTTGGAAGAAGCCAATGTAAGCTTGCGCAGGTAATTGCCATCCTGGTCACAGATATAGGTGGCGGACTCAGTCGGCGAGACCGTGATCGTGTCAATGTCGGGTGCAGACGCGATCAGATACCAGATGAGGCCGATAAAAAGCAGGAGCGCGGCCAGCACGGCTGCCAAACTCCAGATGAGGATCCGTTTCCACGGAAGACGGAGGCCGGGCTGGCTGTTTTTCTGTTCACCTGAATTTTGCGTATTCATAAAAAGGCCTCCTTTAAAGCCATAAGATAACTTTTAGTATGCCGTTTTCGCAAAAACTTATTCCGGGAATCTGCGGATATAAAGACCTTTCGGCATAAATACGCCCTTGTAAATAGAAGCCTTTTTTGGTAGTATAAGAACTGCAAACGACAGATATGCCAGGGACTGTTATGTGATCTTTGATCTGACAGCCCCTGGTTTCCGTACATATTTTTTGTAAAGAACGAAGAAAAGGCAAGGAAAAGGCAGCAGATGAAAATCGTATATCAGGGCGGCGAAGGTGAGCTGGTTGAAAAAAAGTCACGGTTTATCGCTACAGTAGTTCCGGTGGAGAGTGAAGAAGAAGCGCTTTCCTTTATCGCAGCGATGAAAAAGAAATACTGGAATGCAACGCATAATTGCTCAGCATTTGTGATCGGGGAACATTATGAGATCCAGCGCTGCAGTGACGACGGAGAGCCGCAGGGGACGGCAGGCAGGCCGATGCTCGATGTGCTTCTGGGAGAGGAGATCCACAATGCCGCGGTCGTGGTGACACGGTACTTCGGCGGGACACTTCTCGGGACCGGAGGACTTGTGCGCGCATACTCCAAAGCAGTACAGGAAGGTCTGCGGGGCAGCGTTATTATTGAAAAAAGAGAAGGTGCGCTGCTGCGCATCAGGACGGATTATAACGGGATCGGGAAAATACAGTATCTACTGGGACAGAGAGGGCTTGTGATAACGGGTTCGGAATATACTGATATTGTCGTAGTGGAGACGCTGGTGCCGGCAGAGCAGATAAAAGAATTGAAAGAAGCGGTTACAGAAGGAACAAACGGCAGGGCAGAATTTCTGGCAGAAGATGCGGTCTGCTTTGCTTTTGTGGATGGGGAGCCGCTGATCCTGTGAGGGAGAACAGTATTTTGGAAGGACACACGGATTATGAGTGATAAAAAAAGAGACTGTGAAGCAGCAATCGGAGTATTTGATTCCGGGGTAGGAGGACTGACCGTCGCGCGGGAGATCATGAGGAACCTGCCGAATGAGAGGATCGTCTATTTCGGCGATACCGCCAGGCTGCCGTATGGAAGTAAATCCAAAGAGACGATCATCCGTTTCTCACGCCAGATCATCCGATTTCTGCGCACGCAGGACGTAAAGGCGATCGTGATCGCGTGTAATACGGCGAGCGCGCTGGCGCTGGAAGAGGTAGAGAAAGAACTCGATATTCCGATCATCGGTGTGGTCAAACCGGGAGCCAGGGTCGCGGCGGCGGCCACGGTAAACAATCTGGTCGGAGTGATCGGGACGGAAAGCACCATCCACAGCCATATGTACCGGCAGACGATCCAGGCGATCAACCCGGATATCACTGTATTCGGCAGAGCATGTCCGCTGTTTGTGCCGCTCGTGGAGGAGGGCTGGCTGAAAGATCCGGTCACGGAAGAAATCGCTACCCGATATCTGAAGGATCTGCTCGACCAGGGGATCGATACGCTGATCCTGGGATGTACGCATTATCCGCTTCTGCGTTCGCTGATCCGGAAGATTACCGGAGAACACGTAACGCTTGTGAACCCGGCATATGAGACGGCAAAGGCGCTGGAACGGCTGCTTGAGAAAAAGGGAATTGCCAATCCGGGAGAAAAAGAGCCGGGCAATGAACCGTACCGGTTTTTTGTGAGTGATGCGGCCGACAAGTTTAAGAATTTTGCAAATTCCATTCTGCCGTATGACGTAGAAACGATCCAGAAAATTAATATCGAGGAGTACTGAATATTATGAAAGAGGATGTCTTGATCAGCGTGAAAGGGCTGCATACGCTGGACAAAGAAGGAGAACAGGAAGAGATAGAGGTCATTTCTGCCGGTAAATACTTTTTCCGCAACGGCAAGCATTTTATTCTTTATGAAGAGCAGACAGAGGACAGCGGTGAGATCATAAAAAACCGTATTTCGATGAAAAAGGATTTTCTGGAAGTCCATAAAAAAGGACCGATGAACGCAAAAATGGTCTTTGAGCGCGACAAAAAGAATAAGAGCTGGTACAATACGCCATTCGGAAATCTTCTCGCGGGGATCACAGTGACAGATATGAAGATGAGCGAAGCGGAAGACCAGATCGATCTTAGTGTAGGGTATGAGCTGGAAGTCAATTATGAGCGGATCGCGGACTGCCATATTGAAATCAGGGTGATGGAGAAAGACAGCGGCCTGTTCCGCCTGCGGTGAGAGAAAGATAAGGTAAAGAAAGAGAACAGACAGAAACAGGGGACCGCCGCCGGCAGTCCCCTGTGATTTATTTATTTCTTTTCAGCTTGTCCTTTGTTCTGGCCCAGAAGCCTTTCTTTTTCGGCACTGTTTCGAGCGGGCCGCGCACGCCTCTTACTTCCATGATATAGATACCGCTTACAACGGCTTTTACTTCTTTTTTCACCGGTATGGTATCGAAAATAGCTGCGTCGCTGACAAGTGTCATGATCCTCGGTCCGACCTTTGCTTTTACGATCGGCAGCTTTGAACGGCGCATCAGCTTCGGCGTCTGGTCAATTACCATCTGAGGAAGGCCCGATTGCTTGATGGGCAATCGTTTCTTATCTATGATCAGCATGGAAACGGTCTGCTTTGCCGCCTCCATCTGCTCCTGCTGAGCAGCCTGCTTTTTCTGCATTTTCCTTCCGACGAAATAAAGGACGACGAGAGCGATCACAAGGATCACTAATATGATCAGTAAAACATTAAGAAAAGTAGACATATGTACCTCCGTATTTCTTCATAATTCCGAGATACATTCTATCATTCTTTGGAAAAAAGTGCAATCATAATGTTGTGATACAGGCGGAACTGTTCCATATGTAAGTAGGGCGGATGCCCTACTCTTCGTACTCCGATTTTGGAGGTCTTTTATGACAGTCATCCAGAATTGGGATGATCAGATCAAGTTTTGACTCAAGGATCGCTTCCAGAGCCGTGATCTTATCTACCATATCCGCAACAGATCTGTTGACATCGAGAAGATCTTTCAGATCCTTCATGCTGCAGAGCTCCAGTGTCAGAGCTTTCTGGATTTTTTCTCCCTCTGCATTTAAGATGTGAGAGATAGCAGCCTCCTCCAGTGCGATAGACTGTGCAAGAGAAGCTGCGGCGCAGCATTTATCAATATTTACACATTTGATTTCAGGCATGCTCATAATTAAAATCTCCTTATTTTGGATTCAATAATATGATATGAAAAAAACGAAAACGCGTGAACAGGCAGCAGGATGTCTGTATTCTTGCTTTTTTCTTAAAAATATATTTTCCGGTTTCAAATGGTGCGTGTGTTGTGATATAATTACTGCGTAATTTCGTTTTTGAGGGAGAACAATATAAAACAGAGAGGATAGATGATATGAGAAGAAAAAATCTGATGGCAGTATTACTGTGTACATTTACTTTGTCGGCGGCTTCTTTCGCTCCGATGTCTGCGGCAGCAGAGGAAACAGAGGCGGCGACGGAAGCTGTGATCGTGACGGATGAGGAAGCCGGAGAGGCGGAGACAGCGGAGGCCGGAGAGGCAGAGACAGCAGAAGCCGCGGAGACGGAGGCTGTGCCGGAGCGCCCGGATTACAATGCCCTTGACTACGTAACGCTCGGAGAATACAAGGGACTGACCGTGCAGGACCAGCCGGTGGAGGTCACAGAAGAACAGATCGACAGCGAAGTCGAGTATTACATCCAGCTTGCGGACGCTCTGGAGTCTGTCACGGAAGGGACGGTCGAAGACGGCGATACGGCTAATATTGATTATGAAGGAAAGTTAAACGGAGAGGCTTTCGACGGAGGAACGGCGAAAGGATATGACCTGATCATCGGTTCCGGTTCTTTCATCGAGGGATTTGAAGAGGGACTGATCGGCGTTGCTGTAGGCGAGACGGTCGATCTTCCGCTGACGTTTCCGGAGAATTACGGAAATGAGGAGCTGGCAGGACAGGACGTCGTATTTACCGTCACAGTCAATGAGATCAAACGTATGCCGGAGGTGACGGACGAGCTGATCTCCACGATCACAGACGGCGAGTATACGGACGCTGCGAGCTACCGTGAATACATCCGCGGCTATCTGACGGAAAATATGGAGACACAGAGAGAATACATGCTGAAGCTGGAGCTGCTGACGCAGGTGGCGAACAATTCCGAAATCAAGGAATATCCGCAGGAAATGGTGGATTATGGAATGTCTAATATGGACTCCTACTACCGCAGCATGGCGGAACAGTATTCCATGGAGTTTGCAGAGTTCCTTGAGGCTTATATGGGGATGACGGAAGAGGAATTTGAGGCGCAGGCCGAGGACGCCGTAAAGCAGAACCTGCAGCAGGAGCTGTACTTAAAGGCGATCGCTGAGACCGAAGGCCTTGAGGTGACGGATGAGGAGATGGCTGAGCAGGGGGCAGAATATGCCGCGCAGTACGGATATGAGACGGTAGAAGAACTGAACGCGGCATACGGGGAGAGCACCGTGCGCGTCAGCATCATGCAGGATAAGGTGCTGGATTTCCTGCTTGAAAATGCAGTGATAACAGAAGCCGGGACAGAGGCGGCTACAGAGGCGGCAGAGTAAAAGTATGAAGAAAGTCGGAATGATTCTTGAAGGCGGCGGCCAGCGCGGTATTTTTACAAGCGGAGTACTCGATTATCTGATGGGGAAAAAGCTGGTCGTGCCTTATGTGATAGGCGTGTCGGCGGGAGCCTGCAATGCCGTGGATTACGTATCAGGACAGATCCTGCGCACGAAGGAATGTATGCTCGACGCGCAGCTTGACCATGAACTGTACGGGTTCCGCACTCTGGTAAAGACAAAGTATTTTATGAATATGGATCTGATTTTTGATCAGTTTCCGAACCACGATTATCCGTTTGATTTCCGGTCGTACGTCAAGTCGCCGACAAGATGCCTTCTGACGACGACGAACTGCCTGACAGGACGGGCGGAGTTTATTGAGGAATACAGGGACCGGAAACGGATGATGGACGCCTGCAGGGCGTCTTCCAGCCTGCCGTTCGTGTCGCCGGTGGTTAAAGTGGACAATATCCCGATGATGGACGGCGGTATTGCGGATTCTGTACCGATCCGCAAGGCGATTGCCGACGGATTTGACTATAACATTGTGATCCTGACAAGGGGGAAAGGGTATTACAAGAAGGAAAGCAACTCCTCCGCGGCAAAGCTTGCGAGGCTGCATTACCGCCAGTATCCGAAGCTCGCGCAGGCGCTTGCGATGCGCAATCACGTATACAACCGGCAGATGGATCTGATCGGGCGGCTGGAACAGCAGGGACGCGTATTTGTGATCCGGCCTGAAATGCCGTGCGTCAGCAGGACGGAGAGGGATCTGGAGAAGCTGGAGGATTTTTACTGGCATGGTTACGATATGGGGGAAAAGCTGTATCCCGCATTAAAGGAATGGATCTCCAAAAGAGAAGAATGCGTAAGCAAAAAACGCCTGCTCATCTGAGCGGGCGTAAGGCCGGCAAGTACTGCAGTCAAATCCGGTGTTTTTCAGAAAGGACGTTCTGTCCTCCCGGCAGCAGCGCGCAATCATATTCCTCCAGATAAGGAATCTTTTTCCTTACCTGAGGGATCTCGCTGAGATCGATTTCGCACACCAGTGCGGTTTCTTCTTCCGACGGCGCTTCCGCTATCACATCTCCGGCAGGCGATACCGCCTTAGAACAGCCGCCTGCGCCTTCTTTCACGTTATTGATTCCAAGAACAAAGACGGTATTGTCGAGGGCTCTTGCGGGCAGCTGGATCTGCCAGCGGTTCATAGCAGGAATACTCCACACGGACGGGACAATAATGACTTCTGCACCCTGCATGGCTAAAATACGGCTTGGCTCTGGAAATTCAATATCATAGCAGATTAAAATTCCGAGCTTTCCAAGAGAAGTATCGATCGGTGTGTAGTCCCGTTTGCCGTGAATAAAATAATTTTGTTCTCTTCCCCATAAAAATGACTTCTGGTATTCTCCGATTATTTTCCCGTTGCTTTCGATCACGTAGGCGCCGATGTAGAGACCCTCTTCTTTTTTCTGGGGGAGAGGCAAAACGACTACCGTATGCGTTTCTTTTGCCAGATTCTTAAATTTCTCCAAAATCCAATCATTTTCTCCGGCGGCTGCCAGAAAATCAAAAGTCTCCAGATAGTAGCCGCAGGTCCATAACTCCGGAAAAACGATAAGTTCCGCACCTTTTTCCGCTGCCTGACGAAACAGACGGATTCCGTTTTGGACATTTCTTTCAATCTCCGTCGGTATTGAATGCAGCTGAATCAGTCCGATCTTCATAAACTATCCTCCTATTCTTCACAGTACACTGGATAAGAATTTTTTCGTTCTCTCGTTCTTCGGATTTGCAAAAATTTCTTTTGGATTGCCTTCTTCTGCAATATATCCGCCTTCCATAAAGACCAGATGATCAGAGACCTCTCTCGCAAAACCCATCTCATGAGTCACCACTACCATTGTCATGCCTTCCTCCGCCAGATCCTGCATGACCCTCAGAACCTCGCCCACCAGCTCAGGATCCAGAGCGGAGGTAGGTTCGTCAAAGAGAAGTACCTTCGGATTCATCGCGAGCGCTCTGGCAATGGCGACTCTCTGCTGCTGCCCGCCTGAAAGATTTCTGGGCATTTCATCCGCTTTATTTTCCAGTCCTACCTTTTGAAGCAATTCCATCGCGTTTGATCTCAGCTCCGCCTTCGGGCCAAGCTTAAGCTTCAGCGGAGCCAGCATAATATTTTCCAGCACTGTTTTATGCGGAAACAGATTAAAACGCTGAAATACCATCCCGATCTCCCGGTGCAGCTTCCTTTTATCGTAGGATGAATCATTTACTACATTGCCTTCATAAGTAATTGTCCCGTTATTCGGAGTTTCGAGAAGATTGATGCAGCGCAGAAACGTGCTCTTTCCGGAGCCGGAAGGCCCGATCACACTGATGACTTCGCCTTCTGTTACTTCCATATTAATGTCTTTGAGAACCTCGAGTTCACCGAATGATTTCGAAAGCTTTTCTATTTTTAATACGGGTGTACCCATTATTTCATCCTCCTTTCCAGTTTCGACAGCAGAAACGACAGAACTGTATTCAATACAAAGTACATCAGTGCAAGCGATGTATAGATTTCAACCGTCCGGAACGTGGAGGATACTGCCTGCGTCGCCTGGCGCGTCATTTCCGCAACGCCGATGACAGTCAGAATGGAAGTATCCTTCACACTGATGATAAACTGGTTGCACAGGCTGGGCAGCATGATCTTGAATGCCTGTGGAAAGATAATACTGGCCGTGATCTGAAATTTGCTCAGTCCGAGACAGATACCGGCTTCATTCTGCCCGATATCGATCGACTGGATCGCCCCTCTGACAATTTCGGAAATATAAGCGCCGGAATTCAGCCCAATCGCTACAATGCCGGCAGTGAGAGCCGAGATATCGAAGTTCAGCATCATCGGAATCGCAAAGTACAGATACAGCGCCTGAACCATCAGCGGCGTTCCTCGGATCACCGTTATGTATACACCGGCGATCCGATACAGAATATTATGTTTTCCGCTGCGGACAAAACCGGCGAGGAGACCTATTATAAAACCAAGCAGGATACCTGCCACAGCTATCAGCATCGTGACTTTCAGTCCTTCTGCCAGTGTCGGGATTACCTTTAGTGTATAAATCCATTGCAGTTCCATAATAAGTCCCCCTTGCCAAACGTATTTGCCATGTCGTTTTATTCGTTACCGAACCATTTTTCATAAATCGTGTCGTACGTTCCGTCTTCCTGGAAATGTGCGAGCGCTGCATTGATATATTCTGTATATTCCGAACCTTTCTGCAGAACAGCGCCATACTGGCATGCGTCCACCAGATCACCGACCACCTTGCATCCGCATTCCGGATTCTGCGCCACGTAATAAAGCATGTTCGGTGCGTCGTATACGACCGCATCTGCAGTGCCCCTCTGAACTTCGAGGTAAGCGTTTTCGATATTCGGGAATGTAGTAACCGTACAGTCGCTTACGTTTTCATTGACATAATCGACGGATGCGGTTCCTTCTTTTAGCGCAACGGTCTTTCCCTCGAGGTCGGAAATGGAGGTGATTTCATCGTTATCCTCCTGTACAAAAATCTGCAGTCCGGCATCATAATACGGATCAGAGATATCCATCACTTCCTGGCGCTCTTCCGTAATGGTAATGCCTGCCATACCGAGATCCAGCTTACCGGTCTGGACAGACATTAGAAGCGCGGTAAAATCCATCGGCTGCAATTCATAATCGAATCCGAGATATTCACTGAATGCCTCCAGCAGATCAATATCAAAGCCCGTATAGTCGTTATTTTCATCCGGGAAGCAGAAGGGAACGAAACTGGTATCACATCCGATATTCAATGTCACTCCCTCCAGAGATCCTTCGTAATCACTTTCCGCTCCGGCTGCCGCCTGTGTGCTGTCTTCCGATGTACTTTCAGAAGATTCTTCTGCAAGACCTGTTGTGCATACGGTCAGAGACGCTGTTGCGATTACAGCTGCTTTCAT
>DVHT01000030.1 GCA_018711885.1 Candidatus Choladousia intestinipullorum | reverse complement strand
CGTTTTTCTCTTATACTTGTAAACGATGACTTTCTTTGCCTTGTCATTCTTGACAACGGTAGCTGTGACAGTTGCTCCTGCAACGTCTGCGCCAACCTTCAGTCCGTCATTGCTTACTGCAAGCACCTGATCAAACGTAACAGTTTCACCAGCTTCAACACCAAGCTTTTCTACGTTAATGATATCGCCTTCGGCTACTTTGTACTGTTTACCACCTGTTGCAATAATTGCGTACATATGGCACCTCCCATTTATCATTACTCGCCAAATTCGGTGGTCTTTCGACACTTCAACCTCTTTGTGCGGCATACCTTAATAAAATAGCACATCTTGTAAAATCAGTCAATATTTTTTCTTGGATTTTGAAAAAAACACCGCAAAATAATTTCGCGATGTCTTATACTCTGGATTCTATGAAACGCTTATATACTGAAAAATAAAAATCGGGGCAACAGGATTTGAACCTGCGACCTCTCGGCCCCCAGCCGAGCGCGCTACCAAGCTACGCCATACCCCGGAACATTTCTATTATACTAGAAATGCCCATTCTTGTAAAGAAAAATATCTGTATTTCGTGTCAGGTTCCGTCCGCGTAAAGATTTTCCGCATATACGCCCTGTTTGATCAGCTGCGAAAACGCTTCTTTTACATACGGGACGTCTTCTTTGTAGGTGACGCCGAACCAGCGGTCGTCAGACTGCAGCACAGAGAGATCCACACGTTTTTCCTTCAGCATGCCGTCTACGATCGTAGGCAGGAGATATTCTGCTTTCAGCTCATTCCCTTCGATATTGGAAAGAAAATCTTTGAATCCTCTCTCAAGTTCCTCCATAAACTCCGGTGTGAATCCCCAGAAATTCATTGAGACCAGCCCGTCCGGATCGAGCGCAGTCATTGTCCCGTCCTCGTTTAATACAGCCGCTCCGTCCTTTGTCCTGACTACATTGCGCGTTTCGACGATCTCAGCCAGAGCGCCGTCTGCTCCCATCCGGCAGATTCCTCTTGTGACGCCTCCATGTTCAGAGAGCGTATTCTTCAGGACAAAGCCGGCCATGCAGAAGGTATAGATACCGTCTTTCCGCTCCTGCGCGCTTTTCACAAGGAATTCATGTACCTTGCGAAATGCGTCTTTTCCGTAATAGTCATCCGCGTTGATCACCGCAAACGGTTCGTGGATCAGATCCCGGCAGCAAAGGATTGCCTGCCCGGTGCCCCACGGCTTCACCCGGCCTTCAGGAACTGTAAATCCTTCCGGCAGATCATTGAGCTCCTGAAAAGCATAGGAAACGGGGATCAGTTTTTCAATTCTGTCCCCGATAATCTGTCTAAAATCAGAAAGCATACTTTTTCGGATCACAAAAACGATCTTATTAAATCCGGCTTCTATTGCATCATGGATGGAATAGTCCATGATAATCTCACCTGACGGGCCAAAAGAGGTCAGCTGCTTGATCCCGCCGCCAAACCTGCTTCCGATTCCTGCCGCCATAATTACCAATGTTGTACTTTTCATCATTATCTTTCCGTCCCAAATTTTATTCCCGTGAGGGTTATTGTATTTATTTTAACATAGCGCGTATCAGAATGCTACTTTTTTCCGGCAAAATTCAGAAAAAACCCGCCGCATTCTGCCGCGGCGGGATGTTCTGATCCTGCAGTTACTGTTCTGCCGGCGCTTCTGTCTCGGCTGACACACTGTCTTTTGGTGTGATGACGATATTTTCACCGGAGATCTCAGTCTTTCGTTTTACAATGTCTTCGATCTGCGCCCGCTCGGCGTCGCTCAATTCGCTCTGGTTGACTACGACGTCTACGCTTCCGTCTGCGATGCTTACGATACAGTCCTCAAATCCTTTTGCTTCCAGCAGAAGTTCGGCTGCCGCCTCCTGTTCTGCCAGCTGCGTCATCTGGGTCATGGCCGACACCGCATTTTGTTTCTGGTCTTCTGTTACATTTGTATTATTGATGACTTCAAGAAGCGTTTCTTTGTTCTTTGCACGTACCTGCTCCCGGTTCAGACGTGCTGCTGCCAGCACGCTGTCGCTTGCCGTCCCGTTTGCAAGGACCGCTTCGCCTACGGCGGCCTCAGCCGTGCTTTCACTTTCCAGAGAGGCCTCCTCTGTGCCGTCCCCATCCAGGCTTACAATATCAGAATACGTATCTGTGTATGTATTATCCGCAGGTACATCGTCTGTCAGCAGGACCGTGCTGTCATCTGTGCTCACTGTGTCTGCTTCCTCGTCCAGAATTTTTCCTGAGTAATTCAAATAGCCGGCAATCGCGATCATAATTGCCAGAGTCGTGATGATGATTTGGTTTTTCTTAAAAATCCGTTTCACAAGTTCCTCCTCATTCCATCTTCATTACTTTGATTTTATGCGCCTCGACTCCGAATAATGCCATTACCGCATCAGTAATCTCCGAAACGGTCTGAGCGTTCCCGGCTCCCTGCGCGATCACCAGAACGCCGGATATCTCAGGCTCCAGTTCTTCTGTGATATAGGGCGTTTCATTTCCGACTGCGTCCCGCTGCAGCACAGTGCTTTCATTCGTGCTGTGTTCTTCCGCCTGGCTGTTCTGATTCTCCTCACTGTTTCCTTCTGTCCGGTCTGACTGTTCTACATCTTTTTCGACAATTTTCCGTCCTTCTGACTTCAGCGTCAGCATGACGCGGGTCTTTCCGATGCCTTCCACGCTGCTTAAGATCTCCTCGAGACGCTGTTCCAATTCTCTTGTCTCAGAAACGGCAGAATCTGTTTCTGTCTCTGCCGTAAGCTCTTCCTTTGGAGCGCCGGCTGCATCCTCGTCAACCGGTATGGATATGACTAAAAGCAGCACTCCGGCCAGCAGAAGGATCAGGATCTGATCTTTCTTTAACGATTTCAGCTTGTTTCCCCACTGTTTCATCGCGCGCAGTATCACCCTCCCTGCCTAAAGATTCTGATTTCTTTTTCATCGAGCGCATATACTCCGGAGAGTTCCTGTATCACGGCCTCGACCGCCGCATCATCACCGCCGCTGACCGAAAAAGAGATCCCTTCCAGCAAGTACTCATCCTTCTCGTCAAACATCAGAGTGATATCATACGCCGTAAGGGAATAGGCGGCAGAAATCTCTGTAATCTGCCGCACGATCTCCTGCTTCAGGGCGGCGCTTATCTGGCTGTTTTTGAGTTCACTCATTCCCTCGACTGCATTTTGCAGATCATAGTGCTCTT
>DVHT01000003.1 GCA_018711885.1 Candidatus Choladousia intestinipullorum | reverse complement strand
GTGAAGTCGAGTTATATACGTGGACAATCGCATTCTTTGCTCCTTTTAATGCTTCGAATGTCTTTCGGATGATATGTTCCCGTGCCTGAGTCAGCACCTGCACTGTCACATCGTCCGGAATCAGGTCTTCTTCAATCAGTTTTCTCAGAAACTGATATTCCGTATCAGATGCTGCCGGAAAGCCCACCTCAATCTCTTTAAATCCGACCGCAACAAGCAGTTTAAAGAAGTTTACTTTCTGTTCCAGAGACATCGGTACCACAAGCGCCTGATTGCCGTCGCGCAGATCGACGCTGCACCAGATCGGCGCATGATCGACATATTCTTTTTCAGTCCATTTCATTGATGAAACAGGCGGCATAAAATACTGTCTCGTATACTTCTTATAATTCATCATTGCTTGTATTCTCCTTTTCTTTCTATTATCGTATTCATAAGATCCCGGAAACTTTTCCAATTACAGTCGGAAATATCTGTCCGGGCAGGCACGGCAACCGCTTTCCGGGCGGCCTACCGTACAAAAAAACCGCCTCCCGGTCAAAGACCGGAGAGACGGAAGATAGCAAAATCTTTCGCGGTACCACTCTCATTCATGATCACTCATGCGCTCAACGGATACAGACACACGTCTTTATATCCTGCCCGTATAACGGCCGGGAACCGTCTGCATCTACTCTCCCGCTTTCTGTATTTTCTACAGCAGCACACGGAATTTGGGGCAGCCGCTCGGGAGCGAGTTCTGCTCATCGCTTCTGATGCCTCGCACCGCCCGGCATCTCTCTGTAAAAAGCATATCAGCATACTATTCTCCGTCATCGCATTTTGCTTCGTTTTGTTTTTACCACTTTACCATTGAAGAGTATGTTTGTCAAGTGCTTTTGTCTGATAAAGCGGCTTTTCCTGTTTTTTTCTCGTAATCTCCACCAGAGACAGGCGAGTCATATCCACAAGCACGGCAGGGACCGGATCCTTCTTCAGTTCCCTATCCAGCACGCGCATCAGCTCACTGACAGATTCTTTTGATTTCATATTAATGAAATCTACAATGATGATCCCGCTTATATTGCGCAGCCTGAGCTGGCGCGCCGTTTCTGCGGCTGCCTCTTTGTTGATCTTAAGGAAAGCAGCTTCCTGGTTTTTCCCGCCTTCATATTTCCCTGTATTGACGTCGATCGCCGTCAGCGCTTCCGTCGGCTGTATCACCAGATACCCTCCGCTTTTCAGCCACACCCGTTCTGACAGAGCGCGTTCCAGCTGTGTTCCAAGCGAATAGAGCTTATTCATCGGCAGCAGCCGGTCCTGATACAGAGAAAGCCGGTCCAGATCTTCGGCCTGAAACTCAGTCAGATACTGTTTGATTTCTTCATACAGGGGGACATCATCCGTGATAATCCGGTTCGCCTCGCTGCTGTAAAGATTCTGGAGACGTTTCAGATAAGAAGGGGGTGTGCGCAGCAGGCAGGAAAAGCAGGAACGGTAAGCCGCCGTCTTCACAAGAGCATGAAACTGTCCATAAAGCCTTTCTGCATCATCCTGCAGAAACTGCTCGTCGACTCCACCTGCATTTGTACGCACAAGCCAGCCGCAGGGGACCGTCTTTTTCGCAGCCTGAGCTTCACGTTCACTCTCCTCATCCATGCGCATCTGCACAGATTCTTTCAGCGCCCGGCCTATCTGCTTCATCTTTTCAGACAGCTTCTGCTTCTCCTCTTTTGCGAGCTTGGAAGATACGGAGACAGAGGTGTCTCCAGATGTCAGCAGCACGTATTTTCCGGCAAACGTAAGATTTGTTGTGACCGACGGATACTTCGACTTGATCCCTTCGCGGCACACCTGCACCAGCAGTTCATCCCCGGCCTGCGGGTTTTTGGAACTTCCTTTTTTTGTATAGATTGGATTCTTTATGTCCTTCAAAGCAAGGTGGCAGACAGTACCAGGCTCGATCTCCACAAAAGCGGCTCCCATATTTTTCGCGATATTTTTGATCTTTCCTATATAGATATTACCAAGCAGAGACTGCGCAGAATCATCGTCACAGTGGATTTCCACGGCTTTCCCTCCGTGAAGGAGAAAGGAATAAACCGCTCCCTCCCGCCTGGCCATCACATAAATCTTTTCTGGTTCTCCCATAATTTCCTCCGTACGAACTCCTGCCGTTCCTGTATTCTGTCAATCCCCGTTTTCTCAGATTACCGTTCCGAGATCGCCAAGCGGTACGAGCCGGCGCTGCGTTTCACTGCCGAGATCAGCGTAGACTTCACATCTGTGAATTTCATATGCGAATGGCTGCGCGGCAATTCCGATCGTATTCAGATAAGCATCCATAACGAGTTCCGGCTTTAAATTGGCAGCGCTGCCCGCGCAAAGCTGCATAAAAACAGTTCCGCCGTTCACCCGCATCTCATAGATCATCGGTCTGATGTCGACTTCTTTCTCCGATTTTTTCGTCTTTTTCAGAACGCAAATACTCTTCTGCTTATAAAAACGAGAGATACCCGACTGCCAGTCTGTATCAGGCTCATATCCGTTTCGGAACCGGAGTTCATAATCGGCGGCAGCCACAAGCGTCATTGCCTTATTTGCTTTCCCTTCCGGAATCTGCCAGAATCCCGTCACCGTGATCCCTTCCACCCCGACGTCATTGAGCGCCCGGATTGCCTCTGCGCTGGAGATCGGCGTCCTGATCTCAATATCCATATACTCCGCATCACTCGTAAGCCCTACTCCGAGCGGAGCGGCGAACGACATGATCATATGCGGACTCAGGCCTTCCGAATATGCAATATCAATACCGGACCGCCGGATCGCTTTCTGAAAATAACGCATCACATCGAGATGCCCGATAAATTTCATGATACCGTATTTTGAAAATTTAACTCTTACTTTCATGTTATCCTGCATCTCCTCTTCTTTCTGTGCAGACGCCAGTCTGATACCGTCCGGCACCGCAGCCGGAACAGTTCATGCGGCAGTTCGGCGTGACCTCCCCGCGCAGAGCGCGTTCCCATTCTTTTTGCAGGAATTTTTTTGTGACTCCAATATCGATAAAATCCCATGGCAGGATTTCATCCGTTTTCCGTTCTCTGACTGTATAAAAGTCCATATCAATCTTACAGGTTTCAAACGCCTGCAGCCACCTGTCATAATTCCAGTATTCTGTCCACGCATCATAAAGCGCCCCGTTCTCGTACGCTTCCAGGATCACGGCTGAAATCCTCCGGTCCCCGCGCGCAAAAATTCCTTCCAGCAGCGTCACATCGGCCTGATGCCAGTTATAGCGGATACTCTTCTGATTCAGCATCTCTTTGATCTCATGATTGACCGTCTTTGCGAAACCAAGGTAATCCCCCGGCTGGAACATCCTCGCCCACTGGAACGGAGTAAACGGTTTTGGAACAAAAAAGGAGGTGCTCACCGTGATCTGGCACTTTCCGTTCCTCTGGTCTTTGGGAATCTCATAATATTTCTCCGCAATCTTTTCTGCCAGATGGGCGATCTCTTTGCGGTCTTCTTCCGTCTCAAGCGGAAGTCCGAGCATAAAGTACAGTTTGACTTTATTCCATCCGCCGTGAAATGCCGCATCAGCGCCTTCCAGAATAACCTCTTCCGTGAGACCTTTATTGATCACATCACGCAGCCTCTGTGAACCTGCCTCCGGTGCAAAAGTCAGGCTGCTTTTCCGGACATCCTGGACACGGCTCATCACATCCAGCGAAAAAGCGTCAATTCGCAGCGACGGCAGAGAGATATTAATATTCTGGCTGCGGAATTCTTCCATCAGATAATTGATGATTCCCGGCAGATCGCTGTAATCACTGGAGCTCAATGAGCTGAGTGAGATTTCCTCATGTCCGGTATTTTTAAGCATGCGGTACGCATGATCTTTCAGCGACTCAAGACTGCGCTCCCTCGTCGGCCGGTACAGCATTCCCGCCTGACAGAAACGGCACCCGCGGATACAGCCTCGCTGGATCTCCAGAACGACACGATCCTGCGTCACCTTGATAAACGGCACGACCGGAGCCTCCGGGTACGGAGCCTCTGTCATATTTGTCTCCACCTGCTTCTGGATGACTGCAGGGACGCCCTGTTCGCGCGGGGCAAAGGAAGCGATCGTACCGTCTTCGCCGTATGTCACCTCATACAGCGACGGCACGTAAATGCCGGGAATCCCGGATGCCTTCCTCAAGAAGTCCGCCCGTACAATGCCATTCTTCTTACAGTCCTTATACAGATCGATCAGTTCGTCATAGACCGTCTCCCCTTCTCCGATATAAAACAGATCGAAAAATTCTGCCAGCGGTTCCGGATTATATGCGCAGGGACCGCCTCCTATGACGATCGGACAGTCCTCGCCGCGCATGGAAGCATTCAGGGGAATTCCGCTCAGGTCAAGTATCTGCAGGACATTTGTATAGCACATTTCATACTGCAGAGTAATACCAAGAAAATCGAATTTCTTTATCGGGTCCTGCGATTCCAGAGCGAACAGCGGGATATTCTCTTCACGCATGATACGGTCGAGATCGACCCACGGGGAGTAAACGCGTTCGCACCAGACATCGTCCCGGCGGTTGAACATATCGTACAGAATCTGGATGCCGAGATGCGACATTCCGATCTCATAGACGTCCGGGAAGCACATCGCAAAGCGTACATCCACTTTCTCCCTGTCCTTCATGACCGAATTCACCTCGCCGCCGATGTACCGGGCCGGTTTCTCTACTTTTAATAAAATTTCATCTTTTAAAGCCAGTTTTCTCATGATAAAACACCTGTTTTTTTCTCTTTTTTGGACGAATGCTCTCCCACATCTCACAAGGCACGGAGCAGCTAAAAATTGCTTCTTCCTGGTATACATAAACCTCTTCTGTGAATTCCGCCCAAGCTGTATTCGAATATAAATCGTTTCTGATGAAAAGTCAACATCTGAATATCCTACTGTCCCGTAAACAAAACCGTCCTTGGAGCGCTCTAATAATTTTCTTATCCTTCA
>DVHT01000029.1 GCA_018711885.1 Candidatus Choladousia intestinipullorum | reverse complement strand
ATACGATCAGCCACGCACAGAGACAGCCTGCGGCCGCAAACCATGCCCACGTCACTTCCTGCTGCGCCACGTAATTGATCATCCCGCAGATGACCGCAACAGCGATGCATAAAAAAGTGAACGTCTGAAAAATCCGTCTGTTTTCTTTTTTCTGTTTTTCCCCGTATCCCGGAAATTGATTTTTTTCTTCCGTATGCGGGATTTCTTCGTTTTTCAGCATCTGCTGGAAATTCCTCTGTATGCTGTCATCAGGAATCTTGGAGGTAAATCCAAGTACCATCTTATTTTCATAAGAACAGGAGCAAAGCTGGAGGGAATCTGTACTGGCAAAAATCCCAAACCGGTCAATATATTCCCTGTACTCTTCCGGCAGGCGGATGATCCCTACGTTGGAATAAACAGCCGTAATGCTTCTGCTTCCAAGATTCGCCCCTATGATCAGAAAGTAACGTTTGATCTCCAGCGGCACTGCGCGCAAAACGGGATTCTTCTCCAGACGCACATAGCCGTTCATATGCATCGCGACCTTTTCCTTCACCAGTTCTTCCTTAAACTGGCGGTTTACCTGCGCCAGTACATCGTCAAAGGTCGTTGTATCCGTAAAGGTACATCCTACTTCGATCCATCCGAAAAAATTCGCCATAGACTGCGACGGAAAATAATTTCTCAGATTGACCGGCACCATCAGCGTGATCGGCCGTTTCTGCCGGTGCTTCGGGATCTCCTCATGAATGGAGCACAGGAGCATGGCTGACAGAAGGACCGTAACAGAGACTCCCCTTTGCCGCGCTTTTGCCAGCAGCTCATCTACCGGAAGGATCAGCTCCGTAATGTCCATATCGTCATGGACCAGCTTCTCCCCTTTCAGCCGGACGGCAGGCGGCTTTTTCTCCCTTCGTTTCGGAAGGTCCTGCGAATAGTACTGGGAAAAACTGTCCTCTTCCTGTGCTCCCGGGGCGGCCTCCTCCGTTTCTATTTCCGGAAAATTCCCGTCAGGATGGCGCAGGATCAGATAATTGCGCACCAGCTCCTGCAGAAAATGCATCGCGCCAGTTCCGTCTGTCAGTGCGTGGAAGACCTCAAAATTGATACGGTTCCCGAAATAACTCACTTCAAACAGAAGAGACTTTTTGTCCGGAATGTACAGTCTGCTGCAAGGGGGCTTTTTTTCTTCTTTTACCAGCGCCCTCAAGTCTCTGCGTTCCAGGTAGAACCAGAACAGGCCTTTGCGCAGGACAGCCTGAAACAGAGGAAATGTTTTTACCGTCTCATCCAGCGCCTCCTGCAGGACCGTTTTGTCCACTTCCTCTTTTAATAAACAGTAAAACCGGAACACCCTCGTATCATTCTTTCCCGTAACCAGCGGAAAAGCGAGCGCGGCATTGTCCAGCTTTCTCCATTTTGAATATCCTGATCTCAAACTTTGGTCACGCTTCTCTCTTCAAAAAATCATTCATATACCGGAAGCTCTCCTGTACATGCAGGAACTTGATCCCCAACGCAAAGAAGCCGTGCAGCGCCTCCGGGATCCGGTGCAGCTCCACATCATTTCCAGCCTCCTCAAGCCGCCTTGCATACGCTTCTCCCTCGTCGCGCAGCGGATCGAATTCCGCTGTCAGGACCAGCGTTCTCGGCATATTGCGAAGATCCTGCTCCAAAAGCGGGGCAAAATACGGATTCTGGCGGTCCGCAGGGCTGCTCTGATACAAATTCAGGTAATCTTCCATCTTCACCGCAGTCAGCAGATATCCGCTTCCGTTTTCCTGCACGGACGGATACGGCGACTCTTCTGTATAACAGTTATTCAGCGCAGGATAGATCAAGATCTGCCGTTTTATGGTAAATTCTCCTCTGTCACGCGCCATCAGTGCGACGGCTGCCGCAAGGTTGCCTCCGGCGCTGTCCCCGGTGACGGTGATCTGATCCGCGGAGACGGAAAGCGGCAGAAGGCCCGTATACAGCGCCCTGGCCGCCGCATAGCAGTCCAGCAGCGCCGTCGGGAACCGGTACTCCGGCGCAAGGCGGTATTCTACCGACACCACGATATGTCCCGTAGACTGCGCCATCCGCGCGCACACGCGGTCGTAGTTTTCCACGCTCTCCGTCACCCAGCCGCCGCCGTGAAAAAACAGCATGACCGGCGCCGGATGTTTCTTTGCGTTCTCTTCTTTCATCGACTCTTCCGTCGGAAAATAGAGACGGATCGGGACCTCGTGATCGCCGTTGTAAACTTTCGCGTCCAGCTTTTTCAGAAAGATCCGCATCGCGTCCAGCCTTTTTAAATCTGCCAGCCGCCGCGCCGATTCTACTTCAATATTACCATATGACAGTGCGTGCAGGACCGCACGCATCGTTTTTGACAGCACTGTTTTTCCTCCTGCTCACTGCAGATGCGTTCTGAACCTGTGTGCTGCGGGCGGCCGCACTATTTTACAAGGCTGGCAAGCCGTTCTTTCACCTGCTCCATCATCTGCGTATATTTCTCGAGCTTTGCCCGTTCCTCATCGATCTTCGCCTGCGGCGCCTTGCTGACGAAACGCTCATTGCCCAGCATACCGTTTACGCGCGCAAGCTCTTTTGTCAGACGTGCTTCTTCCTTCTTCAGACGTTCGATCTCTTTTTCAATATCGACAAGCTCCGCAAACGGCATATACACGACTGCCTCCGGGATCACCGCCGACACTGCGTCCTCGCTGATGCCCGTCTTGTCCGCCTGTACATGTACCTCGCTTGCGTAGCCGAGAGCGGCAAAGAAAACTTTCCCGTTTTCAAAGATGCTGCGGATTTCCGCATTCTCCGATACGACATAGACCTGCGCCTTCTTGCTCGGCGGGACATTCATGCCGGTACGGACGTTTCTGATGCCCCTTACGGCTTCCTTGATCGTCTCAACCGCTTTTTCTTCTTCCGCAAACGCCCAGTCTGTGCGGTACTCAGGCCATGAGGAGATCATGATCGATTCCTCCTGCGGCTGCAGCGTACAGAAAATTTCTTCCGTGATAAACGGCATATACGGGTGCAGCAGTTTCAGAGCGTTCGTCAGGACCGTTCTGAGTGTCCAGAGAGCCGCCGCTTTCGTCGTATCCTCATCGTGATACAGACGCGGCTTCACCATTTCGATGTACCAGTCGCAGAACTCTTCCCAGATAAAATCGTATACTTTCTGTACCGCAATGCCGAGCTCATATTTTTCCATATTGTCTGTGACGTCTTTCGCCAGCGTGTTGACTTTGGAAAGAATCCATTTATCGGCGTCTGTCAGTGTATTCAGGTCAAAACTCTCCGGTACTTCTGCCTTTTCCAGATTCATCATGATAAATCTGGACGCATTCCATACCTTATTTGCAAAATTCCGGGATGCTTCCACACGTTCCATATAGAAACGCATATCGTTTCCGGGCGCATTTCCCGTCATCAGCGTCAGACGGAGTGCGTCCGCGCCATACTGATCGATCACCTCAAGCGGGTCTATTCCGTTTCCGAGCGATTTGCTCATCTTTCTTCCCTGGGAATCCCGCACAAGCCCGTGGATCAAAACGTGGTGGAACGGCACTTCTCCTGTCTGCTCCAGTGCGGAAAATACCATACGGATTACCCAGAAGAAGATGATATCGTAGCCGGTCACAAGCACATCCGTCGGATAGAAGTATTGCAGTTCCGGCGTCTGATCCGGCCAGCCAAGCGTCGAGAACGGCCAAAGTGCAGAGGAAAACCAGGTATCAAGTGTGTCCTCATCCTGTGTAAAATGAGTGCATCCGCACTTCGGGCAGACGGACGGCATCTCGCGCGCTACGACTGTTTCGCCGCATTCGTCGCAGTAGTACGCCGGAATCCGGTGTCCCCACCAGAGCTGTCTTGAAATACACCAGTCACGGATGTTCTCAAGCCAGTGCAGATAAATCTTGTCAAAGCGGTCCGGAACAAATTTGAGCTTGCCCGACTTGAGCGCTTCGATCGCCGGTTTTGCCATTTCATCCATCTTTACGAACCACTGCGGCTTGATCATCGGCTCTACCGTCGTCTTGCAGCGGTCATGCGTGCCGACGCTGTGGCTGTGCGGAACGACTTTCACGAGCAGTCCCAGCTCTTCCAGGTCTTTTACGATTGCCTTTCTGGCTTCGTAACGGTCCATTCCCGCATACTTGCCTCCGAGCTCGTTGATCGTCGCATCGTCGTTCATAATATTGATCTCCGGCAGATCATGTCGTCTTCCTACCTCAAAATCATTCGGGTCATGTGCCGGAGTGATCTTTACGCAGCCCGTACCGAATTCCTTATCTACGTAGGAATCAGCGATCACCGGGATCTGTCTGCCGGTCAGCGGAAGCTCCAGCATCTTTCCTACGAGGTGCTGATACCGCTCATCCTCCGGATTGACAGCGACTGCCGTATCGCCGAGCAGCGTCTCCGGACGGGTCGTCGCGATCTCGACGAACGTTCCCTCTTCCCCGACTACCGGATAATTGATATGCCAGAAGAACCCGTCCTGATCCTCATGCTCTACCTCTGCATCCGAGATGGACGTATGGCAGACAGGGCACCAGTTGATGATTCTTGATCCTTTGTAAATATAGCCTTTTTCATAGAGGCGGATAAATACCTCCTGGACAGCCTTTGAGCAGCCCTCATCCATCGTAAAGCGTTCTCTGTCCCAGTCTGCGGATGCGCCGAGCTTTTTCAGCTGGTTGATGATCTTTCCGCCGTACTCTTCCTTCCACGCCCATGCATGCTTTAAGAATTCTTCGCGGCCGATCTCATTTTTGTCGATTCCCTGTTCTTTCAGTTTCTCGATGACCTTGACCTCTGTCGCGATCGCCGCGTGATCTGTCCCCGGCTGCCACAGCGCCTCATAGCCCTGCATTCTCTTAAAGCGGATCAGGATATCCTGCATCGTCTCATCGAGCGCGTGTCCCATATGGAGCTGCCCGGTGACATTTGGCGGCGGGATTACGATCGTGAATGGTTTCTTGTCCGGATTCGGTTCGGCATGGAAATATTTTCTGTCCAGCCATTTCTGATAAAGTCTGTCTTCGATCCCTTTCGGATCATAAGTCTTTGCAAGCTCTTTGCTCATTTGGCCCTCCTTGTAATAAAAAAAGCCCTTTGCACAGGTTACTATGCAAAGGGCGAATGTCTCGCGGTACCACCTTTTCTTACGGACTGCATCCACAGCTTCTCCCCGGTCCAAAAGCGGGGAAGTGCCGCTGCCGCGATCCGTATCTCATTCTTCTGTAACGGGAAGTCCCGGAGCAGCCTACACGCAGGCCGTGTCTCTGTGCCGCCGCAATGCGGAAGCAGTACGGATCCCTGTTTCAGCCGTCGGTTCAAAAGCTACCTTCCGCACCTGCATTCCCGGACCGCCTTTCAGCCGGTGAGCCGTCCTCTCTTTTGGCGCTCAGTGCGTACTCCTCTTTCTCAAAACCTTTCTCTGATACCTGTTATCTTAGCGAATGAAGAATCGTTTGTCAAGATTTTTATTCCAGGCTGGTCCATACGGAATCGTTCTGGCTGCTCTTTACGACTGCGTGTACGAAACGTACGCCGGTCAGTCCGTCTTCTACCGACGGGAAGTCGAGATCTTCCGGTGCAGCTGTCTCGCCGTTGACTGTCTTTAATACGGCTCCCATAAAGCCGTGATAAATATTGGCAAACGCATACGTCAGTCCTTCCGGATGGCCGGACGGGATGTGATTTAAGTCGGCAGCGCGTCCGCTCACATAACCCGTTCCTCTGTGGTAGATCTGCTCCGGCTGTCCTTTTTTCGTCACCTTCAGGCAGTCCGGCTCTTCCTGTACCCACTCGATGGCGCCTTCCGAACCGAAAATACGGATCACAAGGCCGTTCAGATGGCCTGCGCAGACCTGGGAACAGCTGTATACGCCGTGAACACCGTTTTCGTATTCTACGAGAATATTCGCATTGAGCTCCAGATCCATTCCGTAATGATCCAGAACGGCGGCCACCTTTTTCGGGTGCATTCCCGTGATATAGCCGACAGTATCTTCAATATGCGTACCGATGTCTCCCACACAGTTTGAGATACCGGATTTCTCCGGATCCGTTCTCCATACCGACATCTTTGTCGTCGTCTGGTCTCCGCCTCCGATCTCGTCGATCAGCCAGTCCTGGAGATATTCTGCGTTTACGTTTACAATATCGCCGATCGCGCCCTCTGATACCAGCTTCTTTGCCAGCTTCACCATGCCGTATCCGGTATAGGTGTATGTCACTGCAAAATGGAGTCCTTTCTCCCTGGAAAGTCTTGCAAGCTCCTCCGCCTGCTCCACCGTAAAGCACAGCGGTTTTTCACAGGACACATGGATCCCCGCCTCCAGAAATGCTTTTGCGATTTCATAATGCGTCGCATTCGGCGTCACGATGCAGACGAAATCGATGCCGTCCTCGCGCTTTGCTTCTTCTCTTGCCATCTCCTCGTAGCTTCCGTAGATCCTGTCTTTTGCAAGGCCGTAAAAATCTCCGGTCTCCTGATTTTTCTCCGGTCTGGAACTGAAGCAGCCTGCCACCAGATCAGCCGTCTCTTCCAGAGCGATCGCTCTTCTGTGGACGCCGCCTATGAATGCGCCCAGTCCTCCGCCTACCATACCGTAACGAAGTCTCGTTCTTTTCTCCATTTCTAAACCTCCCGTCCTGTTGTCCCGTATGTTGTCTCAGTTTGCGATCGCATCGTCAAATTTGAACGATGACGGCTCGAAATCGATGCTGCGCACAAACTCTGCCGCTTCTCTTGTGGATCAGTGTATTATAGTCTGTCCGGTCATTGCTTACATATCCGTGGATAATGAAGTAATTCTCTACTGCGATCTGGACATTGTACGCCGGTTTTAACTGACCGTTCAGCATATGGTCCTCTTTCATCCGCATGAACGTTGCTTCCAGGTCTGTTTTGGAATAGCTGCTGCGGTCTTTCCCCATGATCTCAAAACAGTCCTTATATTCCATCAGGCGGGTCCCGCATTCTTCCAGTTCCTCGTAGAGCTTCTGGATTTCAGGTTTATGCTTTCCTTTCCCGTAT
>DVHT01000002.1 GCA_018711885.1 Candidatus Choladousia intestinipullorum | reverse complement strand
TATGACCATATGACAGCAGAGGATGCAAAAACAATGGAAGAACTGCAGGAAGAAATTCTCGGGGAAATAGGTATTAAAAGATAAGGGAGGAATTCACATGAAACACAGAACATTAAAAAAGGTTACTGCTGCAGTGGCAGCTGCAGGTATGCTGATCGGAAGCATGACGGGCGCCATCACGGCGTCGGCAGAAGAAAATAACGGTATGGTACGCAGCTTTCTGACAGGAAAACTCGTGCCGGAATCGATCGGCCGCACCCGTCCGATCTCTGTCATGCTGAACAATATCCAGGATGCGCTGCCGCAGTCGGGTATCGCGAATGCGGAGATTGTATACGAAGCGCCGGTGGAAGGCGGGATCACCCGTCTGATGGGAATCATGGAAGATTATCAGGACGTGGAGCGGATCGGATCCGTGCGGAGCAGCCGTGAGTATTACGTCTATTTCGCAAGAGAGTTCGATTCTTTCTACCTTCATTTCGGACAGGCATGGTATGCGCTGGAACTTCTGTGGAGAGATGATACGCTTAACTTAAGCGGTCTGGAAGATGCAGGCGCAGGCGAGGGTGAAATCGTATATTACAGAAGCGACGATTTCGCTGCTCCGCATAACGTATTTACAAATTATGAGATGATCCAGGACGGAATAGATTTCCGCGGATATTCCCGTGATTATTCCGATGCCTATGTAAATCAGAACGGACATTATCAGTTCGCGGCGGACGACGCTCCGGTACTTCTGGAGAACGGACAGGATGCCGTATACGTAGCGCCGGGATACGATTATAATAATGCTTACTTCCTGTACGACGCAGAAACCGGGAAGTACACGAGATATCAGTACGGTGATACGCAGATCGATATGATGACGGGAAATCCTCTGACGTATGACAATATCCTGATCCAGTACTGTTCCTGGTCTCCGCAGGTAGACTCCGATACGTATCTTGATATTGATGTGTTGAGCGGCGGAACCGGAAAATATATTACACGCGGAAAGGCCATCGACGTAACATGGAGCAAAGAAGGCGCTACGCGTGAGGATCCGTTTGCTGAGGGCAATTTCAATCCGACACGCTACTATGATGCGGACGGAAACGAAATTACACTGAATCAGGGAAAAACATGGGTATGCATTGTTCTTGATACGGAGAGCGACGGGGTTACGATCAGTCCGGATATGCCGGCCTGACCATACGGCAAAAAACAATAACCTGATGTTATAAGAGGTCTAACGTGAAAGAGAAAAAGACAACTGGAAAAAACTTTCTGGTACAGGGAACCATACTTGCAGCGGCATCCATCATCGCCAAGATCATCGGCCTTATTTACCGTATACCGCTGAATAATATTCTCGGCAGCGAGGGGATCAGTTATTACGGAACGTCAAATGAGATTTACGCGATCCTTTTGATGATATCCTGCTTCAACCTTCCGCTTGCAGTTTCAAAACTTGTATCAGAACGGGTACACCGGGGTGAATACCGAAACGCACACAGGGTCTTCCTGTGTGCTGTTCGGTTTGCGCTTGTCGTGGGTGGAGGCCTGGCTCTGTTTACTTATATTTTTGCAGGTGTGATCACAAAATACCTGATGTCCTTTGAGCTTGCGGTCTATTCGCTGCGTGTTCTGGCTCCGGCTATTTTCATTTCTGCGATCATCGGAACATTTCGCGGATATTTTCAGGGATATTCTACCATGGTGCCTACTGCTGTGTCACAGGTGATCGAGCAGATCGTGAATGCAGTAGTGACACTTGTGTGCGCAGATATCATGTTCAGTTATGGCGCAAGCCTGGCGGAAAAAGAAGGGAATGCGTCTCTTGGCCCCGCGTGGGGAGCGGCCGGAGGGACATTCGGTACGGTGGCAAGTATTACCGTCGCCCTTCTGTTCATGATGTTCGTTTATACTGCGCAGAAGAAGACTTTGCAGCGCAATATGAGGCGCGACCGGAATACGCGGCCGGAATCGGAACGTTTGATCTACCATCAGCTCGTGATGACGATCCTTCCGGTCATTTTGAGTACTGTGATCTATAATATCAGCAATGTGGCCGATCAGGGTATCTTCAATAAAGTCCTCCAGGGGCAGGGATACACTGCGGCGCAGTATGGATCGATCTGGGGAATCTATTCCGGACAGTTCCGCGTTTTGATGAATGTGCCGCTTGCACTTGCTTCCTGTATGGCGCCTTCTATCGTTCCGTCTCTGACGGCAGCCATGGCGAACCGGAACCGGAGCGAGGCAAGAGCAAAGATCAGGATTTCCATCCGTTTTACAATGCTGCTCACGATCCCCTGCGCAGCAGGGATGGCAGCTCTGGCAAGACCGATCATTACGATGCTGTTTTCCAATGAGACAGGCGTTCCTCTTTCCGTCGGAATTCTGCAGACCGGTTCTCTGATGATCATCCTTTATGCACTGTCCACCCTTACGACAGGCATCCTTCAGGGACTCGGCCAGCTGAAGCAGCCGCTTATTAACTGCAGTATTTCACTGGTGATCCATTTTATACTTTTGTATTTTTTACTGACAGTCGCAAACTTAAATATTTATGCTGTTGTTTACGCAAATATTATTTTCGCTCTGATCGTATGCATCCTGAATGCCGTAGTGATCAGGCGCTTTATCCACTACAAGCAGGAGTGGTATAAGACGTTTGCTGTTCCCGCTATAGCATCTGTCATTATGGCGGCGGCAGTCTATATTGTCTATTCTGCACTCAATCTGTTTGCAGGAAATACCGTGTCGACGATCCTATCCATTATAGTCGGTGTGATCGTTTACGGTATCGGACTTGTTTCCTTCAGGGGAATTACGATTGAGGAGATCGCCACATTCCCGAAGGGCCATATGATCATCAAGCTTCTGCGCAGGCTGGGACTGGCAAGATAGACAACATCCAAGGAGCAGTTATGAATTACAGAGAAAAACTCAGGGACAAAAAAAGAGTGGTCGTAAAGATCGGCAGTTCGTCGATCACACATCCCGGGACGGGAGCGATCAACCTTACGAAGCTCGAGATTCTGGTGAGAGAGCTTTGCGATCTGAAAAACATGGGAAAAGATGTGATTCTGGTTTCGTCCGGCGCGATCGCTGTCGGACGCCAGACGATCGGCTTTCATCACCGCCCGAAAAGTGTTGCGGAAAAACAGGCGTGCGCTGCGATCGGACAGGCGCAGCTGATGATGATTTATCAGAAACTGTTCCGCGAATACGGACATCAGGCGGCTCAGGTTCTGATGACCAAGGACACGATGACCGACAATCTGAGCAGGAGAAATGCATCGAATACGTTTGAAGAGCTTATGACGCTCGGGGCAATACCGATCGTAAATGAAAATGATACGGTATCGACTTACGAGATTCAGTTCGGTGACAACGACACGCTTTCTGCGATCGTAGCAGCGCTCGTAGGGGCTGACATGCTGCTCCTGCTTTCTGATATTGACGGATTGTATACGGACGATCCGAAGCAAAACAAAGATGCGGAATTTATTGATCTCGTCGAAGTTCTGGATGACCGGCTCATGAAAATGGGGAAGGGCGCCGGCAGCGACGTCGGAACAGGCGGAATGGCGACGAAGCTTTCAGCGGCAAGGATCGCGACGGCTTCCGGCGCGGATATGGTCATTGCAAACGGCGATGATTTTCACGTAATACATAAGATCATTCAGGGTGCGGACATCGGAACGCTGTTCGTGGGAAAACCGAATGAAGACTTTTATCTGATCGATATACTGGAGGAAGTATACTAAGCGGAGGGCGATGATGGACGATAAAAAACTGGCAAGGATCAATGAACTGGCAAGAAAGGCAAAAACTTCAGAACTGACTGAGGCGGAAAAAGAAGAGCAGGCTGCGCTGCGGAAAGAATATATAGCGGCGGTGCGTGAAAACCTGCGCGGGCAGCTCAACAACATTGATATTATAAATAAAGAAGGCAAGATTGAGAACCTGGGGGAAAAGTATGGAAAAAAAAGAAATTAGAACGCTGATCTATCAAAAGAGGAAAGCGCTTGCCGCTGATGAATTAGAAGCAAAAAGCCGGGCCATCTGTGAAAAGCTTATGCAGATGAATGAATTTACAGATGCCGAGACGATCTACGTTTATATGGACTGCAAAGGAGAGGTTTCCACCAGACCGCTGATCGAAGCGGCATGGAAGCTGGGAAAGCGAGTCGCAGCCCCGAAGGTATACGGGGATGACATGACCTACTATTATATCTCTTCTTATGATGATGTTGCTCCGGGGTATTACGGTATTCCGGAACCAGTGACGGAGGATGCTGCTTCTGATGAGTCAGCGCTTTTAATTGTGCCCGGAGTCGGATTCGATCAGAACAGACACCGCTGCGGATACGGGAAAGGGTTTTACGACCGCTATCTCGCAGCGCACAAAGGACACCCGACAGCAGCCCTGGCGTTTGAATTTCAAATCGTAGATGAGGTTCCGGCAGATCAGTTTGACATTTTCCCGCAGTACCTGATCACGGAGGAGCGTTTCTTTGCTGATGCCGATGTCCTGCTTGAATCGATCGGAAAAAAGGCAAAAGAATCCGTTCCGCTTCTGGCAGCGCTTTCGGCGGCTGAAAAAAATGCAGCGCTTCTGAAGGCGGCTGATGAATTGGAACAGAACCGTGACAGGATCCTGCGCGCAAATGAGGCCGACGTCAAAAATGCCCGGAAGAACCAGATGCCGGAAGGTCTCGTAGACCGCCTGATGTTAAACGGCAGCCGCATCGAAGCGATGGCAGAAGGCCTGCGGCAGCTTGCGCGCCTTGACGATCCGGTCGGAGAGGTCATTGAGATGAAGAAGCGCCCCAATGGGCTGATGATCGGAAAGAAGCGTGTCCCGCTCGGCGTGATCGGCATGATTTATGAGTCGCGCCCGAACGTGACGGCGGACGCTTTCGGCCTTTGCTTTAAGACCGGAAACGCTGTGATCTTAAAAGGAGGCAGCGATGCCATCCATTCGAATACCGCTATTGTGGAGATCCTCCGCAGTGCGCTTCGCGCAGGCGGCGTGCCGGAATCGGCGCTTCAGCTGATCCAGGTGACGGACAGGGCTGCGACAGCAAAATTTATGAGGCTTGGAGCTTATATCGACGTCCTGATTCCGCGGGGCGGCGCGGGACTGATCCGTACGGTAGTAGAAAACAGCACGGTTCCGGTCATTGAGACAGGAACGGGAAACTGCCATATTTACGTGGATGAGTCTGCCGATATTGATATGGCAGTCAACATCATCAACAATGCAAAGACGCAGAGGATCGGCGTCTGCAACGCCTGTGAGTCTCTTGTCGTTCATCAGAAGATTGAAAAAGAACTCCTCACCGCACTGAAAAAGAAACTGGATGAGCATCCCGTAGAACTGCGCGGTGATGAGCAGGCAGCCGCCTGCATTGACGGAGCCGTACCGGCCACAGAGGAAGACTGGGGAACGGAATATCTCGATTATATTCTGTCCATCAAAACGGTATCGTCCATTGAGGAAGCAATTGCACATATCAACAAATACAACACGGGACATTCGGAAGCAATCGTGACATCCAATTACGAAAATGCGATGCGTTTTCTGGATGAAGTAGATGCCGCTGCCGTTTACGTCAACGCCTCTACGCGCTTTACGGATGGTTTTGAGTTCGGCTTCGGCGCCGAGATCGGCATCAGTACACAGAAGCTCCACGCACGCGGACCGATGGGCCTTCTGGCTCTGACGACTACGAAATATATTATCTTCGGAAACGGACAGATACGGCCGTAGCGACGGAAAGGAACATTTATGTACAATCATACGAATTTAGACGAAATAGATTTAAGCGTACAGCCGCCGGCTGAAGAGCCGGCGAGACAGTATTATTTTATCGCAAAGCTGCGGCAGATCGTGAGTGAAAAGAGCGCTGCGGCCGGAAGGCAGCTGACCAGCTGTATCCATACCTTCGGATGCCAGATGAACGCGCGGGATTCTGAAAAACTGCGCGGGATTTTGGAGCTCGCCGGGTATGTAAATACAGACAGCGAGGACGCGGATTTCGTCCTGTACAATACTTGTACCGTCCGCGAGAACGCGAACCAGAAGGTATACGGCCATCTCGGATACCTTTCCGGGCTGAAAAAAAAGCATCCGGATAAAATGATCGCGCTTTGCGGCTGCATGATGCAGGAACCGGAGGTCGCAGAACGGATCCGGAAGAATTACCGCTTTGTGGACCTTGTTTTCGGAACGCACAACATCTATAAATTCGCGGAGCTTTTGACAGAGGCGTTTTCCTCCGGCAAGATGGTAATGGATCTGTGGGAAGATACCGATAAGATTGTAGAAGATCTCCCGGCAGAACGGACTTATCCGTTTAAATCCGGAGTCAATATCATGTTTGGCTGCAACAATTTCTGCAGTTACTGCATTGTTCCCTATGTGCGCGGGCGCGAGAGGAGCCGTAAGCCGGAGGATATCATTGCCGAGATTGAAGGTCTGGTCGCAGACGGAGTCGTAGAGGTGATGCTGCTTGGCCAGAACGTGAATTCGTACGGCAAAAATCTGGAGAAACCGATTACGTTTGCGCAGCTCCTTCGGCGTGTGGAGCAGATCGAGGGACTTGAGCGGATCCGTTTTATGACCTCACACCCAAAGGATCTTTCCGATGAATTGATCCAGGTGATGAAAGGATCAAAGAAGATCTGCCGCCATCTGCATCTGCCGCTGCAGTCCGGCAGCACAGCAATATTGAAAAAAATGAACCGCAGATACACAAAGGAACAGTATCTTGCACTCGCGGAAAAACTGCGCCGCGAGATTCCCGATCTCTCTCTGACGACGGATATCATTGTGGGATTTCCGGGGGAAACGGAAGAAGATTTTCAGGAGACGCTCGATGTCGTGAGAAAAGTACGGTATGACAGTGCGTTTACCTTTATTTATTCGAAACGGACCGGAACGCCTGCCGCTGTAATGGAGAACCAGGTTCCAGAAGAGATTGTAAAGGACCGGTTTAACCGCCTGCTCGCCCTGGTGCAGGAAATCGCGCAGGAGATGTCGCGCCGCGTAGAGGGACAGACGCTGCCTGTCCTCGTGGAATCGGTCAATGAGCAGGATTCTGCGCTTGTCACAGGCCGGCTCAGCAACAACCTGCTTGTCCATTTTCCGGGGGATGAGAATCTGATCGGTAAAATCGTCAATGTATACTTAAAGGAGTGCCGGGGATTTTACTATCTGGGTGAAAGGAGATAACATGGCACAGTTAACACCAATGATGCAGCAGTATATGCAGACGAAAAAGGAGTATCAGGACTGCATCCTGTTCTATCGTCTGGGCGACTTCTACGAAATGTTTTTCGAAGATGCGCTAACTGCCTCAAAGGAACTTGAGATTACACTGACCGGAAAAGACTGCGGATTAGAAGAGCGGGCGCCCATGTGCGGCGTCCCGTATCATGCCGTGGACTCTTATCTGAATAAGCTCGTATCCAAAGGATATAAGGTGGCGATCTGCGAGCAGGTAGAAGATCCGAAGCTGACGAAAGGAATCGTAAAGCGGGAGGTCATCCGTGTCGTGACGCCCGGTACGAACCTGAATACGCAGGCGCTGGACGAGACAAAAAACAACTATCTGATGTGCATTGTATGCATGGCGGACCGTTACGGGGTATCGGTGGCAGATATCACGACGGGGGAATATCTCGTCACAGAGCTGGACAGCGAGCGGAAGCTGATGGATGAGATCATAAAGTTTACGCCTTCTGAAATTATCTGCAATCATTCCTTTTACGTGAGCGGGATTGACATAGAGGATATGAAGAGCCGGCTCGGCATTACAGTGTATGCGCTGGAATCCTGGTATTTCGACGACAGTATGTGCAGCCGTGTCCTGATGGAACATTTCGGTGTCTCTGCGCTGGAAGGTCTCGGCATCTCAGATTACAGCTGCGGAGTGATCGCCGCAGGCGCGCTGCTCAAATATCTGATGGAGACACAGAAAAACTCCATCGCGAATCTGACGCGGCTCGTGCCGTATTCCATCGAAAAGTATATGATTCTCGACAGTTCGACACGCAGAAACCTTGAACTGTGTGAAACGCTTCGTGAAAAAAATAAAAAGGGCTCCCTTCTTTGGGTCCTTGATAAAACAAAGACTGCCATGGGCGCCAGACTGCTCCGGAAATACATCGAACAGCCCCTGATTGATAAGAAAGAGATCACGGAACGGCTCGATGCAGTAGAAGAGCTGAAAAATAATGCCATTACGAGAGAAGAACTGCGGGAGTATCTCAATCCCGTTTATGATATGGAGCGGCTGATCAGCCGTATCAGCTATCAGACGGCAAACCCGCGTGACCTCGTCGCGTTTAAGAGCTCTCTTTCCATGCTTCCTCATATCAAATATTTAATGAAGAGCCTTCAGACGCCTGTTTTAAAAGCATTGGAGGAACAGATGGATGAGCTGGCCGATCTGTTTGAGCTGATCGATTCCTCCATTGTGGAAGAGCCGCCTGTCGGTATCCGCGACGGGGGGATCATCAAAGAAGGCTTTCACGATGAGGTAGACCGGCTACGGAATGCCAAAAGCGAGGGGAAGACGTGGCTCGCAGAGCTGGAAGCGCGTGAGCGTGAAAAAACAGGGATCCGGAACATGAAGATTAAGTATAACAAGGTGTTTGGTTATTATCTGGAAGTGACCAATTCCTATAAAGAGCTTGTGCCGGATTATTATACAAGGAAACAGACGCTCGCGAATGCCGAGCGTTATATTACGCCTGAGCTCAAAGAGCTGGAGGATATGATCCTGGGCGCTGAGGATAAGCTGTATTCGCTGGAGTACGGGCTGTATATCGAAATAAGAAACAAGATTGCTGCACAGATCGTCCGGATCCAGGAGACTGCAAAAGCCGTCGCGGGAATTGACGTGTTCGCTTCGCTTGCGCTTGTGGCGGAGCGCAACAATTACGTGAAGCCTTCCATTAACGAAAGAGGCGTCATTGATATCAAAAACGGCAGGCATCCGGTCGTCGAGAAAATGATCCCGAATGATATGTTTATTGCGAATGACACGTATCTGGACAATGGGAAAAGCCGTATTTCCATCATTACAGGTCCCAATATGGCGGGGAAGTCCACTTATATGAGGCAAGCCGCTCTGATCGTCCTGATGGCGCAGATCGGAAGCTTCGTTCCGGCTCAGAGTGCGAGAATAGGACTGGTGGACCGTATCTTTACGCGTGTCGGCGCATCTGATGATCTGGCAAGCGGTCAGAGTACCTTTATGGTCGAGATGACAGAAGTGGCCAACATCCTGCGCAATGCGACGAGAAACAGCCTTCTGATCCTGGATGAGATCGGACGCGGGACCAGTACCTTCGACGGACTCAGTATCGCATGGGCTGTCGTAGAGCATATCAGCAACACGAAGCTTTTAGGAGCAAAGACTTTATTTGCCACGCATTACCATGAACTGACGGAGCTGGAAGGGAAACTGACCGGCGTCAATAATTACTGTATTGCCGTAAAGGAAAAGGGCGACGATATCGTATTTCTGCGGAAGATCATCAAGGGCGGAGCCGACAAGAGCTACGGAATCCAGGTGGCAAAACTGGCCGGTGTGCCGGACAGCGTTATCTGCCGCGCAAAAGAGCTCGCAGAAGAACTGACGAACGCAGATATCACCGTCCGCGTTCAGGAAATCGACAGTGAAAAGCAGAAGAGCCGGAGAGGAAAGCCGAAAAAATACGATCCGGTCGATCTGGACCAGATGTCACTTTTCGATACGGTCAGTGATTCCGATGTGCTCAAAGAACTGGAAGAAATTGATGTCTCGAATCTGACGCCGATCGATGCGCTGAATACGATCTACCGGCTGCAGAATAAACTGAAGAACAGATGGCAGAGCTGATGGGAGGGACAGTATGAACCGGATAAGCGTACTAAGCCAGGATACCATAGATAAGATCGCGGCCGGCGAGGTGGTGGAGCGTCCTGCTTCTATTGTAAAAGAGCTGGTAGAGAATGCGGTAGACGCCGGAGCAAACGCCATTACCGTGGAGATCAAAGACGGCGGGATCTCTCTGATCCGCATCACCGACAACGGAAGCGGCATCCCAAAGGATGAAGTACGGGTGGCATTCCTACGCCATGCCACGAGCAAGATCCGTTCTGTCGATGATCTGCTGACTGCCGGGACGCTGGGCTTCCGCGGCGAGGCTCTTTCCAGTATTGCGGCAGTCTGCCAGGTGGAAATGATTACAAAGACAGCCGGGAGTATTACCGGCGTGCGCTACACGATCGAAGGCGGAGTGGAACAGTCGCTGGAGGAGATCGGGGCTCCGGAAGGGACGACGTTTCTCGTGCGCAATCTGTTTTACCATACGCCGGCCAGAAAAAAATTCCTGAAATCGGCAGCGACAGAGGCTGGCTACGTCAGCGACCTGATGGAGCGGATGGCTCTGTCACATCCGCATATTTCCTTTAAATTTATCAATAACAATGCAGCCAGGCTGCATACGTCAGGAAACTGCAGCCTGAAAGATATCATCTACGGCATTTATGGAAGAGAAATCGCTTCCAATGTCGTAAAAATAGACGCGCCGCAGGCGGACGGCATTGCAGTCACCGGTTTTATCGGAAAGCCGGTTATCTCGCGCGGGAACAGGAACTATGAGAATTATTTTGTGAATGGCCGGTACGTAAAAAGCACCGTCATTGCAAAAGCGATCGAAGACGCGTATAAGCCGTTTATGATGAGCCGGCGGTATCCGTTTACGGTACTGTCTCTGCAGATCGATGCGCATCAGGTTGATGTAAACGTTCATCCGACTAAAATGGAGGTGCGCTTCGCGGACCAGGCTGGCGTTTACGACCGTGTCTATCAGGCAGTGAAAGATGCGCTTGCCGGACGCGAGCTGATCCCGGAATTTACCGTAGATGTAAAACCGGAACCGCGCGCAGAGAAGACGGCGGACGCCGTGCAGAAGCGGGAAGCAGAAAAGCCTGCGGACGCCGTACAGAAGCGGGAGCCAGAAAAGCCTGCGCAAATCCGGCGCGAAATACGGTATCCGGAACCGTTTGAAAAGATCCGCAGCACGCTGATCGCAGAGGCGGACAGCCCGTATGAGGTAAAATACCCGCACCGAAAGGGTACATTGAGTCCCGTCACAGGCTATTTAAGCAGAGAAGCACAGAGTGCTGGAGTCCCGGACAGAAGACAGGACGCGCACCGGAAAGATGAGGCGGACAAGAAGCAGACGCCGGTTCAAAGCGGGCCCTCTGCGGTACAGATGGAGCTGTTTGAAAACAAGCTGCTCGATGAAAAGAACGTAAAGAAACATAAGCTGATCGGGCAGCTTTTCGATACGTACTGGCTTGTCGAATTTGAGGAAAAGCTGTTTATCATCGACCAGCATGCGGCGCATGAAAAGGTGCTGTATGAGCGTTTTATGGAGCAGTTCCGCACAAAACAGCAGACTTCTCAGATGATCACGCCTCCTGTGATCGTGACTCTGACGCTTCAGGAAGAAGCGGCGCTTGGACAGTACAGAGAGCTCTTTGAGCAGACTGGCTTTGAGATCGAACACTTTGGAGGGCACGATTATTCAATCAGCGCTGTCCCGGACAACCTCTACGGGATTTCCGATCAGACGCTTTTTACGGAGATTCTGGACGGGCTTACGGATATTTCTGAAAAAGCTTCTCTGCAGGCCATTCAGGAAAAGATCGCTTCTATGTCCTGCAAAGCTGCGGTCAAGGGGAACAGCAGGCTTTCTGTACAGGAGGCGGACGCCCTGATCGCGGAGCTTCTGACTCTGGAAAATCCGTACAACTGCCCGCATGGCAGGCCGACGATCATAGCGATGACAAAGTACGAACTGGAAAAGAAGTTTAAGCGGATCGTGTGATATCCATTTTGGAAAGGACGTCAGAAACAATGAAGAAAGAAAAAATGCCGCTTGTCATTTTGACAGGTCCGACGGCTGTCGGCAAAACGAAACTTTCCGTTGCACTTGCCAAAAAGATCGGCGGAGAGATCATCTCGGCCGATTCCATGCAGGTCTACCGCGGAATGGACATCGGCTCCGCCAAGGTGACCCGGGAAGAGATGCAGGGGATTCCTCACTATCTGATCGATGAATTTGATCCGTGGGAGGAGTTTCATGTCGTAAAATTCCAGAAATATGCCAGAGACTATATCAAACAGATTTATGAAAAAGGGAAAATCCCGATTCTTGCAGGCGGGACCGGGTTTTATATTCAGGCGGTATTGTACGACATTGATTTTACGGAAAACGGAGCAGATCATTCTTACCGGGAATCTCTGCAGGAGCTTGCAAAAGACAAAGGGGCAAAATGGCTGCATGAGGAGCTTCGGCTTGTAGATCCTGCATCGGCCGATGCAATCCATGAGAATAATACAAAGCGGGTGATCCGCGCTCTGGAGTTTTATCATGAGACGGGAAAGCGGATTTCAGAACATAATGAAGAGGAGAGACAGAAAGAGTCTCCTTACTGTTTTGCCTATTTTGTGCTGAATGACGAGCGCGCTTCTCTCTATCGGAATATCGATCTGAGAGTGGACCAGATGATCGACCAGGGACTGCTTGATGAAGTCCGCAGGCTGAAAAAGAGCGGGTGTACCAGCGATATGGTAGCGATGCAGGGGCTGGGCTATAAAGAAATGCTTGCTTATCTGGACGGGGAATATGATTTTGAAGAAGCCGTCCGCGTTTTAAAACGCGATACGCGGCATTTTGCGAAGCGGCAGCTGACCTGGTTCCGGAGAGAACGCGACGTCATCTGGATCAATAAGGGAGAATTCGCATATGATCCGGAAAAAATGCTGGATTATATGACAGATCTATTGAAGAAAAAGGGGATTAGTGATGGAACAGTTATATGAATCTCTGGGTATCAGCCGTCCGGTACTTGATTTTGCCGGAAAAATACTGGACTCTCTGGAAGAACGCTTCCGGGAAATCGACGATATGGCAGAATATAATCAGCTGAAAGTGATCCGTGCCATGCAGGAAGCGCGCGTCAGCGCCGAGTGTTTTCAGGCGACGAGCGGATACGGATATAATGATCTCGGACGGGAAACGCTGGAGCGGGTATATGCGCTGACCTTTCATACAGAGGATGCGCTGGTGAGGCCGCAGATTACCTGCGGCACACATGCGCTTGCGCTTGCCCTGTCCTCCAATTTGCGGCCGGGAGACGAACTGCTCTCTATTTCCGGCAAGCCGTACGATACGCTGGAAGAGGTGATCGGGATCCGGCCTTCCTGCGGCTCTCTGTCCGAATATGGGATTACTTATGCGCAGACAGAGCTGAAAGAGGACGGGAGCTTCAACTATGATGCGATCAGAAATGCGATCCGGCCGAATACGAGAATGGTGGCGATCCAGCGCTCCAAGGGATATTTGACCCGCCCGACGCTCTCCGCAGAACAGATCGGCGAGGCCATCGCGTTTGTAAAAGGCATCCGTCCGGATATCATCTGTATGGTGGACAACTGCTACGGAGAATTCGTAGAAAAACTGGAACCGAGTGATTTCGGCGCAGATATGACCGTCGGTTCCCTGATCAAAAATCCGGGCGGCGGTCTTGCGCCGATCGGAGGATATATCGCAGGGACAAAGGAATGCATCGAGCGTGCCGCTTACCGCCTGACTTCTCCGGGCCTTGGGAAGGAAGTGGGAGCAACGCTCGGCGTGATGCAGTCTTTTTATCAGGGATTTTTCCTCGCACCTGTGGTCACTGCCGCCGCGCTTAAAGGAGCAATTTTTGCGGCAAATATTTATGAATCGCTTGGATTTAAAGTGGTTCCGGGGGCAAAGGAAAAGCGGTATGATATTATCCAGGCCGTGGAGTTCGGATTTCCGGAAGGTGTGATCGCGTTCTGTGAAGGAATCCAGGCAGCAGCGCCGGTCGACAGCTATGTAACGCCGGAGCCCTGGGCAATGCCTGGCTATGACAGCGACGTTATCATGGCAGCCGGGGCATTCGTTCAGGGATCTTCGATCGAGCTCAGCGCGGACGGACCGATCAAACCGCCGTATGCAGTTTATTTTCAGGGCGGTCTCACCTGGCCGCATGCAAAGCTCGGTATTTTGAAGTCTTTACAGCGGCTGTATGAAAAAGGATATGTAACACTATGAAAGGCAGATCGTGATGTCGAATCGGATTATTGTAGCCGGGGCGGGAGCTTCCGGCATCATGGCCGCGATTGCGGCCGCCCGGCAGGGCGCTTCTGTGACGCTGCTTGAGGCGATGGAGCGGCCCGGGAAAAAACTTCTGCTGACCGGGAACGGAAGATGCAATCTGACGAATCTCGACCCGTCGCTTCCGGAGAAGTATTTCGGAAGCGGGAGCAAAGTGGCAGAGACTCTTACACGGAAGGCGGGCGCATCGTTTACGCACAGCTTTTTTTCCGGTCTCGGACTTCTGACCACGGCAAAGGGGGATTACGTGTATCCGTACTGCGGCCAGTCGCAGGCGGTGCTGTCTGTCCTTTTGTGCGAGCTCAGACGTCTTGGGGTCAAATTGAAATGTAAGGAAAAAGTGACCGGACTATATTACAGCGAAGGCGCATGGCACGTAAAGACGGAGACGTGGACGTATCAGGCGGATTCGGTGATCCTTTCCTGCGGCTCTATGGCTGCTCCGGCTACCGGCTCGGACGGAAGCGGCTATCTGGTTGCAGAAGATCTGGGGCATACGGTCCTTTCTCCGGCGCCGGCTCTTGTTCCGGTCATCTGTGAGGGCAGTTTTCTGCAGCAGCTGTTCGGAGTCAGATGCAGAGCCAGGGTTTCCCTTATGGAACATACGGTGGAAGGAAGGGCTCTTCTGGGAAGCGAAACAGGAGAACTGCAGTGGACAAAGTACGGTGTGTCCGGAATCGTCGTTTTTCAGCTTTCACGTTTTATTTCGACGCATCCGAATCAAAAAGCGCTTCGGTTCCATCTTGACCTTCTTCCGGATTTTGAAGAAGAGGAGCTTGCCGGGGGTCTGGAGAAGCGCAAAAAAGAGATTCCGAACGAGCGGATCCCGGTTCTCCTGTCCGGAATGCTGAATGAAAAGCTGACAGGCGCCGTTTTGTCAAGGACCGGAATCCCTCCCAAAACAATGTGCGGCGCAGTCCCGGAACGGCAGATCTTTGACCTCATCCGGAACATCAAAGACTTTTCATTAAAGATAAAAGGAACAAAATCATTTGACATCAGCCAGGTATGCGCAGGCGGTATCGACTGCGGAGAGATCAATCCAGACACACTGGAGTCCCGGCTGCATTCCGGCGTCTATTTTACCGGAGAGCTGCTTGATGTGGACGGTCCGTGCGGAGGATACAATCTCCAGTGGGCATGGTCCAGCGGATATATTGCCGGCTGTGCGGCAGCGAAAAAGGAGAGCAGATCGTATGATAATTCGGATTCATGAACTGAAGCTTCCGCCGGACCATACGGAAGAATCACTTGAGAGGGAGATCAGAAAAATTCTTCATATAAACGGAACGCTTCCGGAATATGAGATCGTCCGCCGGTCGATCGATGCGAGAAAGAAGCCGGAAATACGTTACGTCTATACAGTCGATGTAAAAGCGGACCTGCCGCGCGGGACACTGCGGCGTATAAAAAGCAAAAAAGTATCGGTGATAGAAAAAAAAATACCGTTTTCCGTATTCTCTTTCTGACGGGAGCGGAAGTACAGAGGAATGCAGGCTGAGCGGCGGGGCGCGGCCTGTCATAGTTGGCAGCGGCCCGGCCGGGATGTTCTGCGCTCTGATGCTTGCCCGGGCAGGACTCTGCCCGATCGTCCTGGAAAGAGGAGAGGCAGTGGATGAGCGGATAGAAAGTGTAAACCGCTTCTGGGAGACAGGAATGCTGAATCCGCAGTCGAACGTGCAGTTCGGAGAGGGAGGAGCCGGAACTTTTTCTGATGGAAAACTGAATACGCTTACGAAAGATGCGGACGGTAAAATCCGGTTTGTTCTGAAAGAGTTTGTGCGTGCAGGCGCTCCGGAAGATATTCTGTACCACCATAAACCGCATGTCGGCACAGATCTTCTCGTATCCGTCGTAAAGAATATCAGAAAAGAAATCATTTCTCTTGGGGGAGAATACCGCTTTAACAGCACACTGACCGGATTCACTGTTTTACCGGAAGAAGAGGGAACCTCAAAGCTTTCTCTGGAAGTAAACGGTGTTCCGGATGTACTGGTATGCAGCGAGCTTGTGCTGGCAATCGGACACAGCGCACGTGACACGATTCAGATGCTTTGTGAAAAGAAGCTTCCAATGGAAGCGAAAGCGTTTGCGGTCGGATTCCGGATGGAACACCGGCAGGAAATGATCAACAAGGCAATGTATGGAGAAGACTGCCCTTATGCGATGGGAGCAGCTCCTTACAAGGTAACGTATAAACGCGAAAACGGGCGGGGCGTATATTCCTTTTGTATGTGTCCCGGCGGTTACGTCGTAAACGCGTCTTCCGAGGAAGGCAGGACGGCGGTAAACGGAATGAGTTACCGCAGACGGGACAGTGAAAATGCAAACAGTGCGATCGTCGTGACTGTCTCTCCCGAAGATTATCATGCGGAAAATCCATTGTCGGGAATTGAATTCCAGAGGAAACTGGAAAGCGCGGCTTACTGTGCAGGAAAGGGAAGTATCCCGGTGCAGCGCTTTGAGGATTTCTGCAGTAATGAGACGACTTCCGGATTCGGATCCGTACACCCGGTGATGAAAGGACAGTACAGGATGGCCAACCTCCGGGGAATACTGCCGGAAGAACTGGAACAGGCACTGATCGAGGGAATCCACTCCTTCGGAAGATCGATCGCCGGGTTCGATCATCCGGACGCTTTGCTGTCCGGCGTGGAGAGCAGAACCTCTTCACCGGTGCGCATCCTGCGCGGATCGGACGGTCAGTCTCCGGCAGGCGGAATTTACCCGTGCGGAGAGGGCGCAGGGTATGCAGGCGGAATCACCTCAGCAGCCGTGGACGGGATCCGCATTGCGGAGGCGGTCTGCCGAAGACGAGGAGCAATCAAGCCTTAGGAAAAATTTAATACACTTGGTGTATACTTTACTGAAAAATTGTGGTAGAATAATTCAATGATTCGATTCCTGATGGGGGAGAGTGTCGGGATTCAAACATGATGGATACAGATATTAAACGGAATGATCCTGAAAAACCGCTGTCACGAACGATGAAAAGCATACCGCAAAAGGAACGGCCGTACGAGAAGTGTCTGGAACGCGGAGCAGAAAGTCTTACAGACGCTGAGCTGCTCGCAGTGATCCTGCGTACGGGTTCCAGAGGAGAATCGGCATTGGAATTGTCAAGAAAGATACTTGCTCAGAACGAAGGGGCAAACGGACTTCTGGGCATTTATCATATGTCGGTTTCTGATTTAATGCAAGTGCGCGGTCTGGGCAAGGTAAAGGCAGTCCAGCTGAAATGTGTCGCAGAGCTGTCCAAACGATTTGCAAAGGCAACATTTTCAGATGGGATTTCTTTTAAATGTCCTGCTGATGTGGCACAATATTATATGGAAGAGATGCGCCACCGGGAACAGGAGATCCTCCTTTTGGTGATGTTGAACAGCCGGGGAAAGCTGATCAGGGACAAGGTGATCTCTCAGGGAACGGTCCGCTGCGCATTGATTTCTCCAAGGGAGATTTTTATCGAGGCAATGCAGCACCGCGCGGTCAGCATTTTGCTGCTCCACAACCATCCAAGCGGGATACCGGACCCGAGCAGGGAAGATATCGCCCTGACGCTTCGGGTAAAGGAGGCCGGCGCGATGCTGGGAATTGAACTGCTCGATCACATTATTATAGGAGACCGACAGGCCGTCAGCATGAGGGAGCAGGGGTTCTGGAGGAATTAGAAAAGCCGGAATGTTCAGGCATTTTCGAAGAGGGGAAAACACAACATGCTATTTCACAAAGTCTGCGGGGTAGATCTGGGTACAGACACGATTAAAATAAGAGACAAAAACGGCAAGCACTTTTTATACAGCAAGAATCTGATTGCCATACGTGAGAATGGGCGAGTACTCGCGGTCGGCGACGCCGCATTTGAAATATATGAGAAGAATCCGGAAAATGTTCAGGTAATTTGGCCAATGGCAGGCGGTGTGATCGCAAACCTGACAGAAATGGAGATGGTTCTGTCGCACCTGCTGAGGGATTTTGCAGGTGTTTTTCATTCCGGAGCCTCTCTTTATATTGCCGTACCGAGCGACATCACTCAGGTGGAGAAACGGGCATTTTTCCATGTCATGAGAGAGAAGATCAATGCCGGAAGCATCCGCCTGATCGATAAAGGGATTGCAGATGCGGTGAGCGCTGAACTCCCGGTGCTCTCATCGCGGGGGCATATGGTAGTGAATATCGGCGCGGATACGACGGAGATTTCCGTTATCTCTGCCGGAAAGGTCATCCTAAGCCAGACGCTGAAGATCGGCGGCAGACGGCTGGATGAAGATATTTCTACGATGGTGCGCAGAAAGTTCAATCTCAGCATCGGACAGAAAACGGCCGAATCGCTGAAAA
>DVHT01000204.1 GCA_018711885.1 Candidatus Choladousia intestinipullorum | reverse complement strand
TTCCTTCTTCTACTGCATCAAGCGCTTCTCCCTGTGCGTCAATTCCGTAAACCTTGATCTCGCCCGTCAGTCCTTTTTCCTCGATCGCCATCAGTGCTCCGAGTGCCATCGCATCATTCTGAGCTACGACTGCATCGATCTCCTTGCCGGATGACAGCCAGTTCTCCATCAGGCTCATGCCTTCTTCACGCGACCAGTTTGCGGTCTGCTCTGCTATGATCTCAATCTCCGTTCCTTCAATCGCATTCAGGAGTCCTTCATAGCGGCCGATCTGCGCGTCATGTCCCATCTGGCCATACATCACCACGATATTTCCTTTTCCTTCCAGGTCTTCTACAACCATTTCACCCTGGATCTCTCCTGACTCGATCGCATCCGATCCTACATAAGTGCTCGCCTCGTCCTGATTGCTTGTAGTAGAGATTAACGTGATAATCGGAATTCCAGCTTCTTTTGCAGCGCTGACTGCCGGAGCACAGCCCTCAGCAGAAATCGGATTGAGCACGATCACATCTACCTTCTGTGCGATAAAGTTTTCTACTTGTCCCACCTGTTTTTCAGCGTTCATCTGACCGTCGGCAATCTGGATCTCGACACCGGCTTCCTCTGCTTTTGCTTTAAATGCATCGCTCAGTCTTACGATATATTCATCAGAGAGCCCCTGAAAAGAGACGCCGATCGTAATATCCGACACATCCTCCTCGGCAGCAGCTGTCGCTCCGAAACCGGCGAGCATTGCCATTGACATTGTACCAATTAGTAACCCTTTCATCAACCGTTTGTTCATAATCTTTTCTCCTTTTCTTTTAATTTTTTTACTTTGATATATTTTAACTTTATATATCTGTTCTTTATTATTTAGTGCTTTTCTTTGTCTTTACATCGAGCAGAACTGCCAGCACAATGATCATTCCTTTAATGATCTGCTGATAGTACGCAGATACATTCAGCAGATCAAGTCCGTTTGTGATCATCGCCATCAAAAGTGATCCGACTACTGCGCCGTAGACCGTACCGATTCCTCCGGAAGTGCTGACTCCGCCGATTACTGCTCCCGCGATCGCGTCCAGTTCATAGCCTTCTCCCATTGTCGGCGTACCGGATTTGATTCTTCCGGCCAGCAAAAGCCCTCCAAGTCCGGCCAGCGCGCCGGCCATAACATAGACCTGCAGTTTGACGCGGTCTACCTTGATGCCCGATACATGGGCCGACAGCTCATTGCCGCCCACTGCATATACGTGACGGCCGAATTTCGTTCTGTTCAGAAGGAATGCCGCCAGAATGATCACGATGATCATCACGATGACAAGCATCGGTATTCCTGCAATTTTTCCGCTTCCCAGAAACGTATATGTATCAGAAAGTCCGAATACCGGCGTCGCGTTCGTAAACAGAAGCGCCATTCCCCTTGCCATCTGCTGCATGCCGAGCGTCGCGATAAAAGCGGGTATATTCCCTTTTGCGATCATGATCCCGTTTACAAGTCCGCACAGCATGCCGACTCCGATTGCAACGACAAAAGCTGCCGGCATATTTGTATGATCTGCCAGGCCAAACGTCGCTGAAGTCACACCTGCCAGCGCCATGATCGACCCGGATGACAGATCCATACCACCTGTAATCAGACACAGCGTCTGCGCGATTGCGATAATTGCCACCGTAGATGCCTGCTTTGCAATATTGATCAGATTCGGCGCAGTGAAAAACGTCCTGTTTATGATCGACAGTATGATAAAGATTCCAAGAAAAATAATATAAATTCCATATCGGGAAATAAATTCTTTGCTATTACTGCTTTTACTCATAACATTCTCCTGTTGTATTTTCTGTAGTTTTACAGTCCGGCGGCCAGTTTCATGATCTGTTCCTGCGTCATTTCATCGCGGGCAAGTTCCCCTGTAACCTTTCCCTCATGCATGACGATCGTCCGATCGCACATGCCGATAATTTCGGGAAGCTCTGACGAGATCATCAAAATTGCTTTTCCGCTGGCAGCCAATTCCCGCATAATCGTATAGATTTCAAATTTTGCCCCTACGTCAATCCCGCGCGTAGGTTCATCCATAATTAAAATATCCGGATCAGCCAGCAGCCACCTTGCAATGATCACTTTCTGCTGATTTCCGCCGGAAAGATTTTTTACCATCTGGTTGCTGGAAGGCGTTTTTATCCGCAGCCTCTGAATCGATTCATCTGCCGCCTGATTTTCTTTTTCTCTGTCGATGACCGACAGTCTGTTGCAATATTGGCCCAACGTTAATGTACTGATATCTTTTTTCACCGTTGTTTTTAAATTCAGTCCTGTCTGTGCGCGGTCTTCCGTGATAAACGCAATTCCGGAACGGATCGCGTCTCCGGGCGTCCGTATTTTTATCTCCTTGTCTTTCACTTTGATCACTCCGCCGTCTTTCTGGCGCATCCCGAAAATGGCTTCTGCCACTTCGCTTCTTCCCGCTCCCATCAGACCGGAGATACCAAGTATCTCCCCCCGTTTCAGGCTGAAGCTCACATCGTGAAATACATTTTTGCACGTAAGCCCTTTTACGCAAAGGATTTCTTCTCCGAAAGGATGGTCGTCCGGCTCCGGATAAATCGCCTTCAGTTCTCTTCCCACCATTTTTGCGATCAAGGTCTCGGATGTGATTTCATCTTTTTCATACGTTCCCACTGTCTGACCGTCCCGCAAGACTGTGATCCGGTCCGCGATCCGGAAAACCTCATCCATTTTGTGAGAGATATAAATAATTCCTTTTCCTTCCTTACGGAATGTTTCTATTACCCGAAACAGCGTATCGACTTCTTTATCTGAAATCGCAGAAGTCGGCTCATCCATAATAATAATCTGCGCATTCATAGAAACGGCTTTTGCTATTTCCACCATTTGGCGCTGCGCAACAGAAAGACTGATCACCTTCCTGTCAGGATCCAGGTCTATTTGAAGCTTTTCCAGAACTTCCGCTGCAGCACGGTTCATTTCTTTCTTTTCAAACAGAAATCCTTTTCCGATCTCGCGGCCAAGGAAAATATTTTCAGCCACTGTCATGTGCAGTACCGTATTTAATTCCTGATGGATCATTGCAATGCCTAGCTTCATCGCATCGAGCGGAGAATGGATCTTTGTCTTTTCTCCCCGGATCAGAACCTCACCTTCATCCGGCGCATAGATACCGTCCACGATTTTCATCAAAGTAGACTTACCCGCACCATTTTCTCCCATCAGAACATGTACTTCGCCAGAACGCACATCCAGCTGCACATGATCAAGTGCCACAACACCCGGGAACTGTTTCGTTATGTTTTTAAGCTCCAGCAAAGGCTGTTCCATTTCCTCACCTCCTGCCGTCAATATATCACAAACCCTGCCATTTGTATTTTCAATTAATTGACGCACTTTTTTCATTTTTTTACCTGATTATTTTTATATGGATTTATCACGTAAAAAAGCCGCAGCAGCATGCTTTCTTTCCTGCATGCTGCTGCAGCTTTCGCTTTTTCTATTTCTATTTATTTCTTATCGTTCTGATGACAATACGGTGTGGTTTTGTCTCTTAATAATTCTCAGCTTTTAACTGGAAATATGCCTGCGGATGTGCGCATACCGGACAAACCTCCGGCGCTTTCTTTCCGACTACGATATGTCCGCAGTTGGAGCACTGCCAGATCATATCACCGTCTCTTGAGAATACGAGTCCGTTCTGGATATTAGCCAGGAGCTTGCGGTAACGCTCTTCATGCTCTTTCTCGATCTTTGCCACTTCCTCAAAGAGGAAAGCGATCTCGTCGAATCCTTCTTCCTTCGCTTCTTTTGCAAAGCCCGCATACATATCGGTCCACTCGTAGTTTTCTCCGTTTGCAGCCTCTACGAGATTCTCGACTGTAGAACCGATCTGGCCTCCGTTTAATAATTTATACCAGATTTTTGCGTGTTCTTTTTCATTTGCAGCCGTCTCCTCAAAAATAGAAGCGATCTGTACATATCCGTCTTTTCTCGCCTTGCTTGCAAAATACGTATACTTATTTCTCGCCTGAGATTCTCCGGCAAAAGCTGTCATCAGATTCTGTTCTGTCTTTGTTCCTTTTAACTCTTTCATGTTGTACCTCCCATCCTTTTCTCAATAATAATAATTATTACTGTTTCATTATACTACACTTTATTTTTTTGTCAACTGTTTTGTATTTGAAAAATTTTACAAAAATTTACGGCGGCAGAAATAAGCGGGGCGGTCTGCTTGACAAACCTGCCAAAAAACTGTATAGTTAGGGAGTCCGTGCAGCCGGGGAGTTAGCGGTGCCCTGTACCTGCAATCCGCTACAGCAGGGGTGATGCCGAACCGAGGGCGTTTTGTTGTGGAGCAGCCCCTGATAAGTGATGTTGACATTTGGGTCTTGCGCAACAGGAACCCGTGAACCGTGTCAGGTCGGGAACGGAGCAGCACTAAGCGGAATTTCCTGTGTGCCGTAAGGCAGCCTGAATCGAGTTAACTGTCAGGGTAACGTTCATGGCAGGCGTTCGAAGGGAGGCGCACGGATTTCAATTATCAGAACTGATACAGGAACTGCTGGTCTTCCGGATTCTGTTTGGATGCGGGTTTCAGCAGTTTTTTACATGGATGAAGGAGTATGCAATGATCACAATACCGGAGGTATCCGCAGAAACGGATGAAAAATTCATGCGGGAAGCGCTGCGGCAGGCAAAAAAAGCATATGCGCTGCAGGAAGTTCCGATCGGATGCGTCATCGTTTATGAAGGAAAAATCATTGCCCGGGGGTACAACCGCCGCAACACAGACAAAAATACGACTGCCCATGCCGAAATCAATGCGATCCGGCGCGCCAGCAAAAAGCTGGGCGACTGGCGGCTTGAAGGCTGCACCATTTATATCACGCTGGAACCCTGCCAGATGTGTGCCGGAGCCATTGTGCAGTCGCGCATCACGAGAGCAGTCATTGGAAGCATGAATCCAAAGGCAGGATGCGCAGGCTCCGTACTGAACCTGCTTGAAATGGACGGATTTAACCATAAAGTCCTTGTCACACGCGATGTCCTGCAGCCGCAGTGCAGTGCGATGCTGTCCGCATTCTTCCGCGAACTCCGGGAACAGAAAAAAGAAAAAAAGAAACAGTTGACGGGACAATCAGCCTGATTTATAATATAGAAATGCGTGGAGATGTACCCAAGTGGCTGAAGGGTCCGCACTCGAAATGCGGTAGGTCGGCTTAAACCGGCGCGAGAGTTCAAATCTCTCCATCTCCGTTCTTTCAAACTTTCAGGGGGTGTCGCAAAAAGGCTTTGCGGCTGCTTTCTTGACATCCAGTGTACAGATGTCAAGAGGACTAGGTGAACACGGATGTCAGGAAGCATAGCTGCCTTTTTGCGACACCCCCTATAGAATTAGTTAAAATATACCAGATCTTCTTCCGGCGGACCGGTCAGTTCATACGTTTCACCGTACAGTACCGGTCCTTCTTCCCCATACTCTTTTGAAAATTCATATTTCACGGTAGCCGTGAGCCAGATCCACTGGCGCGATTTGAGCTGATCCGCAAATTCGCTCTTGCACAGGCAGCCCACAAACCGGATATCATCGGCGCAGCACGTCATCGCATTGCGGCCCGGCACAAACAGACCGTCTGCAAGCCGTCTCGTTTTCATGACTTTTGCACGGAACCGGACCTTCTTGCCTTCATAACGTTCCCTTGATTCAAAAACGTCGAGATACCACAGACCGTAATCGATATCTTCGATCTGGATCACATCAGCGTCCAGATCATACGGCGGCACATCCATCCCAGGATCAATGGGATTTCCCTGTTCATCCTCGAAATATACCATCGCGCGGGGATTCAGACCGCGTACCGTCCGCCGGAAGGACTGAAGTTCCATATCTTCTGTACACCGGTTAAATACCGCCATTTCCGTATAGAGGAACAAGTTGCTCAGGATGCTGCGCATGTTATTTAAGTACACCGGAAACGTGCTTCCGTCCACGACCGTGATCACCTGCGCAATCTCCATACTGTACGGAAGTTCATTGCCGAACAGCCATTTACAGTCCCACATTCCGTTCATTTCAATAAAAATGCGCTTCGGACGGTAATGTGTTTCGCACATCTTCAGAAATCCGCCGGTAAATTCATCTTCCTCATCGACTGTGATCATCGAAATATTCATATCAGCCAGCGCCTGCTCATCGTACTCCTCTTCCCCCTCTTCGCAGAGGATCAAAAGGCCTTTTTTCCCGTCGTCAAAGTCGCCTCCCATCAGCACATCCCGAAGGAATGAAGTCTTTCCTCCTTCGAGAAATCCTGTGATTAAATAAATCGGTATTTGCTGCATGATCCATCACTCTTTCTACTATAATAATGATCCGGTGTCTGTCTTACAGACAGAACAGCCGGGAAAGTTCGTCCTCGCGGAGGTTGGAGCCGATCACGCACAGTCTTCCGGTATAATCGGAACTTCCCGTTCTGATCTCATATTCTCCCGGAACCAGATCAAAATGGATCCATGTCCCGTCCGCACACGGAAGCATTCCTTTTGCACGCAGTACCACGCCGTATTCTTCCGAGTCAGACAGCGTCTTCATAATATGCTCCACTTCTTCTCTCGTGTACTTTCTCGGCGTCTCGCGTCCCCAGGAAGTAAAGACCTCATCCGCATCATGATCATGATGATGGTGTCCGCATCCGCACGCTTCTCCATGTTCATGATGGTGATGCTCATGTTCGTGTTCATGGTCATGATGGTGCTCATGGCCGCATCCGCATTCCTCTCCGTGTTCATGATGATGGTGCTCATGACCGCATCCGCACTCCTCTCCGTGTTCATGATGGTGATGCTCGTGGTCATGGTCATGATGGTGCTCATGTACATGCACCTCTTCCAGAAGCTTCTGTGCCAGCGCGTCGGTACCTTCCATCGCTTCCAGGATCTGGCTTCCTGTAAGCTCATCCCACGGCGTCGTCACGATGACTGCTTTCGGATTCTTCTCACGGATCAGTTCTGCCGCCTTCATCTGCTTTTCTTCTGAAAGCTTCTGTGTCCGGCTCAGAATCACAGCCGCCGCGTTCTCGATCTGATTATTGTAAAACTCTCCGAAATTCTTCATGTACATTTTAATCTTAGAAGCGTCTGCCACTGTCGTCAGAGCATTCAGAACGAGTCCCGCGTCTTCGGCAGCATTTTCAACAGCAGCTCTTACGTCAGAAAGTTTTCCCACTCCGGATGGCTCAATAATAATACGGTCCGGAGAAAACTTTTCCGTTACTTCCTTCAGCGCTTTCCCGAAATCTCCCACAAGAGAACAGCAGATGCATCCGGAATTCATCTCCGTAATATTGATCCCCGCATCTTTCAGAAAACCGCCGTCGATCCCGATTTCTCCAAACTCATTCTCAATCAGTACAATCTTCTGGCCGGAGAACACATCCTGAATCAGTTTTTTGATCAGTGTTGTCTTCCCTGCGCCTAAAAAACCTGAAATAATGTCTACCTTTGTCATGTTCATCCTTCTTTCTGGCATTTCCGGGCCTGCACGGCCCTGATGTTTGTCTGTCAGACTGTATAGTACACCAAAAACGTTTCTTTTGCAAATGTAACTTCTCGATCCTCCGTCCGCAAAAAGAAAACTGCCGCAGGCAGCAGTGCGATCTCTCCCATCCGGAGAAGTCTTCTGCATTTGCGGCAGTCCGTATTTTTATGTAAATTCCGTTTATTCCTCGTACTCTTCCATTTTGCTTCTGTACAGGAAGAGCCATACTGCGAACAGGAGCATCCAGCCCATACTTCCAATCGCTCCTATGATATTTGCGATCTCCGAATTGACAATACCGGACAGCAGATTCACGATAGAACTCAGAGCAAGTATGATGTGGATCACTGCCACATATGCAGATACCTTGCCGTAGCTCTCTCCTGCCATGCTGTTCAGTCTGCACGTCTTGATCGTCGCCAGATAGCAGAAATAATACATAATGATCATCATTACGACTGTAATCGTCACTACGAGTACAACCGCAGAGAGCACCATGATCGGAATCGTGCCTGAAATCCAGGAAGCGATCACAACTGCTACCATCAGGATCAGGATAATCGCCATCACCACACACGCAACGATCATATTAATGATAACCGTCGCTTTCAAAAATCCGAATCCGGCTCCCGGCATTTCTCCGTCTGCCCGGCGCGCAGCGGCGTATACCGCCCACAATCCGATACAGAAAAGCAGAGACGGAATATGCAGCGCGAGGTTCGCAAGCAGCGCACCGGAATCCAGTACCGATAAAATCGTTGTCACCGTGCTGATATAGCCGGATACCTGTCCCGGGAAATCAATTCCCTGGATCAGTCTGATGATCTGGGAATAGTTCATCTGTCCGAGGAAAATAGCAGCTATAGAACAGATAAAATTAATCGTAAACAGCACAGAGACCACGAGAAAGATCGGGGATCTCAGCATTCCCCTCGCTGTCTCCATCACCTGACGCGGCTGATATCCTGAAGCAGGCATCATCGGCCTTCCTGCCATTCCCGGGACCGGACTGCCCTGACGCGGCGGCTGTCCCGCCATCTGGCGTCCCTGCCGCATGGGCTGGCCCTGTACCGGGCCTCCCTGACGCACAGGTCTTCCCTGCGCCGGATTTCCCTGGCGCGGCGGCTGTCCCGCCGTCTGGCCTCCCTGACGTGCCGGCTGGCTCTGTGCCGGATTCCTCTGGACTGTCCTCCTGGACGCCCCGGAAGGATCGCCCTGTACCGTTCTTCGCACTGTACCCTGACGGCCGTATTCCTGAGCATTGATCCCGCCGTCTTCCTGTCCGTATATATGCGGGCCGCTTTTCATTTTCCGGCGCGGACGGCTGGCCTGTACAGGCTCTTTCTTTGTATCTGCAGTCCTCGTACCGGCTGGTTCCTGCTGCTGGACAGATCCGGACGGTTCTTTTTGATTGATATCCTGCTTCATTGTTAATCAGTTCCTCCTGCGTCTTATTTCTCTTTCCTGATTTCTCTGGAATGACAGCACACTTTCACGGCTGTCCTTTCTGTCCATTATATCCTAATTAAGAACGCAGGGCAAGCAGTTTCTCCAGACTCACAAGCTTCACGCTCAATACAAAGATCTCTGCAGCCAGAGAGAGTTCTTCCGGTTCCGGGAAAGAAGGTGCAATACGGATATTGCTGTCTTTCGGATCTTTTCCGTACGGGAAAGTAGCCCCGGCTCCCGTAAGCGTCACACCTGCTTCTTTTGCCATTGCCACGATCTTCTTTGCGCAGCCTTCCAGCGCGTCGAATGAAATGAAGTAGCCGCCCTTCGGTTTCACCCAGCTTCCAATTTCAAGACCGCCGAGCTCTTTCTCAAAAACATCCAGAACCGCCTCAAACTTAGGGCGGAGAATATCAGCATGTTTTTTCATGTGGGCGCGCATTCCGTCCATATCCTTAAAGAAGCGTACATGACGCAGCTGGTTCAGTTTGTCGTGTCCGATCGTCTGATAAAACATGGCTCTTCTCGCATCCGCAAGGTTTGCTTCGGAAGCAGCCATAGCCGCGATACCGGATCCCGGGAAAGTTACCTTCGATGTCGAGATAAACTTATACACCATATCTTCTGTTCCTGCTTTTTCGCATTCTGTGAGCAATTCAAGGATCACGTCCTGGTCATCCTCATACAGATGGTGGATTGAGTACGCATTATCCCAGAAAATACGGAAATCAGGCGCAGCCGGCTTCAGATGCGCAAATCTTCTGACCGTTTCATCTGAATAAGAAATACCGGTCGGATTGGAATACTTCGGTACACACCAGATACCTTTGATCGCGTCATCCTCTGCCACCAGCTTTTCCACCATATCCATATCCGGTCCGGTCTCAAGCAGCGGTACATTGATCATCTCAATCCCAAAAAATTCTGTAATGCCAAAATGTCTGTCATATCCGGGAACCGGACAGAGGAATTTTACCTTATCCAGTTTGCCCCAGGGCGTATGGCCGCAGACACCCATCGTCATTGCACGGGAAACTGTATCAAACATGACATTCAGGCTGGAATTCCCATAGATCAGAATATTCTTTTCCGGAACTTCAGACATATCGGCAAGCAGTCTTCTCGCCTCAGGAATGCCATCCATAATTCCATAGTTTCTGCAGTCCACACCTGCCTCGCATAACATATCGGAGCTGCTGTTCAGCACATCCATCATGCCATTGGAGAGTTCCAGCTGTTCTTTTGACGGCTTTCCGCGCGACATGTCAAGCTTTAATCCTTTTGCTTTTACTTCATTGAATCTGGCTTCCAGTGACGCCTTTTCCTGTAAAAGCTCTTCTCGGGTCATCTCTTTATACGGTTTCATAATGTCTCCTCCTCATTTCTGCAGATGTCTTTATTTCGCGGACATTTGTCCGCATGTAAAAGCCCGCTTTTTTTATTTTATCGCCCGAAGCCGTTTACGTCAAGTCTTTTTGCCTCTGCCGCTCTATCTGTGGATATCGAGAAGCTTCTTCTTCAGCTCTGCTTCCATTTTGTTTAATTCTGCCTCGGCAGCGCGTCGTTTCTGTCTTCCGTCCTCCTGGATCCTGATCACTTCATCAAACGTGGAAATAAGCGCCGCATTCGTCGATTTCAGCGTTTCAAGATCCACAATTCCCCGCTCAGACTCCTTCGCGCTCTCCACCGTGGCAGTTTTGAGCGCCGCCGCATTTTTTCTGAGAAGCTCATTCGTCATATCCGTCACTTCTCTCTGTGCCTTTGCCGCCTGATTCGCATGTTCCACGCCGAGCGCAATAACCATCTGGCTCTTCCAGAGGGGAACCGTATTTACTACTGTTGACTGGATCTTCTCGATCATCAGGGAATCGCTGGACTGTACAAGACGGATCTGAGGCGCCGTCTGAATCGCGATCATCCTCGTCAGCTCCAGGTCATGGATCTTTTTCTCAAAACGTTCACACAGGGACTCCAGATCTCTGGCCGCCTGTGCATCCTCCGGAAGACCGGTTTTATCCGCCTTATCGATCAGGCCGGCAAGCTCTGTCCGGCGCACTTCAGAAAGCCGCTTCTTTCCGGCCAGAATATACATCGACAGCTCTTTAAAATAAGAAAGGTTCAGCCCGTACATCTTATCAAGGACCGCAACATCTTTCATCAGCTGCATCTGATGGCCCTCCAGGACCTCACAGATCTTTTCCACATTTACTTCCGCTTTTTCGTATTTTGCTTTCATCGTATTCAGCTTGTTGCCGGATTTTTTGAAAAAGCCAAAGAAACCTTTCTCTTCTTCCTCTGCATCAAAGCTCTTCAGCTCTGTCACAAGATTGGAGATCATATCGCCGACCTCGCCCAGATCCTTCGTCCTGACATTCTTTAAGGCATTTTCCGAAAAATCCGCCATCTTCTTCTGCGTCCCAACGCCGTACTTCAGAATCCCGTTCGAATCATGCAGGTTGATCTGACGGCTGAAATCATCTACCATTTTCCGTTCTTCCTCCGTCAGCATCTCTTCGGAAAGCTGCGGATCTTCTCTCTCTTTTACCTCTTCCTTTACCGGTTCCTGCGGTTCCGGTTCTCCAAACGTCAGCACCGGAGCCGGCGCGTCAGCAAAGTCTTTAAACTGGTCACTCATTTCGCTTTCCTCCTCATTTCCGTGTAAAATCCGTTCCTGTCAGTCCTTCCTGGGCAAGCATATTCTGGAGCACCTGGATATCGGATGAGATATCCCACGCCTTCTCTTCAAAAAAGCCATCCAGCAATTTCTCAAACGCCGTGTTTAACGTATCAAGTGCGTTCTCAATCTCTCTTTTTGTGTTCTCCACATTCTCGCCTGCAATCGGCTGTTCATCCATCTCACAATAGGCGTCCAGCAGTTTTTTCGTCGTCGGAAGATAATAACTCATCATCTTTTTCAGTTCCCCGGCGTCCTCCGGATCCTTTTCCACTTCACAAAAGATCCTGGTAATGACAAGCTCAAGCCTGTCCAGTTTCTTCGAAAACTCCTGGCCCTCTATCCGTTCATTGCACTCCCTTATATGCGCAATATACTTCTGTCCTTCCTCGATCAGCTCCTGGCACTGCGGCGGCATCTCCCTTTTTTCCGGGGAATTCCTTTTCTCCCCGTTCCGGGAATTCCGTCTCTCCTGCTCCCGTCTCTTCTCCTCCTCCAGACCCCTCCGTTCATATTCTGCCTGTGTGGCCAGATACTGCTGGTAGGTGGACTGGTCTGTGATCAGGAGCGTGCCTTTGCGGTCCATATAGCCTTCCCTGAAAAATCCGCGGCTGATCATTTTTCTCAAGTCTCTGCCGACAAACTTGCAGCTTCTTCCGACTGCGGCAGCCAGCTCTTCCACTAAACAGTAAGTCCTGTTCCCGATAATCTCCTGATATCTGCGGAAACGTTTTGCAAGGCCGGCCCTGCTGCTCCCGGCCGCTCCCAGCAGTACGCTTGCCAAAAAAAATACGGTGAGGACTCCCGTCGCCGTATCCACAGCAAAGAACCCGCCAGTCACTGCCACTACAATATAGATGATCAGCGACAGCCCGAACACGCCGCCCATACTGTAGCCGAACCATTTCAGAAGAGTCCCGGATATTTCTCCCGGAGCTTTTATCTTCACTCTGACCGGCTTGTGCGCCCTGTCCTTTGTCTCTTCCTTCGCCTTCTTGCGTTTTTCCTGCAGGTTCCTTTTGATCCGCTGCGCCGCTTCACGATTCGTATACTCATAGGGATTTGCGGCAGACGACCTCTTCTGTCCCGTCTGCCCTCCCTGCGGCTTCTGTGACAGATTCTCTTTTAATGCCGACTGAAGTCCGTTCACAGTCTCATTTACCACGTTTGTGATCGTATCGCTCAACTGTGAAAAATCCTTGCTGTCTACTGCATCCTGTACCAGCTTTTTTATCTGGTCGCCGGCCTCATACCAGTCATTCTTTGTCATTGCTGTCGTCTCCCGAAAATTATTTGCATTGAGTATATCACCTTCCTTTTTATCGTGCAAGATTTACGAAAAGATTTATCACAGAGAGGATAAGTGCTTACAATTGGAAGGGAGCCCACTGTTGCCAGTGGACTCCCGTAATCTTGCCGTATGTAATTTTACCAGTATCTTCTTGCGGAAACCGGTGTACGGTAACCGTAGTCAGAAATGATGATTCCCGTATTGGAATTGCTTGCATGTACGACCTGTCCGTTACCCATATAGATCGTTACATGTCCGATTCCGCTTCCGCCGCTGTAGAAGAGAAGGTCTCCTGCCTGGATGCTTCCCAGGTCTACCGGTGTACCGCTGCCGGACTGTGCCGCTGCCGTACGCGGAATGCTGATGCCGAAGTTTGCAAATACAGACTGTGTAAATCCGGAACAGTCAGCTCCGTTTGTCAGGCTTGTGCCGCCCCATACGTATGGATTTCCGACAAACTGTACTGCAAAGTTTACGATTTCCTGTCCCAGCGTCGATGATGACGATGAAGTATCTTCATAGCTCTCTTCTGAGCCTGAACTGTCTGCAGATGTATCTTCTGTTCCGGCTGAAGCTGCTGCGTCTGCTTCTGCCTGTGCCTGCGCTGCCGCATCAGCTGCTGCCTGAGCCGCTGCTTCCGCATCGGCCTGCGCCTGTGCAGATGCATTTGCTTCCTGCTGCGCCTGAGCGTCCGCTGCTGCCTGTGCATTCAGGTATTCCTGATATTCTGCCTGTGCCTGAGCTGCCGTATCATAAACTGCCTGCTCATCGGCCTGCTGTGTCGCTGCGTCAGCCGCTGCCTGTGCATCCAGATATTCCTGGTATGCCTGTTCTGCAGCCGCCTGCGCATCTGCTGTCTGCTGAGCCTGAGAATCGATCACTGCCTGAGCTTCCGCCTGTGCCTGAGCTGCTGCATCTGCAGCCGCCTGTTCCGCTGCTGCCTGCTCCGCTGCGATCGCATCCAGATATGCCTGCTCTGCAGCTGCCTGTTCTGCTTCCTGCTGCGCCAGATAGTCAAGCCATTCCTGATCCAGTCTTGCCTGCTCTTCCTCCAGCGTCTCTGCTGTCGCATAATATGTATCATAGCCTACATAGTAAGCACTTACGTATCCGTAAACACCGTCGCCAAGGGCAACCTTCATCCAGTCCCCTTCGTATTCAACGACTTCCAGCTCATCTGTACTGTAGACCATGCCGATCTGCTCGGAATCTTCGCTCGCCTCAGCACGTACAACAAGCGCTTCCGGATATACGGTAGCAACGTTGTATGCTACTTCCTCTGCGATCGCGTCTGCTTCCGCGCCCGTCGCGAAATACTCTGTCTTTACGTATCCGGTAGCATTTCCTGACTGGACTTCGTACCAGTCACCTACCTGGCTTAAAATCGTCACGGAACCATTGTTGTAGACCTTACCTACTACTTCGCTGTCTGTACTTGCTCCGCTTCTTATATTAATATATTCATCGCACTGTGCAAAAGCCATCTCACCGCTCATGCTCGTATCTACGACCGGCTCTGTCTCCTGAACTTCCGTCTGTGCCGCTTCTGTCTGCGGCGCCTCTGTTTCCTGAGCCTCTGTCTGTGCGGCTTCCGTCTCCTGGACTTCTGTCTGTGCAGTCTCTTCTGATTCCTGTTCCGTTTCTGCCCCTTCATCTGAAACAGCTGCTGCCGGTACACCGCTGAAACCAGCCAGTGTCGTATCTTTACTTGCAAATGCTACAGTACTCATCCCCGAAAATGTCATTCCTGCAGCCAGGCAACAAGCCGTAAACTGTAATACTCCTCTTTTCATTACTTATCCCTTCCTCCAGAATAACTACGCTGAATCTGTAGTTATTACAAATTTGTTACATTTATTACGTCCATATCATAACAAATGTGAACTTCTATGTCAAGCATTTTAAATAATTTTTTAATTTTTTCAAAAGGAATACGTAAGGATTGAGGAGCTTCCGCTTTATTTTTATCAGGATAAGGTGTTCAGATAAGCCTGAACAGACGTAATCACGTTCGCTCCGTCTGCCGCTGCCGTCACAATCTGCCTTAATTGCTTCGTTCTGATATCGCCGGCTGCAAAAATGCCCGGTATTTCCGTCTTTCCGTCCTCTGAAGCAATAATGTAACCATTTTCATCTAAATGTAATAAATTTGTAATGATTCCTGTATTTGGTATTGTTCCGACTGCAATAAATACGCCGTCTACATCCAGGACTTTCTCTTCCCCCGTTTTTTTATTGAGAATCTTCACACATTCTACATGGTCTTCTCCTGGCACGGCAGTCACCTCTGTGCTCCACAAAAACTCTACATTCTCACATTTTTTCAGCTGTTCCTGCAGGATCGCCGCCGCTCTTAATTCATCTCTTCTGTGGATCAGATAGACTTTTTCGCATCCTCTGGCAAGAAACAGCGCGTCCTCTACGGCAACATCGCCGCCGCCCACGACTGCGACCTTTCTTCCCTTAAAGAATGCTCCGTCACACGTCGCACAGTAAGAAACACCCATACCGGTCAGTTCCTTTTCACCGGGCACTCCGAGTTTGCGGTAGCGCGATCCCATCGCAAATATGACCGTACGCGCGCGGTATTCCTCGCGGGTCGTATAAACCACCTTGATTTTTCCATCTTCTTCCAGACCGACATGCTTTGCTTCTATATTAATGAACTGTGCGCCGAGCTTTTCCGCATGCTCCCGGAACTTCATCCCAAGCTCAAAACCGCCGGTTCCTGGCAGTCCCGGATAATTGTCCACCTCATAAGTGTTCAGCACCTGACCGCCGCTCATATACTCTTTTTCCAGGACAACAGCAGACAGTCTCGCTCTCTGTGCGTAAATTGCGGCTGCCAGACCTGCAGGTCCGGAACCGATAATAATTACATCATAAATCATAGCTTTCCTCCAGTTTCTTCATATTATTAAATTCAAAATAATTTTGTCTATTACCATCATACTCCATAAAATTTATTTTGAAAAGAATTGACATTGTAAATTCTTTTTGCTATATTAACTATGATAATGATTATTGTTTTTAGGAGATGATTATGGCGACACTAAAATACAGCAGACAGCGGGAAGCTATTAAGACATTTTTGGCGGGCCACACAGACCACCCTACCGCAGATACTGTATATACATGTCTGCGTGAAATTTATCCGAATATCAGTCTGGGCACTGTATACAGGAACCTTTCTTTATTAGAGCAGCTCGGAGAGATCACAAAAAGTTCTGCCGGCAGCAGCGCAGAGCATTACGACGCGAATTTAGAGCCGCATCAGCATTTTATCTGCACACAGTGCCACAAAGTATATGATATCCATATGGAGGATATTGATTCATTCATTGACGCAGCCGCACGCATATCCCCGGGAGTGATTGAATCATACCGCGCAAACTTTTACGGGACATGTGAGGAATGCAGCAGGAATAAACTTACGAAAATTTCATAATAATAATTTTTAAATCATGCTTGACAAACAAGTAAAACAGTGATATATTGATAACAGTAATTATTACTGTTATCAATCATTATAAATCATATAAAAAGGAGATACGATTATGGCAAAGTTTGTATGTAATGTATGTGGTTATGTTTACGAAGGAGATGCAGCTCCGGCACAGTGCCCGGTATGTAAAGCACCGGCTGAGAAATTCACAGAGATGAAGGGTGAAATGACATGGGCAGCAGAGCATGTTGTTGGAGTTGCTAAGGGCGTATCTGACGATATCCTTGCAGACCTCAGAGCAAACTTCGAAGGAGAATGTTCCGAAGTAGGTATGTACCTTGCAATGGCAAGAGTTGCTCACAGAGAAGGTTATCCGGAAATCGGTCTTTACTGGGAAAAAGCTGCTTACGAAGAAGCAGAGCATGCTGCTAAATTTGCAGAGCTGCTCGGCGAAGTAGTAACAGACAGCACAAAGAAGAACCTTGAGATGAGAGTAGAAGCTGAGAACGGCGCGACAGCAGGAAAATTTGATCTTGCAAAACGTGCAAAAGAAGCAAACCTCGACGCAATCCATGACACAGTTCATGAAATGGCAAGAGACGAGGCTCGTCACGGAAAAGCATTCGCAGGTCTTCTGAAGAGATACTTCGGCTAAAAAAGAACGGTTACCTGAGAAGGGGCTGTCACAGAAATGCTTTGCATCTGCATTCCTGCGACAGCCCCCTTTTATTCCTGTTTACTTTTCTTCCATCACAAATTTTGCAATATCTGCTGTCACCTGCGGATCGACCGTCTGCGGCGTCATATAATCCTCATTGCCGTTCTCCCGCTCGCCGGGCATAAATAAATGAGTCAGTCCCGGATAGCTGATAAAGCTCCAGTTGCTCTTATCTCCATAAGCATCCTGCCAGATCGAAAAGTCCTCCATCGTGACCTGATAATCTTCTTCTCCCTGCAGTACAAGACAGTTTTCCTCAATCTCTCCTGCCATTTCCACATAATCATACTGGTCAAGATATTCCCAGTATTTCTTATACGCGCCAAGAACCGGTTCATCCTCTGCCAGAGAATCCAGGTCATTCAGCTTATCGAGCTCTTCGTATATCACGTCCTTTTCACTTTCCTGCTCTTCTGTAAGCTCCGGCATCAGAGAATACAAAAAGTCGTACTGCTCCCGCATGATATCGGGAAGCTTTCTTGCAGGCGCCGCGAGAAATACGTACCCGGCTGCCGACTCGCCCTCATCTGTCAGCGCCTTATGGATCATCGGAAGCGCTTCTCCTCCGAGCGAATGTCCCAGGACATAGACATGCTCCTCGTCGATATTCTGATGCTGCTTCAGCGTAAGGACCGCCTGCTTCGCATCCTCCACTGTTTCTTCCTCGAGAGTAATCTCCGCATCATCCGCCAGCTCCTGTCCATAGACATAGGTCCTCTTATCATAGCGGTAAACCGCGATCCCCTGCTGTGCCAGATCCCATGCCAGATCGCGGAACACTTTGTTTGGCCCTATCGTCTCATCTCTGTCATTCGGACCGGAACCATGCACCAGAACGACCGCAGGATATTCTCCCTGAACATCCGGCAGGGTAAGCGTTCCCGGAAGCTCCCATCCTTCCTCTCCTTCCACCGGAATACCAAGATCCAGTTCCGCCAGTCCTTCGGGAAGCTCTTCACTCCTGGCCGGCTCCGCATATGCGGCAGTCATAATTCCTGCAATCTGTCCCTTTGCATTTACATTGATCACCAGATTGACATTCTGAACCTCAAACTGGCATGGCACACTGTAAGATGTATAACCGGAAACTTCTGACACGACAGGTTCCCCGGTCTGCTTAAGCGCACCCAACTGTTTGAGAGAAGCCTGCAGTCCTGCAAATCCGCCTGCAGGCTCAAGAGCTGTCAAAAGCTCCTCCGTATAAGTATAATTGTTTTCAAGTTCTGTTACGTCGCCGGTGCACAGCGTTTCCGCAAATTTTTGTGCGTCCAGTTCTTTTTCCTGCGCATAGACCGGGAGATTATGAAATCCGGCAAAAGCAGCAGAACCGGCTGCCAGACATCCGGCCAGCATCAAAAACAACAGTCTTTTTTTCATCAGATCGCCTCCTCCGTTTTCAGAAAATTATACCTGCTTTTTTCTGAAAGTTCAATCTTCTTTTTCTGTTTCCGGATTCGGAGTTTCTGACTTATGATACTGCTTTCTTACGCACTATTTCCGGCATTTATCTCTGTTCTCTTTAAAGATTTCGTAGAATCTTGCCAGTTCTTCTTTCGCTAACGGCTTTTCTCCTTTCAGGATAAAATTCGTAATCAGGATCTGTGTAGCCAGCGCTTCACAAGCTTCTACGATATTCATGGCATCCTCAACCGTCTTTCCGACTGCCAGGCACCCGTGATTTCCAAGAAGCACAATGCGGTATCCTTCTGCCAGATAAGGCTCCGCCATTGTCAGAATATATTTTGTTCCCGGAGCGCCGTACGGCACACAGGGAATTTTATGGAAGTTCCCCAGCATTTCCGGAAATGCTTCCGTCTCGACATCCATTCCTGCCATGGAAAACGCCGTCATGACATTTGAATGGCAATGCACGACTCCTCCTACGTTCCAGCCGTTCTTTTCGCAGATATCGTAAGCCATCGTGTGCATGATGATCTCTGAGGTTTCTTTCATTCCCCAGATCCTGTCACCATTTTCATCTATGACAGCGACTTTCTCTGCGGTCAGAAGCGCTTTATTCTGACCGGTCGGCGTGATATAGATTTTTCCGTCCTTTTTCGTAGAAATGTTGCCGGCAAAAGAATTTACCAGTCCTTTATCATCCATTCTTTTTGCCACAAACAGCACTTCATTGATGGATTCTTCAGAAATCCCAAGTTTTTCCATTTTTTCCTTCAATTCTCCCATTTTCATGTCTCCTCCTTCATACGTTTTCGTTATTTTTAGTCTTTGTTTTTTTGTCAGAATTATCGTTTGTTTTATATTGCCGCAATTATAACAGAAAAAATGTTCATTGTCACTACCTTTAAATGTTCGTTTTATTGTATTGATGTTTATTTTAGAAAACAAAATTTCAGTTCAGGATTTGATCCGGCATTTCGGAAATTCCCGTTTCTCTGCGATTTTTCCAGAAAAACCGGCCCCCGGAGGCAGCTGGTATTATTTTACAATTAATTGTTGCTTTTTTATGATTTTATTATTATAATCCATGCAGAACGAACATTATTACAAGGTGGGTGAGCGTTTTGAAGGTAGAAGAAAGGCGAAAGCAAATTTATAATATTCTGAAATTGAACAATGAAGTATCTGTAAATACCCTGTCAGAACAGTTTAACGTTTCATCAATGACGATACGAAGGGATCTGGACAGTCTGGAGCGTTCCAACTTAATCAATCGTACATACGGGAAAGCTCATATTACCAATAAAAACAGACAGGAATTTTCATTTGATCACCGAAGCAGAGAAAATCTTGATTTGAAACAGAAAATAGCTTCCACCGCCCTTGAACTTTTAAAGGGAGTGTCTTCTATCTATGTAGACGGCAGCAGCACAGCGCTGGAACTGCTGAAGCTGCTGAACCCAAATGACTCTTTTACCATATTTACGAACAGTTTCCACGCCCTGAAACTGCTGCATGGAAATCCGGGCATCCGTATCTTCGCCATAGGAGGATTTTTAGGCCAGGACTATAATACCTTTGACGATGATATTTCCATTTCCATTGCCAAGCAGATATTCGTAGATGCAACCATTACTTCCTGCAGCTGTTTTTCAAAAAACGGCGTCTTTAATGATGCAATGACCGGCACGCAGATCAAGCGCATTATGACTGGAAATTCTTCCCGCAATATCCTGCTCGCCGATCACACAAAAGCAAATTCGCAGGGCCTGTTCCTGCTCAATACCTGGGATTCTGTGAGCAGCCTTGTCACAGATGAGGCGCTTGATCCGGAACTGATGGATGTCCTTCGCCACGCCAACGTAAGCGTATACTGGTAAGGCCGTATTACTCGTCTCTTGTGAGTTTTCGGATCCAATGTCCGTAATTTGCTTCCAGAAACGCAGGAATACATTTAAAAATCTGGTCGGCGTTCAGACAGCAGACAACGACAGCCGGCGAAGCCTTCACCACAAATGCCATCACGAAGGAAAGCGGGATTACAATCAGCCAGATACTGATCAGATCCACTTTTACGACAAACATTGCATTCCCGCCGCCCCGGATGATCCCGTTGTTTGTCGGCATCTGATAAGACATCCCAATGCAGATCGCACTCAAAATAATCAAAAAGGTATTTGCCATGCTGCGTGTCCCTTCTGAAAGCTGATAAAGACTCAACACCGGTATCCGGAGGAAAAACAGCAGTACACCGCAGATTACGCCGATGCACAGAAACATTTTCTGCAGTACTCTGGCGTAATTTTTTACCATATTCAGATCATTTTCTCCGATCTTTTTCCCGATCATGATAGAAGCCGTCGACGCAGCGCCGATAGGAATGGATTTTACAAGCATAAATAATGTGGATGCCACACTGTTCGCCGCGATCGCCGCAGCCTCCATATGTCCCAGGATTACCGTCTGCATTGCCGTATTCAATCCCCAAAGTCCCTGCACCACCATCATCGGAGCCGTTATCTTGATATAATCTTTACACAATAACCGGTCAAATGTAAAATAATCCCTGAGCCTGATCCGCAGCTTCTTTTCTTTAAACGCAATATAGCAGATCAGGACCGCGCACTCCGCGATCCTTGCCGCCAGAGTCCCGATTGCCGCACCCGTGACGCCAAGTTCCGGTGCGCCGAATTTTCCATAGATCAGTATGTAATTAATACCGCAGTTAATGACGAGTGCCTGAATCGAAAGGATAAAGGCGATTTTTACCACCTCGACACTGCGCAGAGCAGCAAGCAGGATCTGCGTTACCGCAAAAAACAGATAGGTAAACCGGATCACATTGAGATAACGCACACCCTGTTCGATGATCTGCTCGTCTGTGGTAAACAAAAGGAGCACCTGTTCCGGAAATATGCTTACGACAGCAAAAAGAATGACGCAGACCAGAAGTGCTGCCTGCATCGCAGTCGCAGCGATTTTTTTCATCGGTCCGGTCATCTTTCTTCCCCAATACTGGCTGCAGAAAATAACGAGGCCGTCTCCCAGGGCAATCAGAAGCTGCTGATAAACAAATTGAATCTGATTGACCGCCGCCACACCGGAAAGCGCCGTCTCACTGTACGACCCAAGCATCACATTATCGGCAAGATTTACACTCAATGTCACTACATTCTGCAGGACCAGCACCACATAAACAGAAAAAAAACTCTTATAAAAGGTCCGGTCCAGCCTGACTTTCGTATATGCTGTCTTCATTTTTCTATGTACCTTTCTGAAATAGCTGCCTCTTTTACCAGCTTTTCTTTCTCTTTCCTCGTCAGTTTTTTGATCGCAGCTTCCCGGCTCATCGCCTCTTCTTTTGTCTCAAATTCTTCGTAATAGACCAGCTCTACCGGTGTACGCCCCCGTGTATATTTTGATCCGCAGCCGCGGTTATGCACATCAATCCGCTTTTTTAAGTGGTTTGTCCACCCTGTATAGTAGGTATCATCACTGCATTTGAGGATATAAGTATAATTCACGCAAAACTCTCTCTTTCTGTACCGAACAGGAATCTATGTAAAGGGATGGCAGGCCATCCCTCTGTATCTGAAGCAGCCGAAGCAAAAAGTACTCCACCAAGAAAATATTACTGCCATGTGATATTCCGGCTGCAGATTATATACGATATATTATACTCCTCAATTTAAAATGTGTGAATATACATTCTTTTCTTTACTCCAGATACAGCACCGGATCGACTGCCTCGTCATTCTGCGTCATTGCAAAATACAGATTACTGCCTTCCTCACTGTAATACTTTGTCGGTTCGCTGACGTATCCGAGAAGTGTCCCCGCCTCTACTACGCTTCCTTCTGTGACAGGGATTTCCTTTAATTGTCCGTAGGTAAGCTTATATCCGTTTCCGATATTCAGGACCAGCGTATTTCCTGTCTCTTCATCTATCGAAATCGACTCTACGATTCCCTTCGCAGATGCCAGTACCTGATTGCCGGCGTCGCTTCCGATGATCAGGGCCGGATTATATTTATACTGGTTCAGAGTCGGAAAATACACGCTTCCATCCATGCTGTAATCAATCAGAATCGTGCCCGCTGCCGGCCACATCAGAGTTTCTGCATCGCTGAAGTCAATTCCCTGGTCGATCAGTGTCTGCTCGGAGAGTACCTGTGCAGAAGCCGCTTCTTCTGAATTTTCAGCCGCATCTGCAGGCACCTCCGTAACATCTGTCTGCGTTTCAGCCGTATCTGCCGATGCAGGATCTGCCGCTGTATCTGCAGCTTCTGTATCTGCCGTTCCCGCATTTGCCTCCATTGCGGCGTCCGTCTCCTCTGCCGTATTTTCTGCATTCTGCTCCGCTGTATCTTCCTGCGCCTCAGGAACGGTTCCATCTTCAGCTACCGCATTGCCTGATGCCTGTGCGAGTCCCTCTGTCTCTTCGAGCGTCGGAAACAGGGATTCCTCAATATCATCAGAAGAATCTCCGATTTCTTCTTCCAGATATGCGACCTGTCCGATCTCCGTTTCCTGCTGCTCTTCATTGTCTCTTCTCGTTTTGTCCACAGCGGCAATGCCGCCCAGCACGATGATTCCAGTCAAACACAGGCTAAGCGTCCAGATACTGCTGCGTTTTGTGATAAAATTTTTAAATCCTCTCTTATCCATATCATTCACCTCATCCATTATTCCCGTGAAAGCAGCTCCGTACGGAAGCCTCAGGCTGCCCACAAGGTTCTTTGTCCTCACCGGATTAATGATAGGATTTCCAAAACAGAGAGATTTATACAGACAGAAAAAGAGCTGCCGCAAAAAATGCAGAAACGCCTCCGGACATCCGTGTTCACCTAGTCCTCCCGACATCTGTCCGTATCAGGCGGATGAATCCGCCCCATATAGGACATCTGTCTCGGACATGTGTACACCGGATGTTCCGGAAGCCGCAGCAGGCATTTTGCAGCAACTCCTATTGCTTATTTTTAATATGTTTTTCTTAATCCTTTAGACTTCGAAGGAAGCGGGATCTACTTTTACCGTCACTTTATCAAGATGCCAGATTTCATCGACATACTGCTGGATCGTACGGTCAGACGTAAACTTTCCGCTGCTTGCCATATTCAGGATCGCCATCTTCGCCCATCCTGCCTCGTCGCGGTACGCTTTCTCGACACGTCTCTGCGCTTCTGCATAGGACTTGAAGTCAGCAAGAATAAAATACGTATCAGCCCGGTCGCTGCTGTTTGTATTCAGCAGTGAATCATAGATATCACGGAACATCTCCGGATTGTTATGGCAGTATTCTCCATTGATGAGCTGCATCAGCACGCGGCGGATATCCTGATCGTTATTGAAATAATCTGTCGGATGATATCCTCCTTCATTTTCATAGCGGATTACCTCATCTGCCGACAGGCCGAAGATAAACGCGTTCTCGATGCCTACCTCTTCCACGATCTCAACGTTTGCGCCGTCCATCGTTCCGAGAGTCGGAGCGCCGTTCAGCATAAACTTCATATTTCCTGTACCGGATGCTTCCTTGCTTGCCGTGGAGATCTGCTCAGAGACATCAGCCGCAGCAAAGATAATTTCGGCGTTTGATACGCGGTAGTCTTCGATAAATACAACTTTCAGCTTTCCGTTGATCGACTTATCATTGTTGATCACATCTGCTACACTGTTGATCAGCTTGATCGTCAGTTTTGCACGGCGGTATCCTGCTGCCGCCTTTGCTCCGAAAATAAATGTTCTCGGATAGAAATCCATCTCCGGGTGATCCTTGATCTGATTATACAGATACATCACATGCAGGATATTCAGAAGCTGGCGCTTGTATTCATGCAGTCTCTTCACCTGCACATCGAAGATCGATCGCGGGTCCACATCGATTCCGTTGTGTTCTTTGATATATTTTGCAAGGCGCAGCTTGTTCTGATACTTGATGTTCATGAACTCCTGCTGTGCTTTCGGATCGTCTGCAAAAAGCTTCATTTTCGCAATCTGCGGCAGATCCGTGATCCATTCATCACCGATATGGTCCGTTACCCAGTCAGCAAGCAGCGGATTTGCATGGAGAAGGAATCTTCTCTGCGTGATTCCGTTCGTCTTATTGTTGAACTTCTGCGGCATCATCTCATAGAAATCCCGCAGTTCCTGATTCTTCAGAATCTCCGTATGCAGTCTTGCAACGCCGTTTACAGAATAACTTGCTGCAATGGCAAGATGCGCCATCTTGACCTGCCCGTCGTAAATGATCGCCATCTTGCGGATTTTTTCCTGATTGCCCGGATATTTTCTATGAATCTCCTCTACAAAACGGCGGTTGATCTCTTCAATGATCTGATAAATACGCGGAAGAAGTCTGGAAAACAGTTCAATCGGCCATTTTTCAAGAGCCTCTGCCATAATCGTGTGATTCGTGTAAGCGCATGTCTTCGTCGTGATATCCCATGCTTCTTCCCAGGCAAGCCCTTCCTCGTCCACCAGAATACGCATCAGCTCTGCGATTGCGACGGTCGGATGCGTATCGTTGAGCTGGAACGTAACCTTCTCGTAGAATTTGCGGATATCGTCATGAGTTCTCTTATATTTAGCAACTGCTTCCTGCACGCTCGCAGAGATAAAGAAGTACTGCTGTTTCAGACGAAGCTCTTTTCCCGCGTAGTGGTTGTCGTTCGGATACAGGACGTCTACGATATTCTTCGCGAGGTTTTCCTGCTCTACGGCCTTCTGGTAATCGCCCTTGTCAAAGGAATCGAGATGGAAGTCGTTGATCGCCTCAGCGTCCCATACGCGGAGCGTATTTACAAGGTTATTGTTATATCCGAGAATCGGCATATCGAAAGGAATCGCCATAACAGACTGGTATCCTTCCTGGATGAAATTATTTCTCTTCTTCTGCTCGTCGTACTCTACGCGCACGTATCCGCCGAACTTGACGGTCTTTGCGTACTCCGGACGGCGCAGCTCGAACGGATTTCCGTTTTTCAGCCAGTTATCCGGCACCTCTACCTGATATCCATTCTCAATCTTCTGCTTGAACATACCGTAGCGGTAACGGATTCCGCAGCCGTATGCGGAATATCCGAGCGTAGCAAGAGAATCCAGAAAACATGCCGCCAGACGTCCCAGTCCGCCGTTTCCAAGCGCTGCGTCCGGCTCCTGATCCTCGATCACATTTAAGTCAAAGCCAAGCTCGTCAAGCGCTTCCTTTACTTCCTTATATGCGGTCAGGTTGATGAGGTTGTTGCCGAGCGCGCGGCCCATCAGAAATTCCATGGACATATAGTACACCGTCTTCGGGTCGTCGATCTCATACTGCTTCTGCGTCGCAAGCCAGTTATTGATGATTTCATCCTTTACTGCGTAAGAAACAGCCTGAAACAACTGCTGCTGGTCAGCCTCTTTGATCGTTTTGCGATAAAGCGTCTTGACATTTTCTTTTACTTTTTCCTTAAATGCGTTCTTGTCGATTAATTTATTCATTTCTCCGCTCCCATTCCTTTCAAAATCTGAGTTTTCAAAACAGTCCGCAATCTCTTCTGATGCCTGATCAAATAAGTGAAATCGTCACAGTTTCTCAACACCCAGAATGACTTCTTCTCCGTTGACATTCCACTGCTTCGAATATCCCACTGTATCCTCGTACACGACTTCATCCGCCATAACGTCCGTCATGATTTCACCTTCAAATTTCTTCATGACCGAAAGAATCCTGTCATTATTTTCCGCCGATACGCGGATTTTATCCATTACCTCAAATCCTGCCTCTTTCCGCATCGTCTGAATTTTGCTGATGAGCTCGCGCACAAATCCCTCTTCAATGAGCTCCGGCGTCAGCGTCGTCTCCAGCACGACCGTAATATCGCCGTTATTTTCAGAGATGTAACCCTCCGTCTGCGCAGCTTCGATCAGCAGGTCTTCCTCAGAGAGAACGACCTCGTCCGCTCCGAACTTCAGCGTGATAGCGCCGTTTGCCTTAAGCTCGCTCATAGCGGCGTTTCCGTCCATCTCAGGAAGCGCCTGCCGGATCTTTCCGAGCAGCTTTCCGTATTTCGGACCCACCGTCTTAAGCTGCGGCTTGAACGTATAGGAAGTAAATCCGCTGACATCCGTCGTGAACTCTGCCTCTTTTACATTGAGCTCGTCGCGGATAATATCAGTATAGTACTGCGGCAGCTCCTTCGGAGCCTTGAAATACATTTTTGCAATCGGCTGACGGTTCTTGATATTGGCAGTATTTCTGCAGGCGCGGCCCATCACGACGATCTTCAGTACCTCGTCCATCGACGTTTCCATTTCTTTGTCGATCTGCGATTCCTCTGCCACAGGGAAATCGCACAGATGAACGCTTTCCGGAGCATCCGGATTCACCCTACATACGATATTCCGGTAGATATCCTCCGCCATAAACGGAATCATCGGCGCGGCGGCCTTGCATGTATTTACGAGGGCCGTATAGAGCGTCATATAAGCATTGATCTTATCCTGCCCCATTCCTTTCGCCCAGAAACGCTCGCGGCTTCTTCTGACGTACCAGTTACTCATGTCGTCTACAAATTCCTGGAGCGCCCTTGCCGCCTCAGGGATACGGTAATTGCCAAGGTCGTCGTCTACCGCCTGAATCATCGTATTCATCTTTGAGAGCAGCCACTTATCCATAACCGGAAGCTTCTCATACTCCAGCGTATAATTCATCGGATTAAAATCGTCAATATTCGCATACAGCACATAGAATGCGTACGTATTCCACAGCGTACCCATGAACTTGCGCTGCCCTTCCTGCACTGCCTTTCCGTGGAAGCGGTTCGGCAGCCACGGAGCGCTGTTGATATAGAAATACCAGCGGATCGCATCTGCTCCGTACGTCTTAAGCGCCTCGAACGGATCCACCGCATTCCCCTTCGACTTGCTCATCTTCTGCCCGTTTTCATCCTGCACGTGGCCGAGAACGATTACGTTCTCATACGGAGCCTTGTTGAACAGCAGCGTGGACTCGGCCAGAAGAGAATAGAACCATCCTCTCGTCTGGTCCACCGCCTCTGAGATAAACTGCGCCGGGAACTGCTTTTCAAATAATTCTTTATTTTCGAACGGATAATGATGCTGTGCAAACGGCATCGCACCCGAGTCAAACCAGCAGTCTATCACCTCCGGAACACGGTGCATCGTCTTCCCGCATTTCGGACAGGGAATCGTAATCTCGTCAATGTACGGGCGGTGCAGCTCAACCGTCTTTGCCTCCTCATTTCCACTCATTTCGTACAGCTCCTGCCTGCTGCCGATCGAATGCATATGGCCGCAGTCTTCGCAGTACCAGATATTAAGCGGAGTTCCCCAGTAGCGGTTCCTTGAGATTCCCCAGTCCTGAACATTCTCCAGCCAGTCGCCGAAGCGTCCTTTCCCGATGCTCTCAGGAATCCAGTTAATCGTATTATTATTTGCGATCAGATCATCCTTCACCGCCGTCATCTTAATGAACCACGATTCGCGCGCATAGTAGATCAGCGGCGTATCGCAGCGCCAGCAGTGAGGATACTCATGCTCGAACTTCGGCGCCTCGTAAAGCTTTCCTTCTTTCTCCAGATCGACGAGAATCGGCTTATCCGCATCCTTGACAAACAGTCCCGCATACGGTGTATCCGCCGTCATTTCTCCCTTTCCGTCTACAAACTGTACGAAAGGCAGATCGTATTTGCGTCCGACTCTTCCATCGTCCTCACCGAAGGCCGGCGCTGTGTGGACGATACCGGTACCGTCCGACATCGTAACGTAACCGTCGCAGGTCACGAAAAATCCTTTCTTGTGCTGCTTTGCGGCGGCTTCTCCGGCGCACGCAAACAGCGGTTCATACTCCTTATATTCCAGCTCTGTTCCCTTATAAGTTTCGAGAACCTCATACGCCTTAACGCCTTTTTCCTCATCTGCAAGGCGTCCGAGCACCTTATCGAGCAGCGCCTCGGCGATATAATACGTATAACCGTCCGCAGCCTTTACCTTGCAGTAATTCTCCTCCGGGTTCACGCAGAGACCGACATTGGAGGGAAGCGTCCAGGGAGTCGTCGTCCACGCAAGAAAATATGCGTCCTCTCCCTTTGCTTTAAAGCGGACGATTGCAGAGCGCTCTTTCACCGTCTTATATCCCTGCGCTACCTCCTGCGCAGAGAGCGGAGTCCCGCAGCGCGGACAGTAAGGAACGACTTTGAAGCCTTTATATAAGAGACCCTTGTCCCAGATCGTCTTCAGCGCCCACCATTCCGATTCAATATAGTCGTCATGGTACGTTACGTACGGATCATCCATATCCGCCCAGAAGCCGACCGTACCGGAGAAATCCTCCCACATCCCCTTGTACTTCCAGACACTCTCTTTACACTTGTCAATAAATGGTACGAGGCCGTATTCCTCAATCTGTTCTTTTCCGTCCAGCCCGAGCAGCTTCTCCACTTCCAGCTCGACCGGAAGTCCGTGCGTATCCCATCCGGCCTTGCGCGGAACCATTTTTCCTTTCATCGTCTGATAGCGCGGAATCATGTCTTTGATGACGCGCGTCAGAACGTGTCCGATATGAGGCTTTCCGTTAGCGGTAGGAGGTCCGTCATAAAAGGTGTACGTCTCTCCATCTTTGCGGTTATCCATACTCTTTTCAAAAATCTTATTTTCTTTCCAGAATTTCTCTGTCTGCTTTTCGCGGTCGACAAAGTTCAGACTGGTAGGCACTTTATCGTATAACATCGTCTGCCTCCTTCAACAGTGACTCATTAAGCCCTTATTTAAAACAATTACGATAAATATTAGAAACTCTCGCATATACGCATTTATTAATTATATCCTACCTCCGTAAACATTGTCAATTTATGAATCAGGGAAAATGCGAAAAGCACAGAAAAATATTTGGCTGAAAACAAAGATAATACTGAAAATCAGGAAGCGTTCATTGATTTTTTTCAAAAAAAATACTATACTGTCCTCAATAAGACGGACTTTCAAAAAATCAGAAAATCAGGAGACAGGACATGCAAAGATTTTTTTCCATGGATAACGGGCTTTTCCGGGCGCTTAACAGGATTTCAGATCTGATGATTCTGAATCTCATCTTTATCCTGTGCTGCATTCCGGTTGTCACGATCGGTCCGGCGCTGACCGGGCTGTACTACGTCACGCTCAAAATAGCGTCAAACGAAGAAGGGTATATCGTAAGGGGATTTTTCAAATCATTTAAGCAGAATTTCCGGCAGGGCTTGATCATCTGGCTGATTCTGCTGGCCGCAGGATGCGTCTTCGGAGTTGACATTTTTATTTTAATACAGACGAAGACGGCTTTTTCTAACGTCCTCCTTGTCATCATATCCGCTACCGCCCTCGTTTTTTTAATGGTATTCCTCTACATCTTTCCGGTGCTGTCGCGGTTTGAGAACAATATCCGGGCTACCTTCAAAAATTCCCTCATTATCGCCGTCGCGGATTTTCCGCGCACCTTCGTAATGATGGTAATCACGGCCGCCGCCGTAATACTCACCTTCTGGAACAGCATCACGCTGTGGTACGGACTTCTCGTATGGATTCTGGTCGGTTTTTCCGGACTGGCATTTATCAACTCGCATTTTCTCAACAAAATCTTTGCAAAGTACATGCCTGAAGAAGATGCCGCCGGGGATGAAGCTGATGAAAATACTGCTGATGAAGACAGCGCGAAGAGGCTGTAGCACGAAATTTAAGGCGGCTTTCTGCGGCAGCCCCATTTTCATCTTCTATTCAGCTATAATAATGTTACAGCCCATATTTTTTAACTGGCTGTACGTTTTGCCGTCGATACCGGCATCTGTAATAATGCCGGTGACGTCTCTGACACTGCTGTAATTAATTAAATTAAACGTATTAAATTTCGTGGAATCTACGAGTACGTATACCTTTCGTGAGGAAGCGATAATACTTTTTTTCACGCCTGCTTCGGGCGGATATCCGTCATAAATGAATCCGTCGCTGCCGATAGAACTAGCACCCAGAAACGCGATATCCATATGATAATTCCTGATCTGGTCCTCCGTCTGTGAACCATAGCAGGAGAGAGTTCCTTTTCTCATCGATCCGCCTATGATAATTACGGATACGTGCGGCCTGTCCGATACTTCATTCACAATTCTGAGATTATTCGTGAGAACAATATTATGGCTCTCGATCGGAAGGTTCTTCGCCACATACATGGTCGTAGTTCCCGAATCTATAAAAATCCTCTGATCCGGCTCCACAAAAGACAGTGCCCTGACTGCGATCTGCTCCTTTGCATGGCTCATCGCGATCTGCTCCGCCCCGAATTTTTTATCTGCAAAGCTCCCCGAATACAGCGCTCCCCCATGGGTACGTACGACGCCCTGCATATTGAGAAGCTGATCCAGATCTCTGCGGATCGTCATATCGGAGACGCCGAATTTCTGACAGAGCTCTTTCGTCTTTACCTCGCCTTCCTTCAATAAAATTTTAAATATTTCATTTTGTCTCTTGTTCTTAAACACAACCGTTACCGTACCCTGTCTGAATTTTTTACTTCTTATTTTTTAATTTTATGAATAACTTATGCATGAGCGGCTGCAGAAGCGCCCCGAACTTTAACGACAGCATCCCGAGAAACGTCGCCATCACGTAGCCAAAGTTCAGAAAATACACAAAAGCGGCCACCGCAAGCATCGCCAGCGTACGAACCAGATATGTGATTCTCATATAGGATTCCGCTTTTCCCGGCTTCATCCCAAGCGCTTTGTCTATTGAGTGGTACATATGGACGGCAAGTCCAAACGCCGCAGCAATCCCGATCCACAATCCGATCACAAAGGAAGGAACAGAACCGGCAAAATCGGGACAGACCGCCGCTACGATCAGTTCGATAATCTGAACAATAATTCCAAAAACCAGAATTCCTGTTAAAAGCTCCGCGAGCGTATCATTTACTTTCCTTTTCATGTTTTTATATCTCCTCATTTTCCATGAACATCTGATAGCGTCAGTGTACAAGGGGCAACACGCTATTGCCAGACAAAAGATATTATACATGTATTTTATTGCCTGTGTCCACAATTTATTATAGCGATGCAAGGATCATCATACATCTGATAACTATCTGCTGCAGTTTTTGCCGCATCAACCTGAAATTTCTGATACTTGAATTGCAACTTCATTTATCCTCTCCCCCTGTCTCTTCATCAATCCATTCTTGTAATTTCTTTTGAAGCAATTTTTTATCCGGCAGATAAAGGCTATATTCCGACGCAAAAATATTACTGTTTTGCGGCAACGTCATTTGAACAATGGCATCATTTTTCTCCTTGCAGAGTAAAATCCCAATAGTAGGATTTTCGTCCGGGAGTTTTTGATACCTGTCATAGTAATTGACATACATCTGCATCTGTCCCAAATCTTGATGGGTCAATTTGTCAATTTTTAAATCAATCAGTACATAACAACGGAGCAAACGATTATAAAACACAAGATCTACATAGAAATTTTCTTCATCATAAGTAAACCGCTTCTGGCGAGCTTCAAACAAATATCCTTTTCCCAGTTCCAACAGAAACTTTTGCAGCTTTTCTATAATTGCCGATTCAAGGTCGGTTTCCGAGTATTCCGCTTGTTCCTCAATCCCAAGAAATTCCAGAACTGTGGGCTGCTTAACAATATCTGCGGGCTTTTCGATCACATTGCCCTCCTGAGCCAAACGCATAACTTCGTCCTTGTTTCGGCTAAGTGCCAGACGTTCATACAGACTGGAATTGTATTGTCTCTGCAGCGTTCTGATACTCCATGATGATTTTGTGGCTTCAATTTCGTAAAATCTACGTTCGTCCGGGTTTTTAATCCGCATGAGTTGAAGATAATGCGACCATGATAATGTAAATGGAACAGACTCATCAGAAATCCGAAACACTGCTTCGGATTTTTTCTCAGTGAATTTCCGAAACAACGTTTCGGAAATCCGATCTTGATAACACAAATAAAATTTCCTTGTATTTTCAAGTGTATCAACCGAAAATCCTTTTCCAAACTCCGCATTCAGCCTGTCCGAAAGCGTTTGAATCACTTTTTTTCCATAACCAGCGCGGTAATCGCCGGACTGCTGTTCTTCTACAATCCAGCATCCAAGCGCATAATAAGTCATAAGCTGGACGATATTTACCTGACTTGCAGCGCTTTTTCGAGCATATTGAATCAATTCGATAGAATTGAGGCACAGTGTGTCTATACCAGTCACTGATAGGACAGGGTTTTCCTTCTTTAAAATGTATTTTCATCCATTTCTGCCCCTCCTTAAATTTTCTGTATCCGCTTATCTTCACAAATGTCCTTAATATCAATAATAGATACACAATAAAAATGAAGATGTTAAGACGGGGCCGCCGCACTAAACTTAAGGCGGCTTTCTGGCATCCATGTGTACACATGTCCGAGATATCTGTCCGTATAGGGCGGATTGATACGCCTGATACGGACAGATATCAGGAGGACAGGGTGAACACGGATGCCAGAGAGCGCCGAAGTGATTTGTGCGACAGCCCCGCTCTGTATCTCGATATTCTTATTCCACGACGCATCCCTTCTGCAGCATGATGTTCGCGTAAAGCGCCTTTTCTCCGGTAGCTACGATTGCGTATGCCTTCCTTGCTTCCTCATAAAAAGCGAAACGTTCAATCGTACCGAACGCATCTTCGCCTCTGTCGTCGTATTTTTTTACCAGTTCCTTATACGTATCCCAGACGGGTGTCTCTACGTCTTCTCCCGGCGTTACTTCCATCAGATTCACAGGCTTTTCTACATTCGTATCCAGTGGAAACAGCTTTAATACTGCGTCAAGAATTTCCGGTACTCCGTGTCCGTCGCAGCGGATCACGATGGCATCTTTTCCAACGGACTCCGACGGAAAATTGCCGTCTGCGATCACGATCCGGTCGCCGTGTCCCATCTCACAAAGCACTTTCAGCATCTGCGGTGATAAAATCTGCGGTATTCCCTTTAGCATTAAAATTCCTCCCTTTGTACTTTTGTATATTTATTCCCGGTTACTGCAAAAATTTTAGTTCATCATATCATTCATTTGTAAAAAATTCAATCAAATCATTGAAATTCTCTCAAAATCTCAAGAACCGTAAGCAGCATCACGGGGCCGAGCAGCACGCCGGCCGGGCCGAACAGATACAGTCCGGCATAGACTACGACGACCATCACGAAGGGATAAACTCCAAGCTTCGCCCCAATGAGGCGCGGCTCCAGAAGCTCCCTCACTACGTACGTCAGAAGAAACAGACCGATATATCCCGCGGCGAGACGAAAATTCTGCCGGAACAAAAGAAAAACAGCCATTGGCACCAGCACTGTTCCCGTTCCGATAAAAGGAAGCGCGTCCATAATCCCCACAACGATTCCCAGCACAAGAAAATACGGATTGCCAAGCGCCCAAAGTCCGACTGTACAGATAATAATGATGACGAGAATAATCATCATCTGAGCCTTCATATACATTCCGCCCTGCTTCCACATTCTCTGCGTCACATTATGAAGATGGCCGTACCAGCTAAACTGCTCCAGCTTCTCTTTCATTTCATCGTAATCCTTCATCAGAAGAATCACCGATACAAACAGCATCAGCAGAAACAACCCGGCGTCTGCCAGTATTTTTAAAGACCGGAACGAATAATTCACGACTCCCGGCACAATATACACACGAATCTGTTCCGTCGCGTGGTCGAGGCTCGAATAGACAAAATCCCTGATCTGGTCTACCTGGAATCCGAAACTTTTTTCCGCCAGCATACAGCAGCGGTCGACAATCCCGCAGAAGCAGTCATAGTAATAGTCCAGATTTAACGCAATCTTTCTGATCTGTCCCATTAACTGACAGTAGATCAGATAAAATAAATAAGTAAACAGAGTCAGAATCAGAATCAAAAGAACCGATACGATAATTTCCTTTTTCCAGGGCAGCTTTTTTCTGATCGCATTCACGGCAGGATTCAGCAAATGCACCAGTACGTATGCAATAAAAAAAGGAATTACGTACGGCAGAAGATACCTGATTACAAAGTATACTGCAAACGTAACCCCCGCTGCCTTTAATAATTTTTTTCCCTCTGCCATCCTTCGCACCTTCCAGCATCTTCTTACGTGTCAATGCTGTTAGTATGCGGTACTGAGAGATTTTTATACACAGTAAAACTATTACCAGCAGTTAAATATCCGGAAAATTTCTCCTTCCGGCTTTATTTCAAAGCTCATCTTTTTTCCTGAAGCAGGATGATAAAAAGAAAGACGAGCGGCGCACAGCGCCGGATACCTTCCCTGCTCCTGCCCGTTTTTATGGTATTTACGGTCGCCGTACAGAGGAAGGCCTGCATTTGCCATCTGCACGCAGATCTGGTGATGGCGACCCGTCTTTAATTGAATTTCCGCCAGAACAAGCGGATGTTTTCTTTCGACGATTTGATAAGACAGCTCTGCGCGCTTCGCGTCCTTTCTGCTCTTATCTGCCGCAAAAGAACGGTTCTCCCGCCTGTCTTTTACCAGATAATCGACCAGAGTTATCCTTTCGTCATCCTCTCTATGCTCCGTCTGTTCCCTTTCTTCACAGCACACCGCCAGATAAACTTTTTCCATCCGCCCGTCGTTCAGCTGGCGTCCAAGCTCTGAAGCGGCGCGCTTCGTTTTTGCAAAGACAGTCACTCCTTCCACCGGCTGATCGAGACGGTGAACAACGTAAAGCTCCCATTTATTTTTATTTTTTTCAGCCAGATAATTGCTCAGAATGCTCATCATATCCGGCTGCCCGAGCTTCGCGCTCTGCACGGCGACGCCCGCCTCTTTGCGGCAGACGATCAGCTCCTTATCCTCATACAAAATTCTGTTTTCGTCCATACCATAGTTCCTTTTTTTGAATAGCGTCAGTATACAATGGATAACCGTATTGCCCCTTGTACACCGACGCTATCATATCACAAAAAAGGAATCTGCGCTATTTTTTTCAGATCACTCCTGATTCCGGCCTCATCGTCAGCCACATCCGCGCCGTATTCCACCACCAGGTCCGCCTCTGGCGTCAGTTCTCTGAAATCTGTGAGAAACTGCTCAAAATTAAGTGTTCCGTTTAAAATTCTCTGATGGCCATCATGAATGCCGTCATTATTATGAACATGATACGCCGTAATCTGATCCTTCAGTTCCTCCATTACCTGCCTTAAATTCCATCCGTTAGCGTTGGCATGTCCAATATCGATGAGTACCTGGTAGTTTTCTTTTCTACACAGATTGATAAATTCTTTCTGATCAAACATCATCGTCCCATAAGCCGATACTCCTGCATTTTCTACTACGACAGGAATACCATACGTCCGGCTCATTTCCTCTGCTTTATAATAGTTTTCACAGGAAATACGGATAAGCTCCGGCCGGTCAGCCCCAATCACAGAACAGTTATTATGATGAAACACTACGTAACGGCCGGATAAAACGGCGCAGTATTCCAGCGTTTTACGGAACATTTCCATTGTCCTGCAATACTCTTCCGTACCCGGAGCGGCTGAATGCTCCGCCTGATAGTAAGGTCCGTGAAAGCTGACGGGAAATTTTTTCAGTCCGGGCAGAAAAGACTTCAGAGTTTCTTCATACCCTGGCTGATGGAACAGCGGAAAAATTTCAACGCCGGCTCTTCCTTCCATTTCTTCTGCATATGAAAAAACGCGGGAAAAATCATTCTGCGGATACATATTCGTACTAATCAGGATAGACATACTCTTCCCTCTCTTTCTTTATCTCATCCGGATATCCAAGCGATTCCTCGCTCTCTCTGTCAAACAGATGCAGTTTATCGAATGCAACTTTGATATAGATCTTTTCTCCGGGCTGCGGGATATCACTGTCGCGGATCGCAATCAGCTCATTTCTGTCTCCCTCTACATGTACATAGACTCCATAGCGGTTTCCGTAATCCTCCACATATCTGACGGTACCCTCAATGGCGTATTCCTCCTTCTCCCGCAGAAGTATCACATGTTCCGGGCGCACACCTGCATAAAGCCTGCCGGAAACGTTTTTATCCGCAATCCTGCACCACATTTCAGGCAGGCGGACAGACTGTTTTCCTATACTCATAACTCCGCTGTTATAATTTGCCTCAACAATATTCATAGACGGCGAACCAATAAAACGGGCACAAAATACGGTTGCAGGACGGCTGTAAACATTTGACGGCGTATCCAGCATTTCCATCTTTCCTTCATGCATCAAAGCAATTCTCTCTCCCACCGTCATCGCCTCAATCTGGTCGTGCGTAACGTAAACCATTGTCGGGCGGTACATACTGTGAATATTGACAAGCTCCTTTCTCGCGCGCAGACGGAGCTGTGCGTCAAGATTGGAAAGCGGCTCGTCAAGAAGAAAATAACCGGCCCTTTTTACGACCGCCCTTGCCAGGGCAACTCTCTGCCGCTGCCCTCCTGACAGATCCTTTGGCTTTCTCTCCTCCAGCCCTTTCAGTTCCAGCATTCCCAGCACTTCACTTAATCTTTTTTCAATTTCCTCCGGATTCATCTTGTGCGCTTTCAGGCCATAAATAATATTATTGCGCACCGTCATATGCGGAAAAAGCGCATAATTCTGGAATACCATCGATACGTCTCTGTTCCCGCAGGCCACATGGTTGACGAGGCGGCCGTCCATATATAAATTTCCCTCCGTCAGCTCCTCCAGTCCTGCGATCATGCGCAGAGTCGTTGATTTTCCGCAGCCGGACGGCCCGAGCAGAATCAGCCTTTCCCCTTCTTTAATTTCCATATTCAGATCTTTCACGATTACATTTTTACCGTACGCCTTTACGACGTGCTCAAATACTATATTTTTCATAACTCCTCCAGATTTATCCTTTTATCCCTGACATCGTAAATGTATTGATAATATAGCGCTGGAAAATGATATACAGAATCAGAGGAATCAGCATAGTCATAACAGACACTGCCATAGCGATTGTAAATTCAGTGCCTCCCTCCGAGCTGATATACATCTGAAGCGCCAGCGAAAGCGTATAATTTTCTTTAGATTTCAAAATCAGAACGGGCCACACGTACTCATTCCATGAATTAATAAAGAAAACGATTCCCGTCGTAATAATAGAAGGGCGCACGAGCGGAATAATAATATCCCTCATAATCTTTACATTTCCCACGTTTTCCAGCTTCGCCGCTTCGATCAGGGCTTTTGGAACTCCTCTCATCGCCTGACGGAGAAGGAAAATACCGAGAACATCTGCAAGCTGAGGAAGTGCAACACCCCATATGCTGTCCCGAAGTCCTATTTTTGAAATCAGCAGATAATTGGGAATCATCGTAACAGTAAAAGGAATGAACATTGTCGTGAGCATAATAAAATAAATCGTCCCTTTTCCTTTATAGCTGAAATAAACGAAAGAATACGCCGCAAACAGGCTGGTGATCGTTTTGAAAACTGTCACAGTCGACGCAATCAGAAACGTATTCAGCGTTATCTGAAAAAACGGAAGCCGTTCAAAAACGTGAATGTAGTTTTCCAGCGTCGGGTTCAGAGGAATTACCTGAAATACGGTATTGAACGCATCCTGCAGCGTCTTGAAAGAGTTCGATACTGCAAAGATGATCGGCATCAGCATTACGAACACAAAAAACAGAAGAAGGATATGCCATCCTGCCTGAGAACGCCTAATTTTCATAATAAACTCCCTTCTCCACGAATTTAAACTCCAGAACCAGAAGAATTATAAACAAAAGCATCGTAAGCATCGAAACCGCCGCTGACGTACCTGTGCGGTACAGCGTAAACGCCTCATGGTAAGACATATAAATCAGATTGGAGCTGGCATAATTCGGACCTCCCTGCGTTACAACCTTAACCGGCGTAAATACATACTGCAGCCCCTGCACAATTGTGGTGATAAACACATAAATACCGGTAGCTGAACTCATCGGAACTACGATATCAATAAATATTTTCCACATAGGCACGTGATCGAGCCTCGCCGCTTCTATTACTTCCAGTGACACGCCTGAAACACCCGCCAGAATATTAATGAAATTATATCCAAATGATTTCCATGTCGTGATAATACACAAAACGGCAATAACCCATCCCTCCGTCTTCGACCAGAAG
>DVHT01000203.1 GCA_018711885.1 Candidatus Choladousia intestinipullorum | reverse complement strand
CGTGTCTGATTACTTTTCTTGCTTTCATCACGTACCTCCTTAAAAAATTTTTTTTCATATCCTTTTGAAAAAAACGCGGAATGCATTGTGCATTTTCAACATTTTCTTCTGAAGGAATGATATTTTTATGGATTTAATTATAGGTATGAAATTAATTTTTGTCAATATTATTTTATTTTTTTTGTAAAAATCCGTTATTCTGTACAAAATCACGGTTTTCATTTTGGCAATTTTTAATTCTGTGAAATAATATTTTTTAGAAGCTATAATAATGTATCATCCCGCAGGATTTCGACAAGGCTGATCCTGCGTATATTTCTCCAGCCAAGATAATAAGCCAGCGCTGTTGCTCCCACGATTGCCGCCATAAAAACAGCGACCGGAAAAATCGGCGCCTCAGCAAGAAAGATTTCTGCCTCCAGATAACTCATCTTCAGCATATACCACACCGCTATGGCAGTCAGCGGCGCCGTAACCAGCACCGGACGTCCTGCCACGACCAATGCTTCGATACAGAACATTTTGCGGAGTTCTCCCGGTGTCACGCCGACCGACAGGTATCTGCCGAATTCCCGTTTTCTCTGGCGCACAAACCCGAGCGTATGAGAAAACAGATTTCCAATTCCAATGACCGCAAACAGAACACAGAAACCGCCCAGTATGATCATCATCCCCTGTATCTGCTTATCGTTGATCTCTTTTTCCTGAATGCGGTTTTCGCTTTCCAGCAAATCCGGACTGCCCGCAGTCCGTTCAATTTCCTCCTGCAGCGTATTCAGTTCTTCTAATGTCACATCTTCCCGCCCCAGAATGCAGACGTAGGTGTCTTCCTCCGTTCCTCCGATTTCTTCTTTGATCCCGCTCCAAAGGGATGCCGGAATAAAATGGACGAGTTCATAATAGTCCAGTGTCGCATAATCCTCTCTCAGCGCCGGGAGCTCCTCCGTATAGGAGAGAACGGGAATTTCCGCCGCTATTTCTTCCTGTCCCGCCTGTCTTAAAACGGTCGTATCTTTTTCTCCTTTTACGTAAGGCATGTACTCCGGGTGTCTGAAATCCGGATTTGTCACATCACGGATACGGTTCCATATGATCGCTCCGTCCAGACGCGGCTCCGCCCCGGCCTGCTCACAATAGACCAGAAAGCTTTCATCATCCAGTATGACGATAGGTGCATTGACCAGATAGCCCTCGTCTGTTTTCACGACCTCTTTGTCGGAAGCATGGGAAAAACCGCCAAAGGATTTCATCTCACCGCTCATTTCCTCCTCTGTGACAACTCTCTTTGCAGATGCTTTCTGATACGCAATGGACGACCTCACGCCCGGCAGTTCCCGTATTGCTCCTGCCTCTGCAAAAGAATCCACATCCGTATCCTTTACGGTGAGCATAATATCCCAGACATCCTGATACTTTTCAAAATACGTCTCCCGCGTGCTGATTCCGGAAAGAGTAAAAAAACACTGCATCAGCGTAAATGCCAGAAAAGAAAAAACCAGCGACAAGGTGGCTGTACGCATGGCTTTTCGCTGCGCTTTCAGTGCATTTCCTGCCAGTTCTCCTTCTATGCCGAACAAAAGCGCAAGCAGAGGTGATCTCTTTCTTCGTCCGGGCTGCAGCTCTCCTGTATCCCGGATTGCTTCAAGCGGCGTTCGTCTGCTCAACTTTCTGGCTGGCATCCACGCGGAAATCCATATCGTAACAATGGTTAAAAACAGTGTCAGCAGCAGGATCAGCGGATGATATCCAAAGGTCATTTTATGCCTGCCCGGGACACCGCTTCCAAGGAGCGCTTCTATCATCCATACCGTTCCCATGCAGCCTGCAATGCCAAGCACATTTCCCAATATGACCGGAATAGCGCACAATGCGGCTGCCTCCTGCAGCAGACAGGAGCGGATCTGTCCCGGTGTTGCTCCGATGCTGGAAAAAATCCCAAACTGATATACTCTGGCGTTCATAGAGACTGCAAATGCATTGCGGATGATCATGATCAGAGAGAGTATCGCGATCGCCGTGATCAGAAGAAAGGTCGGAAACACCAGCCTCGGAGCCGTATCCTGCGGATCCCGGATCAGGTACATAGCCAGAAGCTCATAATTGTACGAAACTGCATCAGGCGAGGCTCCCGCTATCTGTGCGATCCGCGGCGTATCTTCCAAAGCGTTCCTCATATTGTAAAAATAGAGGTCGAGCGCCGCTTCCCGGCCTTCCGCCTCCTCTTCATTGATCACCGCTTCTTCCACCGTAGCAAAATTTCTCACGGCTTCTATCTCTTCTTCCTCAAATTCCCCGACGATCCTGCTGTGCCAGCCGCCCTCTTCCAGTTTGATCCGCTCGACTTCATACTTCCACATATTATAAAGCAGTCCGCCAAGAAGGGATAAAAGCAGCGCTGAAATAAACGCTGAGATCACAACAGACAGGCCCGATGCGCGGTTGTTTTTCAGATAGCCCGATGAATATTCTTTCCACATGCCTGTCACCTCCGCTGCTTATCGCTGATGATGCGTCCATCCGCGATCGTAATGATACGGTCTGCTTCCAAAGCTGCCTTTTCATCATGAGTGATCAGTAAAATCGTCTGTTCCAGACTGCGGTTCGAGAGTTTCAGCATATCCATGATCTCCCCGGAATTTTTCTGGTCGAGATTGCCAGTCGGCTCATCGGACAAAAGAAGTGCCGGACGGTAGATTAAAGAGCGCGCGATGGCGACTCGCTGCTGCTGTCCGCCGGACAATTGATTCGGCAGTGCATCCAGTCTGTCAGAAATCCCCAGCGTGCCGACGACTTTCTCAAAATATTCTTTATTCGGTTTTTTCTTATCGAGAACAAGCGGCATCAGAATATTTTTCCGTGCGGTAAGCGTCGGGATCAGGTTATAGAACTGATACACCAGGCCGACCTTTCTGCGCCGGAAGATCGCCGCCTGCGTCTGATTCAGTTTTGACAGGTCCGTCCCGTCTATGATCACTTTCCCGCTCGTTGGCTTGTCCACACTGCCCAGGATATGCAGCAAAGTAGATTTTCCCGAACCGGAC
>DVHT01000202.1 GCA_018711885.1 Candidatus Choladousia intestinipullorum | reverse complement strand
CTCCGATATCGTACAGAAACTTCGTATAGAAGCGGGAATACAGCAGATGAAGCACTGCGTGTTCCACGCCGCCGATGTACATGTCCACCGGCAGATACTTGTCCGCTTTCTCTTTTGATACGAGTTCCTTGTCATTCTTATTGTCTACGTAGCGCAGGAAATACCAGGAAGATCCTGCCCACTGAGGCATCGTGTTCGTCTCTCTCTTCGCGTCGGCGCCGCAGACCGGGCACTTGCAGTTCACCCATTCGTCGATCGCGGCCAGCGGCGATTCTCCCGTTCCGGTCGGTTCGTAGGATTCTACATCCGGCAAGCGAAGCGGAAGCTCCTCTTCCGGAACCGGAACATTTCCGCAGTGCGGGCAGTGGATGATCGGAATCGGCTCTCCCCAGTATCTCTGGCGGGAGAATACCCAGTCGCGCAGCTTGTAATTGACCGTCGCTTTCCCGAGCCCTCTCTCTTCAATGATATGCGGCGCTTCTTTTTTCAGCACAGCGGACTCCATGCCGTTCCACTCGCCGGAATTGATCATCGTTCCCGCTGCTTCCGTATAAGCTTCCGTCATATTCTCTATTTCTTTGCCGTCTTTCGCAATGACCTGAACGATCGGGATGCCGAACTTCTTTGCAAATTCGAAATCGCGGTCATCGTGCGCCGGAACACACATGATCGCACCTGTACCGTAATCAGCCAGCACGTAATCGGACAGCCAGATCGGCACCTTTGCCCCGCTTAACGGATTAATCGCATAAGATCCGGTAAACACGCCGGTCTTCTCTTTATCCTGCAGACGGTCTACGTTGGAGCGCATGGAAGAATCGAAAATGTATTTTTCCACTGCTTCTTTTGTCTCCTCTGTCGCAAGAGACGCTGCCAGTTCATGCTCCGGAGCCAGCACCATAAAAGTCGCTCCGTACAGAGTATCCGGTCTCGTCGTATAGACCGTGATCTTCTCGTCTCTTCCGTCCACCTGGAAATTTACCTCGGCTCCGTAGGATTTTCCGATCCAGTCAGTCTGCATCTTCTTTACCTTTTCCGGCCAGTCAAGTGTATCCAAGTCATTCAGCAGACGGTCTGCATACTTTGTGATCCGCAGCATCCACTGACGCAGGTTCTTCTTCGTCACCGGAGATCCGCAGCGCTCGCAGCAGCCGTTTACGACTTCCTCATTTGCAAGACCGGTCTTGCAGGACGGACACCAGTTGATCGGGAATTCCTTCTCGTATGCAAGGCCTTCTTTAAACATTTTCACAAAAATCCACTGCGTCCACTTATAAAACTCCGGATCAGTCGTATTGACCTCGCGGTCCCAGTCGTAGATCGCAGAAATCTGGTTCAGCTGCTCTTTAAAATGAGCCACGTTCTCTTTTACCGCTTTTGACGGATGGATGCCCGTCTTGATCGCGTAGTTCTCCGCAGGAAGGCCGAACGCATCCCAGCCCATCGGATGGATCAGATAGTATCCCTGCATCATCTTATAACGGCTCCAGACATCCGAAATAACGTATCCTCTCCAATGGCCTACATGAATGCCGCTGCCGGATGGATACGGAAACATATCCAGACAATAATATTTCGGCTTTTTGCCGTCATCCACATTTACGGGATCTGACTCCCACTTTTTTCTCCATTTTTCTTCAATGGCTCTGTGATTGTATGATATTGCCATCTCTTCACTCCTCTACAAATAATCAGCTTTTCCGCTAAACATTATCCATGATATTCTATTCCCTCACGCCCGGCTTTGTCAAGGAATTTTGCACTGCAGGCTGTCCTCTTCCAGCACAGGTAGCACCTGACGGTTCAGCGGTAATTCTTCACGACGATCTGAAGGGACTTCCGTCCCATGTATTCATTTACCGAAGGGTAGTACGTCACGTCCAGCTCCAGCCCTTCTCCTCTTCCCCAGAACAGTTCCTGCACCCTGGTCTTTCCGTACTTTTCCTCCAGATATTCCCGCATTTCAAGCGGATCACCGAAATACAGCGCATCCATGACCGCACCTGCGGGATTCATGACTCTAAGTTTCAGGACATTTTTCTGTTTTCCCAGGATACGTGCATTTAAAAGCCGGAGATGTGCCTCTGCAAAGAGAGGTTTCTCATTTCCCTTTCCGAAAGGCTCCAGAACAGAAAATTCCTCGATCAGTGGTTCGCTGATATAATCAATCGGCATCGGGACGTCGATCGTGACTTTCTCACTCATATCTTCTTCGCTCAGCGTACAATTCTCATTCAACCGGCGGCGCATCTCCGGAATCCGTTCTTTTTCCAGAGAAAACCCGGCCGCCATCGGATGTCCGCCGAATTTCAGGAACAGATCGGCACATTTTACCATCTCATCAAACATGGAATAATTCTCCGTCGAACGTCCGGAGCCCTTTGCCGACTGCGCGGCGTCCGTCACGATAAAGGTCGGTCTGTAATAACGCTCCCGGATCCGGCCCGCCACGATCCCGGCAATGCTCTCATGGCAGTCCGGCAGATAGACGACAAGCACACGGTCATCCTCATACCCTTCCTGCTCTATGATCCGGACCGCTTCATCGACCGCCTTCTGTGTCAGCTCTTTTCTCAGATCATTTAATTCCTTTAATTCCTGCGCGAGCATCTGAGCCTCGTCGTACGTCCCGGCCAGCAAAAGCTTCATGGAACGGCGCGCTGTATCAAGGCGCCCTCCCGCATTGATGCACGGGCCGAGCACGTATCCGATATGGTATGAGGTGATGTCATCCGGCGCAAGTCCGTTCGCACGGATCAGGGCCAGCATCCCCGGATTGTCTGTCTTTCTGAGCAGTTTCAGCCCCTCTTTTACAATGATCCGGTTCTCTCCGTCAAGATCCATCACATCACCCACCGTGGCAAACGCTGCAAACGCAAGGAAACGGAACGCTTTTTCCTCCGGAATCCCGGCAGTGCGGTACAATTCACAGACTACCTTCCATGCCACCGCCGCCCCGCAGAGCTTTTTATAGGGATACGGACAGCCAGGCTGCTTCGGATTAACCAAAACGTCTGCCGGCGGAAGGCGGTAGTGACGTTCTCCGCCGCCTTCTTCTCCGTCCTCATAAAGCGGCTCGTGGTGATCCGTAACGATCACCGTAAGCCCATGCTCTTTCGCATAAGCAATCTCATCGGCCGCTGCGATCCCGTTATCGCACGTAATCACCGTATCTACGCCTTCCTCCAGTGCCAGCTTGATCAGATGGAGATTCAGTCCGTAACCGTCCTTCATACGGTCCGGTATCTCGAAATCAACCTCTCCTCCGCATTCCCGGATGCCCTGATACAGGATATAAGAGGCATTCACGCCGTCAATATCATAATCGCCGATAATGCGTATCTTCCTGCCCTGTCTGACCTTCAAAAGCAGCAGCTTCGCCGCCTCCCGGCATCCGAGCAGAAGCTTCGGATCGTGCAGGGCGGAAATCCCTCCGTTTAAGTATTCTTCAATCTCCTCATCACTGATCACATCCCTGTTCCGGATCAGACGCGCCGTGACCGGGTCGATTCCGAACCGCTCTGCGATCCTTCCGAAATCGGCACGCTTTGCTGCAACAAACCACTTTTCTGTCTATTTCATCTGCGTCACCCTCCGTATACAGCAAAAAACCGAGGCTGCCGCAAAATGCAGCTACATTTTGCGGCAGCCCCTGGAATCTGCTATGCTGTCTTCTTTTTTGTATGGGTCTTCATTATATACCACAACGGTCCTGTAATGCATACGGAGGAATATCCTCCGGCTACAATTCCCACGATCAGCGGCAATGCAAATTCTTTGATCGACGCTACGCCGAGTACATACAGCACTGCAATACTGATAAATGTTGTAAAAGAAGTATAAATGCTTCTTGTAAGCGTCTGAGTGATACTTGCATTTACAATCTCAGCAAGCGTCGCTTTTTCCATCAGCTTCGTATTTTCTCTGATACGGTCAAAGATAACGATCGTCGCATTGATGGAATATCCCACAATCGTCAGCATACATGCGATAAATGTATTTCCGACCGGAATACGCACCAATGCATAGCAAGCGAATATAACAAGTACATCATGCATAAGGGCAAGCACCGCGCTTCCGGCAAAGCGGATATCACTGAACCGGAACCAGATATAGATCAGCATACAGATGCCTGCAATAAGCACGGCAGTGACTGCATCCCTGCGCATCTCCCCGCTGACGGTTGATGAAATTGTCTCAAAATGGATACTCTTTTCTTCAATCCCGTATGTTTCCTGAAGCGCAGCGGATACTTCCTCACGCTCATCGAGGGAGAGTACACGTGTCTTAAGGATCACTTCATTAGAGTCCGCAACTTTCTGCGCCTGAATCTCTGCATCTCCTGTGACCTCCTGGAACAGCGGCTTCACGTCAGCATCGATCTGCTCGATCGTCAGATTCTCGCCAAACGTCACGCTGGTAGACGTACCGCCCATAAAATCCATACTCAGGTTCAGCGCGCCTCTTCCGGCTGCTGAACTGATTCCCATAGCTGCCGGTCCGACACAGATGAGCAGAATGGAAATCGCAAAGAAAAGACGTCTCTTTCCGACAAAATTGATCGTCTTCCATTTCTTTGCCCTTCCGTAATACTTCTCATCCTGGAAACCGATCGCGTAAAACGCATTCACCAGCAGTCTGGAAATCACAAGCGCAGTGAACATGGACAGTACGACGCCGAGTGCCAGTGTCTGGGCAAATCCCTTTACGCTTCCGGTTCCCATCAGATTCAGCACGAATGATGCGATCAGCGTCGTGATGTTTCCATCCAGGATCGCGGACAGAGCTTTCTGGAATCCTGTCCTTATAGCCTCTTTTACAGATTTCTCCTCTGCAATCTCTTCCCGGATACGCGCATAAATAATCACGTTCGCATCCACGGCCATACCGATCGTCAGGATGATACCGGCGATACCCGGAAGAGTCAGCGTAATGTCAAACGCATTCAGAGTCACGAGCGTCAGTCCTACGTAGATCAGCAGGGAGATGCTGGCTACGACGCCCGGAAGAGCGTACACAGCGATCATAAAGATCATGATCAGAACCATGCCGATGGCTCCGGCGATCAGACTCGTCCGGATCGCATCCTCGCCGAGCTGCGCGCCTACCACGTTGGAGCGGATCTCCTCAAGCTCAATCGACAGAGAACCGATCCGGATAGAGGATGCAAGGTTCTGAGCCTCCTCAGCGGAAGCCATGCCGGAAATGTACGCCGTGCCCTCCGTGATCGCTTCCTCCACGACCGGAGCACTTATGACTTCATCATCATAGACAATCTCGATCACACTTCCGATATTCTCTGAAGTCGCCTGCGCAAAGGCTGTTTTTCCTTCATCCGTCAGCTCCAGTTCCACTACGTATTCCCGGTTGCCCATCTGATCCTGCTGCGACTGCGCCTGAGCGGCGGCAACCTGGTTACCAGTCAGGACAACCGTTCCGTCAGAGAGACGGAATTCCAGCGAACCCGGTTTCCCCAGTTCTTCCAGGATCGCATTTGCATCTGTCACACCCGGAATCTCAATATTGATCCGGTCAGTGCCTTCCTGATAAACCTGCGCCTCAGTACTGTAGCCGTCCACACGCTGCTGCAGCTTATAAACGGTATCGGCCATATCCTCAGCAGAAGGATCTTCGTCCCCCTTCGCTTCATATGTAATGCTGACGCCGCCGGAAAGATCCAGACCCAGAGTAATATTTCTGGCCGATCCTGTCCCCGTCTTTCCAATGCCGAAAATGGACGTATAAGCCAGAAGAATCAGCAGCAGCGCCATACAGGCAAGCGTGATCCTTGCTTTTTTCTTGTTCATGATGATTCACCTCTTTATTCATTGTCAGCCAGGGCTGCTTTTATCATGATCGCACATTCCACCCGTTTCCGCTGCAGTTCACAGCCGATATCATATGCGTCCTGGATCGTTCCGTGGAAATTATAGGAGTTGGCCGCACATCCTCCGCTGCAGTAAAACTTCGCAAAACAGTTTCTGCATTTTTCCTTTGTGTAGACGTTGCAGCACTTGAATTCATCCACGATCTCCGGCTTTGTGATCCCCTCGTCCACATTGCCCATCAGATATTTTTCAATGCCGACGAACTGATGGCACGGATACAGATCGCCCCACGGCGTGACAGCCAGATATTCCGTTCCGGAACCGCATCCGGAAAGACGCTTGTACACGCAGGGACCGCCGCTTAAGTCAAGCATGTAATGGAAGAACGTAAATCCTCTTCCTTCTTTTTCACGTTTTACCATCTCGGCAGCAAGCTTATCATACTCTTCCAGAATCCGGGGGATATCTTCTTTCCGGATCGCATACTCTTCCGATTCCGGCGCCACGACAGGCTCCACCGATATCTGCTCAAAACCTTCTTCTGCCAGATGCAGCACGTCGTTCGAAAAATCGAGGTTGTGATGGGTAAACGTGCCTCTGACGTAATACTTCTGCTGGTTCCTGCTTTCTGCAAATTTCTTGAACTTCGGCATCACAAGATCATAGCTGCCCGCGCCTTTTCGAAACGGACGCATAAAATCATGGACTTCCTTTCGCCCGTCGATGCTCAGCACGACATTTGCCATCTCTTTATTGCAGAATTCCATGATCTCATCATTCAGCAGAACGCCGTTCGTCGTCAGCGTAAAGCGGAATTTCTTGTCATGCAGCTTTTCCTGCTCTCTTCCGTATTTTACAAGGTCTTTTACGACCTGCCAGTTCATCAGCGGTTCTCCGCCGAAAAAATCCACTTCCAGATTCCGTCTGGCTCCGGAATTTGCAATCAGAAAGTCAAGCGCCTTTTTGCCGACTTCATAGCTCATGAGCGCGCGGCGTCCGTGGTACTCTCCCTCTTCCGCAAAACAGTACCGGCAGGCAAGGTTGCAGTCGTGCGCAATATGCAGGCACAGCGCTTTTACTACAGTTTTGCGTGCCTTGTAATCAATGATCGCATTTTCATAGATGTCCTCAGAAAACAGCACGCCCGCTTCCGTAAGCTGGCTGCACTCCTCAAGTGCTTCCGTGATCTCTGCCTCCTGATACGTTCTCTTAAGCTCCTGTGCCGCTTCTTCCTGTGTCTTTCCTTCATTTAACAGGGCGATCGCGTCATATACCAGTTCATCTACCACATGGACAGAGCCGCTGTTTACATCCAATACGATGTTGTATCCATTATTCTTATACTGATGGACCACGCCAAAGCTCCTCTCTTTCATTTCTAATCATCAGAAAGGCAGCGAAGCATCTCCGCTGCCTGTTTCCCTGTATCTTTTCTTGTTCTTCCTGTAAATTATTTATTGTTTTCGCAGGACTGGTTGCCTACAGTACAGGAAGTCTTGCATGCTGACTGGCATGATGTCTGGCACTCGCCGCATCCGCCTTTCTTCAGTGTGTTCTGTAACGGCTTTGTATTCAGTGTCTTAATATGTTTCATTTCTGCACTCTCCTTATTCTCATAATGATGCAGGACAGCATGCGCCCGTCCCGGCTCTGTCTGCTATTGTATCACAGAACGTCCGAAAAAAAAAGCCTTTTCTGCGGGATTCTGGAAAAATACAAAATGTTGTGTTATACTCGCTGCAAAAAGAAGGAGGACCGGTCATGGATATTCTGTTCCTGGGCGACAGCATTACAGACTGCAGCCATAATTTTACATCGGATCATCTGGGAGAAGGCTACGTAAAAATAATCTCACAGGATTTTCCTGAGTTTTCCGTCACAAACGGCGGAAGCGACGGCTTTACCTTTCCCCGGACCTTTCAGAAATGGAGCCGGATGTACGCCCTTCATCCGTACGACTGTGCCGTTATTACGGGCGGCATCAACGAGGCGGGCGTTATCATGAATACGGGGCTGTCCCGGGGGCAGGCTGCGCATTTTCTGGATCATTCACAGGATTGCCTGCGCTCCCTTCTTGCGGGACTCCTCGGCCGGCAGACCGCCCGGATCGTGCTGGTCGAGCCTTTTCTGTTTCCGGTGCCTCAGTACCGTATTTCCTGGCTTCCGGTGCTTGAGGAGATCCGCAGCCGGATTCAGAAAACGGCATCTGAATTTTCTTCAGATACCGTTCTTTATCTCCCTGTTCAGGACCGTCTGGACGGACTTGCCGGAAGCAGTGGCGCTGCACCGTATGATGCAGTGACAACAGACGGCGTCCACCTGACCCGGGCCGGTCACAGATGTCTTGCGGATGCAGTTTCCGCCGCGCTTTGCGGCCTTTCTCTCAGGCCAGTCCGGCGTCTATGATCCTTTTTATGCAGTCTGAAAGCTCTGCTTCATTTCCAACCGTATAGTCCGGCTGATACCTCTCTCCAGAGATATCCTGTCCACGTTTATTGATCCAGACTGCCCTCCATCCCGCGCGCTTTGCGCCCGCGATATCGTTTGTATAATTATCGCCCACCAAAATACATTCTTCCGGACTGCAGCCGAACCTGCGCTGTGTATAAAGGAAAATCGCAGGATCCGGTTTCGCCGCCCCGCATTCGCCGGAAATCACGGTATACTCTTCCGGAATCCACTTCTGAACCCCGAGCGCGCGCATTTTCTTTCTCTGGTGACCGGACGGCCCGTTCGTCACCATTCCGATCCGGATTCCTGCATTCACGCAGTAATCCAGCAGTTCCCGTATGGTATCGGTCATTGAAATCCTTCCCTGATACCCTTCATACAGTCTCTGATAGCGGAGCGATTCTTCTGCCGTGACGGCAAAACCCAGATCTTCAAACGCTTTCTGGATACGGTAGATATGCATCTCATCCATCGGCATTTTCCCGGACTGGGCCAGCTCAAATACCTCGTCGCCGCGCACGGAACGCGCCTCAAACAATTCATAAATATCAACTTGAAATCTTGTGCCGAACACATCATCATAAGCCTTTTTGAACGGCTCTATCTGGTCATACAACGTATCATCCATATCAAACAGTATCGCCATTTTATCCTCCTCGTCTGGTGCATGGAAAGGCCGCCTCTTCCGAAACGGAGCAGGCGGCCTGCGTGTAAATTCTATTATATGGCAAAATATCTGCTTGTCAACCGGTAAATTCCGGCACCGCTTATCAGTCTTCTGACGCGTTCTGACGTGCTGCGATCTCTTTTTCCTGAACATCGTTCGGAGCCTGCTCATAGCGTGCAAACTCATAGGAGTAAGAACCGCTTCCGCCTGTGATCGAACGAAGCTGCGTGGAATATCCATACAGCTCAGACATCGGAACATCCGCTTCGATGACTGTGTTGCCGTTGTGATCCGGATTCATTCCAAGCACACGGCCGCGTCTCTTGTTCAGATCGCCCATTACGTCTCCCGTAAACTTATCCGGAACAGTCACCTTCATCGTTGCGATCGGCTCAAGAAGTACCGGGCCCGCTTCCATAAATCCTTTCTTGAATGCCTGGCTTGCCGCTGTCTTGAATGCCATCTCTGATGAATCTACCGGATGGTAAGAACCATCGTAAAGAACCGCTTTCACGCCTACGACAGGATATCCGGCCAGAGGCCCTTTCTGAACAGAATCCTGAATACCTTTTTCTACCGCCGGGAAGTAGTTCTTCGGAACTGCTCCGCCTACTACTTCCTGTTCGAACTCATACGCTTTGTCGAGTGTGCCAAGCGGCGAGAAACGCATCTTTACATGTCCGTACTGTCCATGTCCGCCGGACTGTTTCTTGTACTTGGAATCCACATCTGAGCTCTTGCGGATCGTCTCGCGGAACGCTACCTTTGGTTTCTCCAGCTCTACATCCACTTTATATTTCGTAAGGAGCTTGCTTACAATGATATCGAGGTGCTGGTCGCCCAGTCCGTAAAGCAGTGTCTGGCGGTTCTCGCCGTCATTTACCACACGCATCGTCAGGTCTTCCTGCGCCATCTTTGCAAGCGCCTGAGCAGCCTTATCTTCTTCGCCTTTTACCTTTGCACGGTAGCGTTTGTATGTATACGGAACCGGTGCGTCAATCCTGCCGTACTCGATCGGCGTAGCCTTTGTGGAAAGCGTATCGCCCGTAGATGCATTCAGTTTTCCGATCGCTCCGATATCGCCTGCGTGAATCTCTTTCACTTCGATCGCCTTGCTGCCTTCCATTACGTAAAGCTTGCTGATGCGCTCTTCGGAATCTTTTGCACTGTTGTACAGCGTGTCATCGCTCTTGATAACTCCGGACGCTACCTTGATCATCGAGTATTTACCGATAAACGGATCCACGATCGTCTTCCAGATGAATGCAGATTTTGCTTTTGAGAAGTTGTAATCTGCTTCAAAGACTTCTTTCGTCTTCATATTTACGCCTGCGACCTTCCGCTTATCCGGAGACGGCATGTAGCTTACGATATCGTCAAGAAGGATCTGGATTCCCTGAAGGTTCAGGCTGGCGCCCATCGTTACCGGTACGATGGACACATCGTCCACGTTCGTGTAGAGAGCCGACATAATCTCCGCCTCAGAGAATTCTTCTCCATTGAAGTATCGGTCCATAAATTCTTCGCTCGTCTCCGCCACTGCCTCAAGGAGGTGCTCACGGTAATGAGCAAGGTAATCTGTCAGATAATCCGGAACTTCGCACTCTACCTTCTCCTGTTTATTTACATAGCGTCTTCCGGCGCTCTTTACAACGTTTACATAACCGACAAATTTTTCATTTTCACGGATCGGGATATGCAGCGGGGCAATCTTCTTGCCGTACAGTTCAGTAAGCGTCTCCACTACTTCTCTGTAGCTGGCATTGTCATAATCCATGTTGGATACGTAGAAGAATCTCGGGAGTTTATATTTTTCACAAAGATCCCATGCCTTCTGTGTGCCGACCTCTACGCCGTTCTTTCCGTTGATTACAATGATCGCTGCGTCTGCCGCGGCAGCTGCCTCTTCTGCTTCCCCAAGAAAATCAAAGTATCCCGGAGTATCCAGCACATTGATCTTTGTATTATTCCAGATGATCGGAACCATCGTCGTGCTGATTGAAAATTTTCTCTTAATTTCTTCTTTATCGAAATCGCTGATCGTATTCCCTTCAGCTACATTGCCAAGTCTGCTCGTAATGCCTGTCAGATACGCCATAGACTCTACAAGACTCGTCTTTCCCGCGCCACCGTGTCCAAGAATTACAACGTTACGGATTTTGTCTGTTGTGTAAACATTCATAGCTTTTTCCTCCAATACTAGTTAGTCCGTGGACACAACATCCCACATAGGTACATTTTACTAAAATTTCCTATATAATTCAAGCATTTTATCCATTTTTAACAATATTTTTATATTTCACGCTTTAAAGTGTTGATTCATTGACACCTTTTTCGTTTGATAGTAAAATATCGGTGTGTTTTTGAATTCAGGAAAGGATCTTATATAAAATGAAATGGAATACATTTGGCTTTATCGGCCTCGGCCTGATCGGCGGTTCTCTCGCCCTGGCGCTGAAACGCGCCCTGCCTGACTGCCGGATTCTGGCTTACGTAAGGACACGCGCAACGGCGGAGAGTGCGCTTGCCTGCCATGCAATCGACGCGGTCTGTGAATCTCCTGCTGATCCGCAGTTTTCAGAATGCGACTGTGTCTTTCTGTGCGCTCCGGTCGGCAGCAACATTGCGGCGCTGAATGAACTGCAAAAAGTCGTGCGCAAAGACTGTATCCTGACGGATGTCGGGAGCGTAAAAAGCGGCATCCACAAAGCAGCGCATGAAATGGGGCTTGACGGCCGTTTTATCGGCGGTCATCCGATGGCCGGCTCTGAAAAATCCGGTTTTTCCAACGCGCAGGCACATCTGTTTGAAAATGCGTATTACATCATCACTCCATCCGAGGGCGCTGCGCAGGAACAAATTGATGCGTACTACGAACTCGTATCTGCGATCGGCGCGCTTCCGCTGGTCCTCGATTACCGGAAGCACGATTACGTTACGGCTGCCGTCAGCCATCTCCCGCATCTGATCGCTGCTTCTCTGGTAAATACGGTCCATGATCTTGATTCCAAAGATGAGATTATGAAGATGCTGGCTGCAGGAGGGTTCAAGGATATTACGAGGATCGCCTCCTCCTCGCCTGAGATGTGGGAACAGATCTGTATGGCAAACAGCGGAAATATCTCAGAGATTATGGATACATTCATCCGGCTGCTTGAGGAATGCCGGAAGGAAATGGCTGCCGGCAACAGCGGCGCGATATACCGGACGTTTGAGCGTTCCAGGAATTACCGGGATTCTTTTTCTTCCAACGCGCTTGGATCCATCAAAAAAACGTACCGGATCTACTGCGATATTGTGGATGAATCCGGAGCGATCGCAACGATCGCAACGACGCTGGCCGTCAACGGCATCAATATCAAAAATATCGGGATCGTCCATAACCGTGAATTCGAAGAGGGCGCTCTCCGCATTGAATTCTACGAAGAAGCGCCCTCTCTTGAAGCAGCCAGACTGCTGCGCCAGCACAGATACCGCGTATGGGTGAGATAAATCTACTGAAAACGGATTTCTTCTCCCGGCCCGAAGCAAAAGGCCGTCCGGTAAAACACCTCTGCTGCCCGCTGCAGATACCACGTATCTTTGATCCCTGCCATTTCATACGGCGAGTGCATGGCAAGCTGTGCCAGACCGATATCGACGCACCGCATCGATACCTGCGTGTTGGAAATGTTTCCAAGCGTTGAGCCGCCCGGCATATCGGAGCGGTTCGTAAACGTCTGGTACGGGACTTCCGCCTTCTCGCACAGCCGCTTAAACACTGCTGCGCTGACTGCGTCGGTCGTATACTTCTGGTTGGCATTGTATTTCACAACAATCCCATGATTCATCTGCGGCCGGTTTACCGGATCCGCCATCTCCGGATGGGCCGGATGCAGTGCATGGGCGTTGTCCGCCGAAATCATAAAGCTTCCGGCAACCGTCATCCGGTACTCCTGTGCGCTTTGTCCCATCCCCTCGCTAATGCGCATCAGCGTATCCTGCAGGAATGTGGAAGCGGCGCCCTGGCGAGAAACGCTTCCCGTCTCTTCATTGTCAAACGCACAAAAGACAGAAACGTGCGTTACTTTCTTCTCTTCCGCCGCGAGGAATCCCTCTAATGTGGCAAAAACGCACTGCAGATCATCCAGTCTCGGTCCGCCGATAAACTCTCCGTTCGCTCCCCAGATGGTGCCTTTCTGTCTGTTGTATACATACAGATCTGTACCGAGGATGTCCTCCGGCCCTACCCCGGCTTCCTTTGCAAGCATGGAAGAAAAACCATCCTTCGACGTCTCATCACCGAATACGGGGCACATATCCACCTGTGCATGGTACGATGCGCCTTCATTCGCACTGCGGTTCATATGGATCGCAAGATTCGGTATCATCAGCAGGTCACGGTCTATATTGACCAATACCTGTCTCACCCCGTCCTCCTGCCTTACGAGAAGCCGCCCCGCCAGCGAAAGCGGGCGGTCAAACCACGGCGCGCAGAGCATTCCGCCGTATTTTTCCACATTCAGCCTGATATATTTTCTGTCTGTCTCCATCTCCGGGTTCTCTTTGACCTTAAAGGAAGGAGAATCCGTATGACTGCAGATGAGCCTGAATCCGGTAAAAACTTCTTCCGGAATGCGAAAAGCCATCACAGAAGAAGAATTGCGTGTCACGTAATAGCTCTTTCCACGCGCAAGCTCCCATTTTTCATTTTCATAAAGCCGCTCAAACCCGTGTTCCTCCAGCATCCTTCCTATATTTTCTACTGCATGAAAGCAGCTTGGGCTCTTTTCAATAAAATCAAGAAGCCGCTTCGAACTGTCTGTAAATTTCTGCATTTGCTCCACCGCCTGAACTTAGTATTCTTTTATTGTGCCGGCCTGAATCGCCTGATAATCCACTCCCAGCTTTCCGGCCTCTTCTGTATTCCAGTATAAAACACCGTCTGCATAAGCAGCGACACATCCCTGCTCTGCCTGCTGTTCACTGATACCGAATACCGGGATTCCCGTTTCATCCGCATACGCGCGGATTGTTTCGACAAGTCCGTTTACCAGCTCGTCATCGATACAGAAGATACCGTCTGTGCTGCCTGCCAGCTCGGATGCCGCGATATCGATATCCATCTCTTCGGCAATCTCGACCGTCTGAAGCTCCATCCCGAACTCAGATGCCAGTTCCGTGTATTCTGCGATCTGGGATTCTGCATTTTTGTTTCCTTCCGAACAGATCATCCCGACTGTGTCCATCTCAGGATACAGCGCTCTCGCAAGCTCAAACTGCCCCCTTGCGCCTTCCGAAAGCTCCATTGTCTCTGATCCAGTCTCTGTTCCGCTTTCTGAATCTACTTCCGTTCCATCTTCTGTCTCCGGCTCT
>DVHT01000028.1 GCA_018711885.1 Candidatus Choladousia intestinipullorum | reverse complement strand
ATATCGTGATGATGCAGATAGATAACAGGTTTTCTCATGTAGGCAAAATCAAACTGCACGCCGGAGAAATCTGTTACCATCAATGCTCCTTCGCAGAAGATCTTTTCATAACTCATATCCCCAATGGAAGGAATGATCTCGACAACATCGTTCCTGTCAAAATCGTCATGCTGCGGACTGACGATCGGATGAAGGACGTACTGGATGCGGTAACCGTATGTTCTGGCGGCTGACAGCAGACGCGGGTCGTTGATCAGTCCGTTGTACACCTTATAGTAATTCGTATCTTTAAAGTGCGGATTGAAATCACGCGATACGCCTTCGCTCCTTGTCACAGGCAGCGCGGACTGCATCCGCCAGGTCGGAGAGATCACAATGATTTTCTGCGCGCGGTTGACAAGACCGTCATAGCGCGGAACGCCGGTCAGCTTCAGTGCGTCATAGCCAATGTAATCGTATACCGGTTTGGACAGGTTTTCGATTTCGTATTTGGACGCGCAGAAATACAGCCTTGTATTGTCCTTGATGCGATTCTGAGCCACCGCGATCTTCTGGACGGACATGCCGTGCTGCACACATGCCACGTCGAAATGAACGTCCCCGCGGATCGGGAGGGAGCGTTCAAACGGATAATCGTTAAACGCAAATACGGTTGAATTGGAAGCGATGACCATGCTGGCGTTTAGAAATACAAGACGGTGCTTCAGCGTGCCGCGGGTAAGCGGTTTGTATCCCTCTTTTTTCAATCTGGCATAGTCTGCGGAGGAGCGGTCCAGAAGATAATACTTTTTGATCCCGTCTTTCTGCTTTGCTGCGTAGCGGTAGATGTACTCGGAAGAGTCGCCGCCTTTATAGATTTTGTCAAGAAACAGCCAGATTTTCTGGCGTGAAAAGTATGGACGCAGGATAAAGTTTATAATTTTGGTCGGAATCTGATACCGGTAAAAACCGTCTTTCTTTTTCCACATCTGGAGCCACAGCGCGATTTCTTTTTTCAGCACCGTTAATTTTTTTGATTTGACGACATGGATGCCGTCTTTCCGCCAGAAAGACAGGTATTCGCCGAACCGCCAGTATGCGTAGCCGAAATCCTTTGCAAAACGGCTGCCATGGGAAGGGAATGCGTAATCCAGTACGTATTCATATCCGTGTGAGCGCAGTACAAATTGCAGGAGCCGTTCTTTGCCGGAGGGCGGCACGGGGACGGATACGTGGAACGTTTTCATGCGGAAGGCTGTCACACCGAAATATTTGGTCATGGAGTAGCGCTGGTTCAGCACAAGATCATGGTACTCGTTTCCGAATTTTACGGATACCTGTGCTTCGCTGCTGTCGATAAAATCAATATATGCTCCGTCCAGTTCAAGAGTCCCTTTTTCGTAGTCAAGCTGCTGCAGCCTTACGGGCAGCAGGGAAAAATCGCAGAACGGAATGCCGTCGCATACGAGCATCGCCTGTTTTTTGGTGCACGAAAGTGACGGATAATAGGAAAAGTCATATTTCTTCAGCCGCAGGAGAAAAAGTCTTTTCTGCGGAGAAGAAGACGCAGGATAGCACTGCTCATCGGGCCTGAGGATCAGATCCGTATCGATCAGATGAAGAATCCCGGAACAAAACTGCATGTAAGAAGATACTTCTTCTGGCGGGATGACATGTTTGTTGCGGTTGTCTGTATTTGCAAACAGTCTGATATTGATCATATGGAGTGCCAGGGACTGGATCAGCCGGTGCAGCGAAGGGAAGGTCTCTTTTCTCTCAAGAAGCGGAAGCAAAAACTGCCGGAACGGTTCGTAATACCAGTCCATAGTCAGGCAGCGCAGATCGTATTCTGGATCACACTCGCGCGGCAGAGCGTAGTCAACTTTCAGGGTGCCGAGGTAGCTGATCACCGGCTCATTGGAAAGAAGCTCCAGGAGGATCATTTTTTCCGGTTCCGGAGAGGATAGATAACGGCTGGCCGATTCCTGCAATTTGACAGTCGGAATCATAAGTCCGTGCAGATCCACCGGAAATATAAGCTGGTCATTTCGGACATCAATCCGGATATCCTTTGGCTGCGGGAGCAGGAAATATTCTATTACCCGCTTGATCCGGGGAAAGAAAAATGCAGGCATTGCAAAAGCGGTCCCCGCATCAGCGGCTCCTTTCTGCATGCGCAGCAGAAAATCATTTGGAAAAACATCGCCTTCATCCAGCAATATGGTATACGTTCCTTCCGCTTCTTTGATGGCCGCAAGGGAATTTTTGCGTGGATCAAACGGATCGTTTTCCCATACGGAGACGATCTGCAGCCCGTCCGCTGGGAAATTCTGGGCAGGAAACGGCTTTCGCGGGTCAGTCTCAAGACCGTGACATGCATATATTACAGTAATATCATAATGGTTCATCTCTGTTCCAATCCTTTATTTAATGATAGTATCACTATAGCATTTTTGATTTTTTCCCGCAACTGAAATCTGTTTTTGCGCCGGAACGTGCGCAGGATCAGACAGAACTCCCAATTTTATGACAGTTGTTTTTGACAAGAAAAAACAGGTATGGTACACTGATGCATATATACTGTGCATTCGGTGTGAATATTTGATGACGAGGTGAACAAGCGTGGATAAATATGAATATAACCTCAAACTGGAGGAGATTGATAAATTAGTAGATCAGGGTGATTATCAGGAGGCGGCGGGCCTGGCAGATACGATTGACTGGAGGCGTGTCCGCAATATCAGGACCCTCTGCCTGATCAGCGAGATTTACGAGGCTTCCGGAAGGCTTGAAGACAGTAAAGCGATGCTGCTGCGCGCTTACAGAAGAGCGCCGGTAGGGCGGACGGTTCTTTACCGGCTGGTAGAGGTGACGACGGCGCTCGGGCAGTATGACGAGGCGATCGAGTATTATTCGGAATACGTGCAGGCTGCACCGCATGATAACAACCGCTATATTCTGAAATATAAAATATACAAGGGACGAGGCAGCAAGACAGAGGAGCTGATCTCGATCCTGGAAGAGTATCTGGGACAGGAATACACAGAGCGGTGGGCGTATGAACTGGCCGTCCTGTACCAGCAGTCCGGGCAGATGCAGAAATGCCTGGCTGCCTGCGATGATCTGGTTTTGTGGTTCCACAGCGGGAAATACGTACTGAAAGCGCTTGAACTGAAAAAGAGATATGCGGTTCTGACACCGAAGCAGCAGCAGATTTATGAAGATGAGCTGCAGCAGAAGGTGGAAGAACGCCTGGAGGAACCGGAAGCGCCGGCGGAGCCGGAGATTCCGGAGAATGTGATCCCAAAAGTAGAGCAGGCAGACGGAGAAGTTATTGCAGAGACGATCATGGCGCAGACGGAGAAAGAGATTGCCGACCAGGTGGCTGCGCGCAAGGCGGAGATTGAAGAAGAGGAAGCAAAGCAGGGACAGCCTGCCGAGGAGCCGGAGACAGAGAAGACGAGGGTGATCGGACCGGCGGCTGAACCGGAAGAACCTGCGGACCTGCAGGTAGAGCTTGCAAAGAGCATGAGAAAGATCATATCCGGAGTGGTGAAGCGCATCGATGATTCCGATGAGGATATCCCTGCGTCTGTAGATGAGAATCTGCAGAATATCCAGAAGCTCCAGATGCCGGAGACACCGGAACAGACGGCGGGACAGCTCTCGATCGACGATGTGCTGCTTTCTATGAGCGATAAAGGAAAGAGTATCACAGACGCGGTGCTCGGCGAAGAGGAAGAGGACAGTCCGGCAGGTGAGAAATCAGAAGAAATAACGGACGAAGCGCAGAGCGATGAGCCGCAGCAGCCGGAGGAGGATGCCGGACATGAGAAAGAGGCGCTGGCAGAGGAGGAGCAGCAGACACCGGAATCCGGGAAGCGCAGACGGCCGGAACGGGCGGAATCTCACAGAAGTGTCAGAGAGGCTGCACAGGAAGAGCTGACGGATGTTCAGAGAGAGGCGCTCCAGTATACCAGTAATCCGGACAAACTGCTGAGAAATAAGCGTTCTCTGCCGACTTATATGGAGGAAAAGGAAGACAGGGACGGCGCTGATGACGATGATCTTGGAAAGACGCGAAGGATCGCAAGCAGAGATGAGCTCGCAGAGGCGGCGAGAAAAGAAATCCTGGCCGAAAAGACCATCCGGATCCCGACAGAACAGATCACACGGAGGATGTCTGAGATGGAGACGGAACAGGATCTTCAGGAAGACAGTGACGAGGAAGTTCTGACAGGAGAAGCGGCAGAATATGACGGAGTGCAGGAGTTGCCGGAGCAGGATTCCTATTATGAAGAAGAGCTGGATGAAAATGGCGGAGTACCGGATTATGAGGAAGATGAGGAGTATGAAGAAAGCCTTGTGATCCCGGATCATCTCAGAGAGCTGTTTATTGGCTTTACTGAGGTGGAAGGTCTGGAGGACCAGATTGCAAATGCGATCATACAGGCGGAATCAAAAGGGGATGATAAGACTTCGCGCAGCGGAAATATCCTGATCTTTGGTCCTCACGGATCCGGAAAGACGACGCTTGCCATGAGTATCGCCAAAGCAATTGCCCAGGATAAGGGAAATCAGGTGATGAAGATGGCGAAGATCTATGCATCTGACCTGAACCGGAAGGATATTGCCGCGACGGTTGCAAGGATCGCAGGCGGTACGCTGATCATTGAGGAAGCCGGAGACCTGGAACCGGGTACTGTGGAACAGCTCACTACGGCGATGGAATTCAGGACGGACGGCCTGATCATGATATTGGAGGATGAGCAGAAATATATCCATGAGCTCCTGATGCGGCATCCGCGCTTTACCATGAAATTTACCGCACAGATCTATCTTCCGGAGTATACGATAGATGAACTCGCGAATTTCGGCCAGATATATGCAAATTCGCAGGATTTTGTGATTGGAGAGGACGCATGGGAGACATTCTGCGGAAAGATGGAGGACGCTGCTGCACAGGGAGAGGCGATTACCGTTTCCAATGCGATTGAGATTGTGAGCAAAGCAATCGCCAGATCAAATAAATTCTTCCGCAAGATGGCGATGGGGAAGAAACGTTACGATGAAAATGATTATGTGATCCTCTTCCCGAAGGATTTTAAATAACAGCCTGCAGAATGCAGAATTGAGAAAGAGACTGCAGAACGGTATTCGAATGGAAACGAAATCCATCCGGAACCGGACGGCAGTCTCTTTTTTTAACCCCGGATGATCAGAAACCGAGTGTCTCACCAATGAGGAAGACCTTGATCCGGCCTTTGATGCGGTTGAACCGGGTGATTACGGTATGCGCGCAGATGCAGTCGGGGCTTAGGCAGTTGCCGCAGACGCCGGTCAGACTGCATGGAGTATTGAGATTCAGCCGCACTGCATTTGGCGGTGCGGCATCCGTGTGTACCTTTTTGACGGCGGCATCCGTATCCGCGGCGACTTTATTCATTCCGGCAAGAATGATCACGTGGTCCGGCCCGCAGATCAGAGCGGCTGCACGGTTTCCGTTTCCGTCAATATTGACGAGCTCGCCGTCGAGAGTGATCGCATTCGTGCTCATAAAATAATAATCGACACAGAATGCTTTGCGCTGCAGTTCCTTCTTTTCTTCCTGAGTTGAAGCAGTCCCGCGGTCGATGCAGGTAAAACCGGAAGACTGGAGTGCGCCCAGCATTCCGGTTTCCTCCAGCGTGGCGGAACCGCCCCAGGAGACAGATGAGCCGTCGGGAATCAGTGACAGAATCTCGGCGACAGCCTCTTTGGAAGAGTCAAAGTAATAGCCCTCCATTCCGCGCTTCTCAAGCGCTTTTATGATAGATGCGGCCTGCGTCCGGTAGGATTTCTGCAATGGTGTCATAAAATTCCTCCTCCTTTTTTATTATTTAAATAGTTTAACATATTATGGAGAAAGTAGGAATAGTCAATTTATTTTAGACGAAAAGAAAAAATTGTGGTATACTATAGAATATAGATTGTGTTACTTTGATAGAGATGGGAGGGTATGTATATGGATAAAAAGGTAATCATATCAATAGGAAGACAGTTTGGCAGCGGCGGTCATGAAATAGGAGAGAAGCTGGCAGATAAATTGGGATTAAAGCTTTATGATAAAGAGCTGCTGAAGCTGATCGCGAAGGACAGCGGTCTGTGTGAAAAGGTTCTGGAAAGCTACGATGAAAAACCGACGAACAGTCTGCTGTATTCGATCGTTATGGATGTTTACCCGTCTGTGATGTACTCCGGGCCGACGATCGACCAGCAGATTCACCAGGCGACTTATGATACGATCCGCAAGCTGTCCGCCGAGTCCTGCGTGATCGTCGGAAGATGCGCGGACTATATTTTGCGGGACTGCCCTCAGCTTGTCAGCGTGTTTGTCCATGCAAGCACGGATTTCCGCGCTGCGCGTGTGATGGCGGAGTACCATGTGACGGACGCCAAAGCGCGGGAGATGCTGGTACGGACTGATAAAAAACGCGCCAGCTATTACAATTTCCAGTCGGAGAAAAAATGGGGGATGGCTGCCAGCTATGATCTGTGTCTGGACAGCAGCGCGCTTGGGATTGACCGGTCAGTAGATCTGATCCTGGACTACATCCGCTATAAAAATGAAAAATAAGCAGGAGGGGTGTCGCAAAAATGCAGCTATGCTTCCTGACATCCGTGTGCACCTGGTCCTCTTGACATCTGTCCTGTATCAGGCGGATACATCCGCCCGATACGGGACAGATGCCTCGGACATGTGTAAACTGGATGTTCAGAAAGCAGCCGCAGAGCATTTTTACGACACTCCTTTTTCCTTTTCACTCTGCATGCAGAAACAGTACGCAAGCGTACACATCCTGTATTTTCATTTGCTGCATGGCACAACTGCTGCGGAAATATTCGGGTACGCATATTGAAATAACGGGGCATTGATGATAGAATAAAACGATATATGTAAAAAACACGGAGGAAAAATATGGGCCTGTTAAAATATCGTATTAAAACATTTCTGAAATATCAGGATCTGATACAGGAACTGGTAAGCCGGGATCTGAAGCTGAAATACAGACGGAGCTTTCTTGGATACGTCTGGAGCATTTTAAATCCGCTGATGATTATGATCGTAATGACGATCGTGTTTTCCAATCTTCTTGGCAAGAATATTGAGAATTATCCCGTATATCTGTTTACTGGCCGCCTGCTGTTTGATTTCATGAAAAACAGTACGAATAACGCAATGCGTTCCGTGACGGGAAATGCAGCGCTGCTGCGCAAGGTATACGTGCCGAAATATATTTTTACGTTTGCAAAGGTGACGAGCTGTATGCTGGATCTGGTCTTTTCGCTTGGAGCACTGTTGATCGTCATGGTGGCGACGGGCGCTCCGTTTTACTGGCAGATCCTGCTGTCCCCGCTTGTAATCATCCAGCTTTATATATTCTGCTGCGGACTCGGTTTTTTCCTGGCTCAGCTGAACGTATTTTTCAGGGATATCCAGCATATTTATGCTGCGGTCCTGACGGCGTGGCAGTATCTGACGCCTATTATTTATGAAATTACAAAGCTTCCGGATCCGATGCCGTTTTTAATCAAAGCGTTTAATCCGATGTATTATTATGTGGCACAGTTCCGTGATCTCGTATATTATGGCCAGTTTCCCGGGCCGAGGATCTTCTGGGGCGGCTGGCTGATCGCATTTATCATGCTGTTTGTGGGAATCTGGTCCTTCCAGCGCTCCAAAGATAAATTTATTCTTTATATCTGATGCGGGACTGCAGATGACGGCATGTAATTAGAACAGGATTTTGAGAAATGGAGAAGCAAAATGAGTAAATATGCAATAGAAGTAGACAATGTCAAAATCCGCTTTAATCTGGCGAGCGAAAACGTGGATAATCTGAAAGAGTATGCGATCAAGCTTGTGAAACGGGAATTGATGTTTCAGGAGTTTTTCGCGCTCAAAGGTGTCAGCCTCAAGATAAAAAAAGGTGAGGCATGGGGGCTGGTCGGAGCAAACGGATCAGGAAAGTCGACGCTTTTGAAGACGGTCAGCGGGATCCTGAAGCCTTATGAAGGCAGTGTTAAAGTAAATGGAAATATCGCGCCGCTTCTGGAACTGGGCGCCGGATTTGATATGAATCTCACTGCCAGGGAGAATATTTATCTGAACGGTCTTGTGCTGGGACACTCAAGGCAGTTTATGGATGAGCATTTTGACGAGATCGTTGATTTCGCAAACCTATATGAGTTCCTTGATTCACCGATCAAAAATTTTTCTTCCGGTATGAAGGCACGTCTTGGATTTGCCGTTGCGACCATCGTGAATCCGGACATTATGATTGTGGATGAAGTGCTGGAAGTCGGCGATATGCGATTCAGGCGGCGGTGTAATGAGCGGATGCAGCAGATGCTGTCAGGCGGTACGACGCTCCTGTTTGTTTCACATAATATTGACGCAGTGAAAGGTCTCTGCGAAAAGGTACTGTGGCTCGATCACGGCGAGATGAGGATGGTCGGGGACGCGGAGGAAGTCTGCAATGCTTACCAGGAGGAACAGGAAGCGCTCACAAAAGCAAAGAAGCTGGAAAGACGGGAGAAGCTGCGGGCACAGGGAAAGAAGTATGACTACTTGATCGTGGGAGCGGGCCTTTACGGAGCGGTCTGCGCACGGGAACTGACCAGACGCGGGAAACGCTGTCTGGTAATTGATAAGAGAAAGCATATCGGCGGGAATGTCTATACGGAGAACATGGATGGGATCCAGGTGCACAAATACGGTTCTCATATTTTCCACACAAGCAATCCCACCGTATGGAAATATGTAAACAAGCTGGCCGAATTTAATAATTTCATCAACTCGCCGGTCGCGATCTATAAGGATGAGATGTATAATCTGCCGTTTAATATGAATACCTTCAGCAGGATGTGGGGCGTACGGAAGCCTCAGGAGGTTAAGAAAAAGATCGCGGAGCAGATTGCCGAGCTCCACATTACGGAGCCGAAGAACCTGGAAGAGCAGGCGTTGTCTCTGGTGGGAACAGATGTCTATGAGAAGCTGATCAAAGGCTATACAGAAAAACAGTGGGGACGCGACTGCAGGGATCTTCCTTCCTTTATTATTAAGCGTCTGCCGCTCAGATTTACGTATGACAACAATTATTTCAATGACCGGTATCAGGGGATCCCGATCGGCGGCTATACCAAAATGGTGGAAAAACTGCTGGAGAATACGGATGTCATGCTGGAAACGGACTTTTTCCAGTACCGGAAAGATCATCCTGATATGTTTGACAAGGTGATTTACACCGGAATGATCGACGAATATTATGACTTCTGCTACGGACATCTGGAGTACCGGACCGTACAGTTTGAGACGGAGCGGCTGGAGGAAGAGAATTATCAGGGAAATGCCGTCGTGAATTATACAGACAGAGAGGTTCCTTATACGAGGGTCATCGAGCATAAGCACTTTGAACCGGAGGAAGAGAAAGCGAACCCGAAGGAGTATACGATCATTTCCCGCGAGTACTCAACAGAGTGGAAGCCGGGAATGGAGCCGTATTATCCGGTCAACGACGAGAAAAATAATGCGCTGTACGAAAAATACCGTGAGCTTGCCGAAAAAGAGAAGAAGGTCATCTTCGGAGGAAGGCTCGGCACATACAAGTATTACGACATGGACAAGGTAATTGAGACTGCGATCGCAGATGTCAAGAAGGAGCTGAAGATCAGAGTATGAGTCAGGCAGCGGCCGGGTATGTCAGTGTGGATCTGCTGGAAATGGAAGATGGAATCCTGCGCATAGACGGAACGGTCAGCCGCACCCTTCTGCAGCAGGGGAACCTGGAAGCAAGGGCTGACGGGCGGCGGATTCCTCTTCGCCTTACAAAGCGGTATGCACAAGTGACGCTGGAAAAAGAGACGGATACGGACCGTACCGCTTTTGCGGCGGAGATTCCAAAAGAGCAGTTGCCGTGCAGCAGGAAAAAAGAGTGTTTACTGGAATTTGTACTGTTGGACGCTGCAGGGAGCGAGACGGTGCTTCCGGTGCTGTTTGTCAGCTATCAGTCACGGCTGCACAGTGAGCTTTCTCAAAGCTGGTGGCATATGGGCCCGCGCCTGATGGCGGTGCAGAGAAAAAGCGGCGGACGCTCTTACGGACTTTCGATCCGGCGTGCGGGGGCAGTGAAGATGGCACTGCAGGAGCTGCGCTTTTTAAAGGAAATCCTGTGTGCCCCAAACGGTTCGAAACAGATGTTTCTGATCCGGTGCCTGTACTGGCTGGCGTATCCGTTTTATTGCGGGAAAAACATATGGATCACGTTTGACAAGCTGTATAAAGGCGGCGACTGCGGTGAATATTTTTATAAATATATGTGCAGCCGCAAAGACGGAAATGTAGAGCCGGCCTATGTGATAAACGGCAGTGCGCCGGACTGCCGGCGGCTCAGGGAAGAGGGATACCGGCCTCTGGCGTACCGCAGCGTAAAGCAGCGGCTTTCCTATCTCTACGCCAATATGGTGTTCGGTACGCACAGCGGAGTCAATTCTTTCTGCGGATTCAACAACTGGGAGATCCGCTTTGTGCAGGACCGGCTGCGGGCCGTCAATACTTGTATCCAGCACGGACTTTCTGTGCAGGATCTGAGCGCGGACTCAAACCGCATTGTCAATAACAACAAACGGTATTACTGTGCTGCGCGCTGTGAGATTGAAAATCTTTCAAAACCGGCCTACGATTACCATCCGGGGACGCTGCGGCTTACCGGGATCCCGCGGTACGACGGGTTGGCAAATGACGACCGGAAGCAGATATTGATCACTCCGACGTGGCGTTCTTATCTGGCCGTGCATTCCGTGATGGGAGAGGCGCGCGGCTACAATCCGGCGTTTCGGGATACAGAGTATTTCAGGATCTATCAGTCGCTGATCAGGAACAGAAAGCTGATAGAGACTGCGAAACGGTATGGCTACCGGATCGTCTATCTGCTGCATCCGGTGATCAGTGCCCAGAAACAGGATTTTGCCTGCCCGGAAGGAGTGGAAATCCTTGCTTCCTCAGAGGCAGGATATGAAATGCTGCTTCGGCAGTCGAGCCTGATGGTGACGGATTATTCCGGAGTTCAGTTTGATTTTGCATATATGAGAAAGCCTGTCGTGTATTTTCACCCGGAGGAACTGCCGCCGCATTATGCAGACGGCGGATTTTCTTATGAAACACAGGGGTTCGGAGAGATCTGCATCGGGCTGGAAACGCTTGTCGATACGGTCTGCGGGTATCTGGAAAATGACTGTGCCGTAAAAGCGGTTTACCGTGCAAGGCAGGATGATTTTTTTGCATACAGTGACAGGGAAAACTGCCGCAGGATCTATGAGGATGCCCTGCAGCTTGCCGGGAAAGCGCGGTCTTAGCGCAGAGACAGCCGGACTGCGGGCAGGCCGGGCTGCTGCGTATGTTTACCCGGAGGAACTGCCGACGTATAAGTCTCGGCGGTGAAAGGAGAGTGTCGTGTTCCGCTTAAAACAGTATCTAAAGATGGTTTTGCAAAACGGGATCCTTCCGGCGGTATATTTCTGTTTTTGCCATGCTCCGGTGCGGAAAGGCTCTGTGATCTTCGCGGATGCCCACCATGCGCAGATGCCGTTTTCCATGAGGCGTATGTATGAGGCGGCAAAGGAGCTGGAGCGCGAAGGACAGTGCAGAACACAGCTGTTTATCTGCGATTTTGCAAAATTGTCCTTTTTTTCGATGATCCTTTATCTGCTGCGTTTTATGAAACAGTATGCGACGGCGGAATACGTGTTTATCTGCGACTATTACCTTCCGGTATCGTCATGCCGGAAACGCAGGGAGACGACGGTGGTTCAGCTGTGGCATTCGTGCGGCCTGATGAAAAAAATCGCATACGATGCCGGACAGGATATTCCCGGTAACTACAAGGGAGATATGTTCGGCAACTATTCCTGGCTGACACTCAGCGCAAAGGTCTGTGTCCCGGTGCATGCGCGCGCACTCCGGATGGATCCGGCACGGATCCGTGCGACCGGCGTCAGCAGGACGGACTATTATTTTGATCAAGCATGGAATGAAAGCTGCAGAGCGCGCTTTTATGAACAATATCCGCAGGCGGCAGGGAAAAAGATCGTGCTCTGGGCGCCGACCTTTCGGGGAAATGCGGCGATGCCTCAACTGGAAGGGCTGCCGGAGATCCGGAAAATGGCGCAGGAGCTGGGAGAGGAATGGTATCTGATCATCAAAGCCCATCCGCATATTGACGCTCATCAGAACGTGTCGAACTGCACGATCCTGACGGAGGAGCTTCTGGCGGTGACGGATGTGCTTGTCACAGATTATTCCTCCGTATTGTTTGATTACCTGATCTATGAAAAGGCCGCTGTGCTGTTTGCCCCTGACCTGCAGAAGTATGAGGAAGGAAGAGGATTTTATCTGGACTACCGGAAGATTCCGTTTCCGCATGCCGGCACGTATCAGGAGCTTGCAGAGGCGGTGAGGACAAGCGAAGACTGGTATGCGGGCCATCGGGAGGAGATTTCCGGATTCCGCCGGAAATACGTCGGCGCGTGCGACGGCGCGGCAACGCAGCGCATTTTGAACCTTGCCGGACTGGCAGCGGCGCATACAGACGAGACAGACAGGAGGAGCCTATGAATATAGCGATTATTTTTGCGGGGGGAAGCGGCGTGCGCATGGGCGCAGGCGTGCCGAAGCAGTTTCTGGAGATCAACGGCAAGCCGATCCTGATCCACACGCTTCAGCTGTTTCAGGAGCATGAGGAGATCGATAAGATTTATCTGGCGATGAGCCGGGACTATATCCGCTATACGGAGCAGCTTGTGCTGGATTACCGGATCGATAAGATGGCTGCCATCGTGCCGGGCGGCGAGACAGCTCAGGATTCCATCTTTCATGCGCTTTCGAAAGCGGCTGAGGAAAATCCGGGCGATTCGATCGTCCTGATCCACGACGGCGTGCGTCCGGTCGTGGAATACGGCGTGATCAGCGACAATATTGAGAGTGTGCAGCAGTACGGAAGCGCCATTACTTCGTCGCTGTGTTATGAGACGGTCCTTGTGAGCAAAGACGGACAGACGGTCGATGAACTGCCGCTGCGGAAAGAGTCGTACACGGCGCAGGCGCCGCAGAGCTTTTATTTAAAGGATATCCTGGAAGCGCACGAGGCGGTCCGGGCGACAGAACGCCGCTATGAAAATATGGTCGACGCATGCACGATCTACCGTGCACTCGGACACAAGCCCCATATGGTCATAGGAAACAGGGGCAATATCAAAGTGACGACGCCGGAAGACGTCTATATGTTCCGGGCGCTTCTGCAGTATAAGGAAAATGAGCAGGCGTTTGGCTTTGGCCTGACTGACCGGCTGGCAGCGAAGATGAACCGGTACAAAAAACAGGAGAAGGTGCGACATGGCGAACAGGATATGGGAAAAAAATAAGGTATTACAGGAAGATCTGGAGCGGATCGCAGCATCGGAACAGATTGAATGGGAGATGCTTGCAGGAAAGACTGTGCTGATCACCGGGGCGACGGGGCTGATCGGAAGCCTGCTGGCGAGAGGGCTGGTCTGCGCGTCCAGGACGCGCGGGCTCGATATCCGGGTGCTGGCTTTTGTGCGCAATCAGGAAAAGGCAGAGCGTATTTTTGGAAATTACCTGGATGCAGGGCTTGAGATCGTGACAGGAGATGTGACGAAGCCGGTCGAGACTTTGGCGCCGGTGGATTACATTTTTCATACGGCGAGCGTGACGGCGTCGAAAGATTTTGTGGACCGCCCGGTTGAGACGATCCTGACGACGCTTAAGGGCACGGAAAATCTGCTCGAGTTTGCGAAACAGAAACAGGTCCGGGGCATGGTCTACCTCTCTTCGATGGAGGCGTACGGTGTAGTGGATGAAGCGCATTACAATGTCCGGGAAACGGACTATGGGTATATCGATCCGCTCAAAGTGCGGAGCAGCTACTCAGAAGGGAAGCGCATGGCCGAGGGGCTTTGCGGCGCATACGCGCATGAATATCACGTTCCGGTATGTACGGCGCGTCTGGCACAGACATTCGGCGCCGGCATCGCAAAAAGCGAGAACCGCGTGTTCGCCCAGTTCGCGCACAGTATTATGGATGGAACGGATATCGTACTCCATACCGACGGCAGCAAGGCGCACTGCTACTGTTATACGACGGATGCGGTTCTCGGACTTCTGACTGTACTGCTCAAAGGAAAATCCGGCGAAGCGTATAATATTTCGAATCAGGAGACGTTCTGCTCCATCCGTGAAATGGCCGAGATGCTGATCCGTGAGTATCCGGAAAGAGGATCAAGGCTGATCTTTGATATTCCGGAAGACGCGGACAAATTCGGCTATGCGCCGACTTCCAGGATGCTCGTAAACTCGGAGAAGCTGAGGGGACTCGGATGGAAAGCGGAAATCGGACTTCCGCAGATGTTTGACCGGCTGATGCGGTACATGGCACAGGAGGACTGATGCAGATGGCACAGGAAGCAAAAAGGCGTATTGCGCCGGATGAAAGCATATGGGAACAGCTTACGGGAAAAACGGTCGTATTGGCAGGAAATGAGAACAGTCAGAAGGAATGTTTCAGGCAGAACCTCGCGCATCTTGCGGGACGGCTGGGCGGCAGATTTTCCCTGTCGGACGATCTCAGTGCGGCGGGCAGTGAAGACCTCGTTTTTCTGTTCGGGATGCCGCAGGCCGGGACATGCCGGATGGAGGCGCTGTTGGAAGCGCTGGCTGAGATATCGGTCCGGCGGCTGCCCTGTACGGCGCTCGTGACCGCCAATATGGTATACGGAAAACAGTTCGGCGCTTCGCATGCGTTTACCGAACAGGAGCTTGGGTACGCCTGCCATACATCTGCCGCGGATATGGCTCTTTCGGAAATGCGGCTGGCAGAGAACCTTGCACACCGGCTTGCTGCGGAAGAAGGGCTCCCGATAAAAATCGTGCGGACGGAGGCGTCTCCAGGCGGCGACTGTGCGGAAGCGATGCTGGAAGCTGCTGTGAAGGTACTGCTGTACGGCGTACCGGGCGAGGCGTATAATCTTCCGGGAAACCAGGAGAATGCGGAAACGGACGCAGCGTCGCGGCTCTCACCGCTGCCTGTCCGGACGGATACCAGAAAAGTACAATCACTCGATATCAGAGGAAAATAAGGAAAATATGTTACTGCGGGATTATTTAAACGAATTTGAATTGGATTGGGCGCAGGCCCCCGTCCGGTCGGAGCTGATACCGTCCGGTGAGCTGAAAGGGAAAAAAGTGCTGCTTGTCGGGGACCAGGCAGAACTGCAGAAGGCTGCAGCATGGTCATTCCTTGCCTGGAATGACGCTGCGGATGCCGGGATCTGTGTGGAAGAAGCCGGCTGGACCGATCAGGGGCTTCAAGTCGGAACGGTATATTCGGAACAGTCTTTCGCACCTGAAGAAGCGGACTTTGTCATTTTGACGGGATATTGCTGCCGCAGTGTGCCGGGCGTGTCAGAATCGATCGCGTATCTGCAGCGTTTTGCGGAGATGGCGGATGCGGTGGTGAAGCTTTCCCGCAAGCGGGTGCTCCTTTTATCGGACGGACGCGTGTACGGCAGGCTGGAAAAAGGCTTTGCCGCATCCGAGTACGAAGCGGGAAAGACGGATACGTGTGCGGACGGGTACGAGGCGCAGTATTTTCTGCAGGGCTTGGAAAGCAGACTGGTCAGAGCGGCGAGAAAAGCGGGAAAGGATTTTAATATCCTGCGTACCGGGCTGATCTATGGAGCCTGCCTCGCAGCTATGGAGCATCCTGTCACGGAGCTTGCACGAAAGACGGCGCAGGGGGAGGAAGTAAGAATCCGCCTGTCGCAGGAACGAAATTCCTATATCAGCATTCACGATGCTCTGACGGCCATCCAGTTTGTGCTGACGAAGACTCCGGCGAATAAGATCTTTAATGCTGCAGGACTGTCTTCTGCCGCCTCGACCGGAGAACTCGCGATTCTTTTTTACAACAATTTTCCGGAACGCTGCCGGATCGAGATATCGGGAGGGACGGAAGAGGAGACTGGAAAAGAGGAACAGACGGATTCCCGGCGGGAACTGCGGCCAGACAGCATATGGCTGAACACACAGCTTTTGGAACATTATGGATTTGAACCGAAAATCTCTCTGGAGGACGGCATCATCATTCTCGTAAAGAGCCTGATGCAGACAGACGAAGTATTTATCTTCGACAATACGTATCTCGGAAAGCTCGATAAAGTACAGAAAATCCTTCTTGGGTATATGCTGGAGATCGACCGGATCTGCAGAAAACACAACATCAAATATTTCCTCGCCGGAGGCACGCTCCTTGGAGCAATCCGCCACCACGGATTTATTCCGTGGGATGATGATGCGGATGTGATGATGCTGCGCGAGGATTATGAAAAGTTTTTAAAAGTCGTGCAGCAGGAGCTGCCGGACAACATTTTTGTGCAGCTTCCGCAGACGGAGAAGGGAAATTACAATCCGTTTACAAAGCTGCGCATCAATAATACGATGTTTGCGACGGAGTTTACCGGGCATTTTATGAACATGCATAACGGTATTTTCTTTGATGTCCTCTCACATGACCGGACGGGAGCGCACAAATGGTCGCAGAAGCTTCACCTGATGGCGACGATGCTGACGCGCTCCATCGTTTTTAACAAGTGGGGAGACACGGATATTAAAGGCGGCGGCGCCCATCCGATCATCTGCAAGATCGTGGACCGGGTGAAATATCTGATCCCGATGCGGCTTGCGCTCTGGGCACAGAACCGCTCGCTGGAATTCTTTAAAAACCGGAAGACGGGGTATCTGTACGACGGCATGGGACGCAATTTAAAACGCGGACCTTTCCCGGCCGAATGGCTCGATGAAGCTGTATACGTGGACTTCGAGGGGTATCAGTTCCCTGTGCCGAAGGAGTACGACAAGTACCTGACGTATCTGTACGGAGATTATATGCAGATGATCCCTGTCAGCCAGCGGCGGACGAGTCACAGCATCGTACTGATGGATCTTGGAGAATATTCCAATTATTCTCTGAAGTAAACAGACCAGACTGGAAAGAAGGAAAGACATGCTCTCAGTAATTTTACCGGCATACAACGAAGAGAAAATGATAGCAAAAGCAGCCGGGACGATTGAACAGATACTGACAGACGAAGGCATCGATCATGAGATCGTTTTTGTAAATGACGGATCAAAAGACGGGACATGGGCGGAGATCGAACATGCCGCTGCATCGAACCCCAGCGTAACAGGAGTAAACTTTTCGCGGAATTTCGGCAAGGAATCTGCGATGCTCGCGGGGCTTGCCGCGGCCTGCGGAGACTGCTGCGCCGTGATGGACTGTGACCTGCAGCATCCGCCTGAGACGCTCGTGAAAATGTACCGGCTTTGGGAGCAGGGATACGAAGTGATCGAAGGCGTCAAGCGCACGCGGGGAAAGGAAAGCGTGATGCACCGCGCCAGTGCGGGGCTGTTTTATAAGATCATATCAAAGGCCGTAAAAATCGATATGTCACGGGCTTCTGATTTCAAGCTCCTGGACAGGCGTGCGGTCGATGCGCTGCTGGCGCTTCCGGAACGGAACACCTTTTTCCGGGCTCTGTCTTCCTGGATCGGATTCCGCACTGCGTCGGTGGAATTTGACGTACAGGAGCGCACAGAAGGGGAGTCAAAATGGTCGACCTGGTCGCTGGTCCAGTACGCAGTGAAAAATATTGTTTCTTTTTCCACCGTTCCGATGCAGTTCGTTACAGTGGCCGGGATGCTGGTCTTTCTGCTCGCAGTCGTGCTCGGGATCCAGACGCTGATACGGTATTTCAGCGGGCATGCGATCGCGGGATTTACGACCGTGATCCTTTTGATCCTGATCATCGGCAGCGTGATCATGATCAGTCTCGGGATCATCGGATATTATATTGCAAAAATATACGAAGAGGTCAAAGGACGACCGCGCTATCTGATCTCAAAAAAAATCGGCAGAGGCTGCCGGGACTCTGCCGAAAAGTGAGCGGTCCTGAAGCACCGCTATTGCGGATCGGGAGGAATCCCGTACTTCAGTGAACTCGGAAGTTTTGCTTCATAATCAAAGACGAACCGTTCATACGCATTGATGACGTGGGTGTCGAGATACTTGTCGTAGCGTTTGTGCACGGTTCCGTACGACATGTGTACGTGACCGTGCAGAAAATACTTTGGACGGTATTTTTCCATGAGACGGTTAAACTCGCGGAATCCTTGATGCGGAAGATCCCGGCCGTCATTTAACTGGTAGGCCGGGGCGTGTGTCACCAGAATATCGAATCCGTGGTGTTTCAGAAGCTGAAACCACAGCTTTGAGACACGCCGGTGCATTTCCCGTTCTGTGTACTGATAATTTCCGGGTCGGTAGCGCATGGAACCGCCGAGCCCGAGGATCCGGATGCCCTCATGGACGTAGATTTTGTCGTCGATGCAGATGCATCCTTCGGGAGGAACCTGTTCATACTTTTCGTCATGATTTCCGTGTACATACAGGACCGGCGCAGAAGAAAAGGTAGTCAAAAAGGAAAGGTAGTGCGGATGGAGGTCTCCGCAGGAGATGATCAGATCGACTCCTTCCACCTTGCTCCTGTCAAAATAATCCCACAGATATTTCGATTCTTCGTCTGCTATTGCCATGATGCGCATATGGTAGCTTCTCCTCTGTGTATAAGTCTTCTTTTTAAATCCTCTTTTGGGTTGCTTTCATTTTTACGCCTTTGCAGTCTCAAGCCCTTGCTGGGAGACGACTGCTTTTGCCTGTTCTTTCAGCTGCTCCGGGCTCGGGATCGAGCCGATCACATTTTCTGCCAGCCAATCCATTTTCATAATCTCTTCCGGAGTGAAAGTGTGCTCCGGATCGCCTTTTACAATTCCGGTCTGGGAATAAAGGACTCCGGAAAACGGATGGAAGGAGCCGGAGCTGATTGCGTGTTTCAGCAGCTCGATGAGGCGCTTCGTCCCGGCTGGGAGATTCTGGGAACAGATCACATCTACGACGCCTGCGGAGATCCCCCACCAGTAATTGATCGCTTTCCCTGACTGGTCATCCTGCTTCCAGTTCCCGCTCATGATCGTACGGATCAGCCTCTCATAAAAATTTCCCCAGTGGCACAGCGGCATCGCCAGACTGCGTGTGTGTCCGTCGGAGACATGATACAGGCCAAAATGGCGCGATTCTTCTTCCGGTATCATCATGTCTTTGGCCGAAATGCACGACGGTTTTACGAGCCGGATATCTCCGGAGATATCAATGTCTTTCCGGGAAGACCATTCCAGAAATACCTGCGTCCTCGGGTTGACCATCTTGGCGCCGAGTGCAAATGCATTGATATTTGCGATGCTCCCGTAGAGCGGATAGTCTTCCAGATACATTACACGGTCGTTCTCTGCCATTGCCCCGGCGATGGCGCCCATCAGGAATTTGGCTTCGTGCATTCTCGCATAATACGTGCGGATATAGCGGTGAGACGTATTCAGCGAGCAGTTCAGGATGCGCACATTCGGGTGCGCGATCGCTGCCTTTACGCTGGCGGAAGCAAAGACCGGCGTAGTCGTGAAGATCAGGTTGCAGCCTTCTGCGATGGCCTGTTCCAGACAGCCGTCGATCCGGTCTTTAGAAATATTGTCGTAGCAGACAGTCGTTACTTCGTCGGAGAAAGCCTGATCCAGATGCATCCGTCCCAGCTCATGTGAATACGTCCAAGCGGATGAGGAGGCAGTCTTATTGTAAATAAAGGCAATCTTTAATCTGGACGGGGCGGATGAAAAACGAAGGTTCAGCAGAGGTTTTTTCTCTGAAGGGGGATTCAGTTTGAGATCCACTTCGTTTTCATTTTCCAGAAGTTTGAATTCTTCCCAGCTCTTGACGACGAGTTCTCTGACCTCTGTAGCAGTTTTCAGCTTTAAGTCGCGGTAGCCGTACAGCGAAAGAAAAGCAAGAAAGGCGTCCCCGGTCGTGATCCGAAGTTTTTTGCCGCCGTTTGACTCAAAGGCGGCTGTAAAACGGGAATAAATGGAGCTGAAGTCGATCCGCTCATCGTCGTTCCACGTCTCATCGGCTTGTTTCCCGACTGCTGCCTGAAGTTTTGCAAAGCTTCCTTCTCTGGAAAAATTGATGTAATTAATCTTCGAAAGCCGGTAAAAATCCACAAACTCATAGTAAATTTTATTTTCTTTTTCTTCCGTGCGCTTGGGAAGGATACGGATGACAGTCCCCGGGATAGAGATTGCCTGAAAGTATTTCATGACGCTGACCCGTTTATTGCCCTCTTCTACGTAAAACTGGTTCATATACTCGTACGCTTTGATCGGTTCGCGGATCCCTTCTTCCGTATGCGCAGTGCTCAAATTCGCCCATTTCCGGGCAAATTCGGTATTTTCATCTAATATCGGCATAAAGTTGCCGGAGAAAGAATTGCTTCTTCCCTCGTATCTTGTTCCAGCGATCTGATCGATGGGAATCTGTACAAGACCGAGCGGAACCATAGACAGTTCCCCGTTCGGCGGGAGAATGTTGTCAAGTACCGGAAGCGTCGGCCTTTCTCCGCGAAGAAGCCGGAGCTGATAATCTCTTTTGCCCGCTCTGCAGGCTTTCCTGTAATCTTCTATCGACATCGCAGTGTTCTCCTTTTTCTGTTGACATGCAGCCGGTCCGTATGGTCTGAAGTAAGTATGGTTCATGTGATGCTATTATAAAATGCGGAAAAATAGAAATCAAGTGCCCGCGCAGAAAACCGCAAAGACTGCTTGCCCGTGTGCACAGAAATGGCTGCCCGGGGTATGAAACGGAGGGGCGGAGGAATAAAATAGAGATAAAATAAAGCAACAGGAGCAGTTATGAATTATATTTGGGGAATCATGATCCTGCTCGGAGTAGTATGGGGAACGCTGACTGGGAATGTGACGCCTGTCTCTGAGGCAGTGCTGTCTTCGGCAAAGGAAGCGGTGACGCTCTGCATTACGATGCTGGGCGTTATGGGACTTTGGATGGGGCTGATGGAGATTGCAAAGGACGCCGGGCTGATCCAGGCTGTCTCAAAAAAGATACAGCCGCTGATCCGGTTTCTGTTTCCGGGGATTCCGGCCGGCCATCCGGCAGGAGAACACATCACCTTGAACTGTGTCGCAAATGTTCTTGGACTTGGTTGGGCCGCGACTCCGGCCGGACTGAAGGCAATGGAAGCGCTTGAGGACCTGGAGGAGGACAGACGGGCAGGCCGTGCACCCGGGCCGGTGCGCAAAAAAGGAATCGCAAGCAATGAAATGTGCACATTCCTGATCCTCAACATTTCATCCCTGCAGCTGATACCGGTCAATCTCATCGCCTACCGGACCCAGTATGGAAGTGTGGATCCGATGGCAGTAGTAGTGCCGGGAATCCTGGCGACAGCGGTGAGCACCGGGGCGGCGGTGATATTCTGTAAAGTGATGGATCGAAAGGGGAAAGCGTAAGGATTTTATGTTTTTGCTGCATTTATTGACATCGTAAAAAGCCAATAGTAAGATGAAATCAGAAATTCATTGCAAACGGAGGAAGAAAATGATGTACAACGTAATGGTTCAGTACCGAGATCAATTTTATCAGGAGCGCAGCAATATAATTGAGAGTAGTCATGCTTATCGGAATCATATTAATAAGTTTATTGAGTATCTGAGCCGCCCGGAAGTTAATCTGGTAAATTCACCTAAAAGGATAAATGAGCATACAGTAGAGGCGTGTATTGGCTATTATCATGACAAAGGAGAAATCAATACAAGAGCAACAATGGAATCTCATTTAGAATCTTTAAAAAAATTTTATAAGTATTTAAGTGAGACAGGGAAAGATGATGATATTTTTGCGAAAATTATTAATTATGGAGAATTCAAGAATAACATAGTGGCAAAGTTTGGATTATCAGAACCTAATGAGAGAGG
>DVHT01000201.1 GCA_018711885.1 Candidatus Choladousia intestinipullorum | reverse complement strand
GAAGGAATTCGAACGGTACTTATTCGTATTATCAGGACGGAGTGCTCCAGAAAAAACGGTGGATCGGCGATTACTACGTGAACGCAAAAGGAATCCGCCAGACCGGCTGGCTGAAGAAGGGCGGAAAGCGGTATTACTTCCGGAAAAACGGTAAAGTATTGAAATCAACATGGTTCAAGCTGAACGGAAAGATGTACTTTGCCGGGCCGGACGGAGCTCTTCTGACCGACGGAAAGTATAAGATTGGTGATTACTATTACGGATTTGACGAGCAGGGTGTTCAGCTTCGCGGAAAGACCGTGATAGACGGCAAGACTTATTTCTTCGGACTGCTCAAAGGGCAGATGCAGGTAAAGAAATGGATCAAGACCGGAAATAAATACTACTATTACGGTAAGAACGGCGTAATGGCTACCAGCAAATGGGTTGGAAAATATTACGTCAATAAAAAAGGCGTCCGTACAAACAAAGTAAGGACGGATACAGACGGCGGAAATGACTCTGAGAAAGTCGAAACGCCGAAAACAAATGTAGAGAGTACATATTATACGGATCCGGTGGTCGATGACCAGACGCTGCTTTCTTCGATCATCTACTGTGAGGCGGGAAACCAGGCATATGCAGGTCAGGTAGCAGTCGGCATGGTCATCATGAACCGTGTATACAGTCCGCTGTTCCCGTCCACGATAAAAGAAGTAGTCTATCAAAAGACACAGTTTGCACCGGCGCGTGACGGCAGCCTCCACAGGGCTCTGACAAATCCGCTGATCGTGACGGAATCCTGCAGAAGGGCGGCAGCCGAAGTACTGTCCATGTACGCAAATTACACATCGGGACAGACGCTTTATCTGGACACCGGGAAGAAGACGGTCGCTTTCCCATATCTGTTTTTTATGACGAAGCCGGCATATCAGCGGCTGGGCTTGTCTTCCAAGACAAAAAAGATCGGAGACCACGTTTTCTTCAAGAACTGGACTTATTAACATAACAAACCGAGAAAAGGGTAAAATCGAACGTATGATTGATTTTATCCTTTTTTTATGCTAAAATGCATAAGATAATGACGTAAAGGAGTAGTACAGGTGATTGCATATTTGAAGGGGACAGTCGTAAAGGTGACGGAAACAGTCCTTGTCCTGGACGTGAATCATATCGGATATCAGATTTTTATTTCCTCCCGCGAAGCTGCAGCGATGCCAGGACGGGGAGAAGAGGTCATGGTTTATACGTATCTGAATGTAAAAGAAGACGCGATGCAGCTGTACGGTTTTCTGTCTGAGGATGATCTGGAGATGTACAGGCTGCTTCTCGGCGTAAATGGCATCGGACCGAAGGCTGCGCTTGGAATTTTGGCGGCGATGACAGCGGATGAGGTGCGCTTCGCCGTACTCTCAGATGATGCAAAGTCAATCGCGAAAGCGCCTGGAGTGGGCGCCAAGACCGCACAGAAGCTGATTCTGGAACTGAAAGATAAAGTAAGTCTTGAAGACGCGTTTGAAAAGAAGCTGGCAAATACGGCGGACGCCGCACAGAAATCAGGCATGACGGATTCTAAATCAGAGGCAGTCCAGGCGCTTACGGCGCTTGGCTATTCTGCATCTGACGCGCTGAAGGCCGTCCGGAAATCAGGCGCTTCCGATGACATGGATACGGAGGAAATCTTGAAACTGGCGCTTAGACAGATGTCTGTTTTGTGAGGGTAATACAGTATGGCAAAGAGGATTATTACGACGGATACGATGGAAGAGGATATCCGGCTGGAACCGGGACTCCGGCCGAAGCTGCTGAGTGAATACATCGGTCAGGAAAAAGTGAAAAGTACATTAAATATCTTTATTGAAGCGGCCAGACAGAGAAAGGACTCTCTGGATCACGTGCTGTTTTACGGACCTCCGGGACTCGGGAAGACGACGCTTGCCTGCATTGTGGCTAATGAAATGGATGTAAATATCAAGATCACATCGGGGCCGGCGATCGAAAAGCCGGGAGAGATGGCGGCGATCCTGAATAATCTCCAGGAAGGAGATGTGCTGTTTATTGATGAGATCCACCGTCTGAACCGGCAGGTGGAAGAAGTGCTTTATCCGGCGATGGAGGATTTTGCGATCGATATTATGATCGGGAAAGGAGCCGCGGCGCGCTCCATCCGCCTTGATCTGCCGAAGTTTACGCTGATCGGCGCCACAACGAGGGCGGGCATGCTCTCTGCTCCGCTGCGTGACCGGTTCGGAGTCGTCAATCATCTGGAATATTATTCGGAAAAAGAACTCCAGACGATCATCCTGCGTTCTGCAGATATGCTCGGAGTAAGGATCGACAGCCGCGGGGCGCTGGAGATCGCAAGACGCTCCCGCGGGACGCCGCGTCTGGCAAACAGAATGCTGAAGCGTGTCAGGGATTACGCACAGGTACGCTATGACGGCAGGATTTCGGCTGAGATCGCATCCGAAGCGCTGGACCTGCTTGAGGTGGACCGCTATGGACTTGACCGGATTGACCGGGAAATCCTGGAGCTTATGATGGATAAATTCGGCGGAGGCCCGGTCGGCCTTGATACACTTGCAGCCGCTATCGGTGAGGATTCCGGTACAATAGAAGATGTCTATGAACCGTATCTGATCAAGAACGGATTCTTAAACCGCACTCCGAAAGGCCGCGTTGTCACAGATTTTGCGTATGAACATCTGGGCAGAACAAAATAAGGTGTTGTAATTCTCAGATTTTAGATTATAATCATATCATAAATACTTTTGTGAAAGGTAGGGCAGTCATGTCGTCCAAGAATAAAACACAAGTGATAATCGCAGGTAAGATTTATACGCTGAGCGGCTATGAGAGTGAAGAGTACCTTCAGCGGGTTGCGGCTTATCTGAATGGAAAGATCTCCGAATTCAAAAATGTGGAAGGCTATTCGAGACTGTCTCCTGAAATGCGGGGGATTATGCTCAACCTGAATACAGCTGACGATTATTTTAAGATGAAAAAAAAGATTGAAGAGCTGGAGCAGGAGCTGACTGCCAGAGACAAAGAATTGTATGATTTTAAGCATGAACTGATCACTGCACAGATTAAATTGGAAAATGCAGAAAAGGATGTCCGTACACTGGAAGAGAAGAATGTGCAGCTCCAGAAAGAGAACATTCAGCTGGAAGCTCAGCTGAAAAATCAGAATAAACGTTAGAGAGAATAGGATGCGGTGCGGAACAGGTAAGACAGATACCTGCCGGGCTGCGTGAGGCGTCAGTGCACAATGGACAGATTGCCCTTGTATGCTGGCGTTTTTCTGTTGCGGGATAGATTCGCTGCTGAAAACAAAAATACCGGGTGTGCGGAGCATACGTCTGCTCATGGGATGATACGTCCGGAGAAAGGAGGAGCTATGATTGAATTGCTTGCACCGGCAGGTTCTTATGAAAGCCTGCAGGCAGCCGTAAACGCCGGGGCGGACGCAGTATATATCGGCGGTTCCCGCTTCGGGGCCAGAGCATATGCGGACAATCCGGATGAAACCCATCTGAATCTGGGAATTGATTACTGTCATCTGCACGGGCGAAAAATTTATATGACAGTAAACACGCTGTTAAAGGAAAAAGAGCTGGAAGAAATGCTGCATTCTTATCTGGCTCCTTACTATGAAAACGGACTGGATGGAGTGATCGTTCAGGATTTTGGCGTGATGGAGCTGATCCGGCAGTATTTTCCAGGGCTTGAACTGCACAGCAGCACACAGATGACGGTCACATCTGCGGAAGCGGCGGAACTTCTTATGGATTACGGTGTTACGAGAGTCGTTCCGGCAAGAGAGCTTTCGCTTGGGGAGATCCGTACTATCATCGAGAAGACGGGGATCGAGGTGGAAACGTTTGTCCATGGTGCCATGTGCTACTGCTATTCCGGGCAGTGTCTGTTCAGCAGCCTGCTGGGGGGCCGGAGCGGAAACAGAGGGCGGTGTGCCCAGCCGTGCAGGCTCCCGTATACAGTAGAAGAGCAAAAGAGAGCCGGAGCAGACAGGAGAAACGGTGAAAAGAAAAGGAGGCCGTATGTCCTCAGTATGAAAGATATGTGTACGCTCGATCTGCTCCCGGATCTGATCGATGCGGGGATTTCTTCTTTTAAGATAGAAGGAAGGATGAAACGCCCGGAATATACGGCCGGTGTTGTGAGTATTTACCGAAACTATATTGACCGGTACTGCAGGGATGGACGGACGGCGTATCACGTAGAGGAACGGGACCGCAGGATTTTGCTGGACTTGTATAACAGGGGCGGTTTTTCGGACGGTTATTACAAAAGCGCGAACGGAAAACATATGATGGCGATGGAACGGCCGAATCATCTCGGCACGAAAGCGGCTGTGATAAGGAGCGTAAAAGCCGGAAAAGCCAGCGCTGTCGCGGCGGAACCTCTTTATAAGCGGGACATTCTGGAGTTCTCTTCGGGAGACGAGACCGTTCTGACAGAAGATGTAAAGGAAGGCAGTGCTTTTTCTGTTCGTCAGGGAAAAACGAAGCTTGCTGCAGGCTCTGTGCTCTTTCGCACCAAAAGCGAAAAACTCCTGGAAGAGCTGCGGACATGCTATGTTACAGAAAATACCAGAGAAAAAATTAAGGGTGACTTAAAGATTTTTTCCGATTCACCTGCTATACTGAAGGTAAGCTGGCGTGATGTGTCGGTGTCAGTGTCGAGTGATCTGGCTGAGCCTGCGAAAGCAGCTCCTGCATCAGAAGAAGCGGTGCGCAGGCAGATGCAGAAAACAGGAGGCACTCCGTTTGAATTCGAAGAACTTTCCATCCGGCTGGATCAGGGGCTGTTTATTCCGGTCAAAGCATTGAATGAACTGCGCAGAAGGGGACTGGAGGCTCTTACGGAGGAGATCCTGAAACAGGCGGGCAAAGGAAGGATTGCTGTACCGCTTCAAAAAAGAGGCAGAGCGGATACCGAGACTGGATGCAGCGCAGACGTCAATTCTTCCAGACAGCCGTACCGGCTGAGTGTTCTGGTCTCCTCATGGGAACAGCTTGACGCAGTGTTTGAGACAGCGGCGTCGCTGACGGATACGGTATATCTCGATTCCATTTTGCTCGGAAATGCAGGTGAGCCGGAGGCGGCGCATTCACAGATGCGTGCGTATCTTCAGAAGATGAAGCAGTACGGGATCCGGAGATTTTTAAGCTGTCCGCCTGTTTTCCGCGGACGGGATAAAGAACTCCTTTCCGATGCGGCGGTGGTGTCCCTGTTAAAAGAGATGGATGGTTTTCTTCTGCATACGCTGGACCAGATGGCCTTTTTCCGGAAGTTGATCCGGAAGTACGATTTTCATGCAGAACTGGCGGCGGACAGCAGCCTGTATGCATATAACCGCCGGGCCCAGCATTTTCTGAGGTCACTGGGAGCAGACCGGCTGACGCTGCCGGAAGAGCTGAATTACCGTGAGCTGGGACAGCTCGATTGCCGTGGAACGGAGCTTTCTGTATATGGATACCAGGTGCTGATGCAGTCTGCACAGTGTCTGGTCAAAAACACAAAAGGCTGCAGAAAAACGCCGTGCATCCTGTACCTGCGCGACCGGAAGAAGGCAGAATTCCCGGTGCTGAACCGCTGCAATGTCTGCTGCAACACCATTTACAATTCCGTGCCGCTGAAGCTTTGCGGCTGCAAAAAGGAGATCCTGCAGCTCTCACCGGAGTATCTCCGGATGTCATTTACAATAGAATCAGGACGGGAGACTGCCCGGATTCTTAAGCGGTACGAAGGACTTCTCTTTTCCGGGGCAGATACGGAACAGACAGAGCTTGACGGAACGAGAGGCCACTTCAGAAGGGGAGTAGAGTAGTACATGGTCAACTTGGTTATACAGATTTCGAAATATCTCATTATTATTTTGATGGCATTATATACACTGCAGTGCTTTACCGTCTTCGGAAAAAAAGACGAAGAGGCGCGTCAGTATCTGTTTCTGCGCCAGAATATGCTGATGTTTTTCATGCATTTCGTCGCATTCATGGTTTTATACCTGGAGATGTCCGAGACGACGATCCTGCTGTTTTACGGGGCTCAGGTTATTTATCTGGCTGCAGTGCTCGTGCTTTTCGGCAATATATACCGCCGGGCATCCAGGCTTCTGATCAATAATATGTGCATGCTGATCAGCATCGGATTTATCATGCTCACACGCCTTTCCTATGAACAGAGTATCAAGCAGTTCAAGATTACGGTGCTTGCATCCGTGGTGGCGCTGTTTGTACCGGTGATCATCCGGAAACTGCGGGTTATCACGAAAATGTACTGGCTGTACGCACTGGTTGGCGTCGGTCTTCTGGCACTCGTTGCGATAGCGGCGACTTCTACCTACGGTGCGAAGCTGTCTTTCAATTTCGGAGCGTTTTCCATTCAGCCGTCTGAATTTGTAAAAATTATTTACGTCTTTGCGATCGCCGGCCTTCTGTCGCATGCAAGGGATCTGCGCAGGCTCGCGATTGCGACGGGACTGGCGGCCCTTCATGTGCTGATCCTGGTTGTGTCAAGAGATCTTGGAAGCGCGCTCATTTTCTTTATTACTTATCTCGTGATGATCTTTATATCGACGCGAAATCCATTCTACACGCTTGCCGGGCTGCTTGCCGGTTCGGCGGCGGCTGTCGGCGCCTATTTTATGTTTTCTCATATCCGAGTGCGTGTACAGGCATGGCAGGATCCGTTCCGGGATTACCAGGGGGGCGGATACCAGATCTGTCAGTCTCTGTTCGCGATAAGCGCCGGAAGCTGGTTCGGCACAGGCCTTTGCCAGGGATCGCCGGAAGCAATCCCGTTTGCAGAGCAGGATTTTATGTTTTCGGCTATTGCTGAAGAACTGGGGAGTATTTTTGGTATCTGTCTTTTGCTGGTATGTATGAGCTGCTTCATCATGTTCATCAATATTTCTATGCAGCTTACGAATCGATTTTACCGTCTGGTGGCGGTAGGACTCGGAACGACGTATGCCGTACAGGTATTTTTGACGGTCGGCGGGGGGATCAAACTGATCCCCATGACGGGCGTGACGCTTCCGCTCGTAAGTTACGGCGGAAGTTCGATGATGAGTACGCAGATCATGTTTGCGATCGTGCAGGGGCTTTATATGCTGCAGCGGGACGAAGAAATCAAGAATGCGGAAAAGAATATGCCGTCCGGTTATGAGCAGGAGCCATATGGACCGGAAGGTTACGGCCAGGGAGCGTATCCGGAAAACGGTTATGGACCGGAAGGTTACGGTCCGGGAGACTACGGACAGGATCCGTACGGAAATGATGGCTACGGACGGGACGCTTATGGGCAGGATGACTACGGGCCAGGTCCATACACAGAGGATGGCTACGGGGAAGATCCGTACATGGATGCAGGCTATGGACAGGAACCGTTTAATGAGCAGGATGGTTATGCGGGAACGGAGTATGGAGGTTACAGCGGATATGACGGAACGAAATACGACTACTACAAAGAAGACAGCGAAGAAGAGTACGAAGCGTACCGCAGGGACGAAGAAGATCCGTACTGGTGACAAGATACCGGTGAAAGTGAAGGAGGTTTATTTTGAGCAGGAACCGGAGCCGGTGACCGGAAAAGGAAGAAATACGGAACTTGGAATCGTCACCTACGTATTTGTGTTTCTGTTTCTGCTGATGATCGGGTATCTGATGTATATCAATATCTGGCAGGCGGATGACCTGAATTCAAATGCGTACAATACAAAGCAGGATGCGAACATGGATAAATATATCCGGGGATCGATCCTTTCTTCCGACGGACAGGTCCTGGCGCAGACGACGGTGACAGACAGCGGCGAGGAGATCAGAGAATACCCGTATGCCAATGTATTTTCGCATGTGATCGGATACGCCTCGAATGGAAAAGCGGGGCTGGAGGCGAGCTCCAACAGGGACCTTCTTTCTTCCCACGCTTCTGTCCTGACACAGATCCGCGACGAGTCTGACAGCGAAAAGACAAGAGGGGATTCTGTTGTCGTTACGCTGAATGCCGCGCTTCAGCAGGCTGCTTATGATGCGCTCGGCTCTTACAACGGGGCTGTGGTCGCGATGGAACCGGACACCGGAAAAATACTTGCCATGGTATCAAAGCCGGATTATGACCCGAATGAAATAGAATCGATGTGGGAAAGCCTGATCACAGACAGTTCAAGCAGTGTTCTCCTGAACAGAGCGACACAGGGGCTTTATCCGCCTGGTTCGACTTTTAAGATACTGACGACGCTCGCTTATATGAGACAGGAGCCCTCCGAATTCCGCGACTTCCAGTTTGACTGTACGTCAGAGCTTACGGTAGAAGATGTTACGATCCACTGCTACAATAATGCTGCGCACGGACAAGAGGACTTAAAGGGCGCGCTGGCGCATTCCTGCAATACAGCGTTTGCCGAGATCGGTCTGGGACTTGATAATGATGAATTCCATTCACTCTGTGAGGAGTTCCTGTTTAATAAATCATTGCCGACGGATATGCAGCACAGTACTTCGCAGTTTGTGCTGGACGGCGATTCCTCTTACGGAGAAGTTATGACGACGTCGATCGGCCAGGGAGATACGCTGATGACGCCGCTTCACATGGCGCTTATTACTTCCACCGTCGCAAATGGGGGGATCATGATGCGCCCGTACTATGTGGACCGGATCGAGACGTATGACGGTGATACGGTTTCCCGGACGAATCCTTCCAGATACAAACGGCTGATGACGACGGAAGAGGCTGCGCTTCTGACGGAATATATGCAGGAGACGGTAGCAAGCGGAACAGCGACGGCGCTTGGCTGGTATGACTTTACGGCAGCCGGAAAGACCGGCTCGGCGGAATACGTTTCGAACGGATATGAAGGGACGCATTCCTGGTTTACCGGCTTTTCAAATGTGGAAAACCCGGACCTCGTAGTTACGGTAATCGCTGAGGACGGAGGGACGGGAAGCGAGACGGCCGTGCCGATCGCTGCACAGGTTTTTCAGGCGTACTACAGCATTTACGGTTATTGAGGTTGCGCGAAGTGCAAAAAAGAGTTATACTGAATGCAGTCAGTTTGACACACGCAGACAGGAGGGATTGCAATGATCGAAGCAACAAGCTGTGGCGGTGTGGTAATATTCAGGGGGAAAATACTTGTACTCTATAAGAGTTATAAGAACAAGTATGAAGGCTGGGTTCTGCCGAAAGGGACGGTAGAAGAAGGCGAGGAGTTTAAGGAGACTGCTGCGAGGGAAGTTTTTGAAGAGACAGGAGTCCGTGCCTCAATCATCAAATATATCGGGAAAAGCCAGTATACATTTAATGTTCCGGAAGATACGGTCGCAAAGGATGTACACTGGTATCTGATGATGGCGGACAGCTATTACAGCAAACCACAGCGAGAGGAGTATTTTATTGACTCAGGATACTACAAATACCATGAAGCGTATCATCTCTTGAAATTTACGAATGAGAAGATGATCCTTGAAAAAGCGTATAATGAGTATTTGAATTTGAAAAAGAACAATCTTTGGGGAAACAGAAAATACTTTTAATCCACTTAATGCCGGGATTCCGCGGCCGCGGAATGTCGGCATTTCAATCATTTCCTGCTGCCTGGCCTGGCAGGAGGCAGGAGCAGAGATCCTGCAATATTGAAAACGGGAGGACGGAACATGTACTGGTATCCCAGACTGTATGTCGGCGAGACTGTAAAAAAGAAAAAAGAAGATCTGATTCAAAAGATAGAATCAGGGAAAACTCCTGTTAACACGTATCTTGTGATGCTTTCGGAAGGCCGGAAAAATCAGCTTGAGATCATTGCGGTATGGAATCTGAAACACTGGTGCAAAGACAGAACACATCAAAAGGTGATCGGTCTGGCATGCGGCTGGAGAGAAGCGGCGCAGCTTGTGTGCCGGATCACGCAGGATGTGTATGAACAGACGGGAAACGCAGAAATCAGGGCTTTTTTTGAACCGCAGTTTGACGGCCGGACTGATTGAAACCGTCGATTTATCTTACAGAGAGGTTAGCAAAGTGGAATATGCTACATATCATTTTGGGTATACTAAAAGCAGTCGGTATTATTGTTGGGATTCTTCTGCTGATTTTAATCCTCCTATTGCTTAGTGCCGTCTTTGTTCCGGTGAGATACCGGGTGAAGGCAGTGAAGCAGGAAGAACGGGCGGAGATAGAAGCCGGCTTCAGCTGGCTTTTGCATCTGGTCAGTGTCCATGTCTTTTTCGGGATCAGCAAAGAAGCAGCGTTTTCGGTAAAGATATGCGGAATCCGGCTGCCGTTTGGCAGGAAAGAGAAAAAAGAAAAGAAAGAAAAGCAAGAAAAGAAAGAAAAGCAGTCCTTTTCTGAGAGGAAAGAGAAAACGGCCGCAGAGAATTTTGCTGCCGGGGACATAACCGGGACCTTCACGGAACCGGTGGAAACCGCAGAGGAACCGGAAAGAAGGGAACCTGAAGAAACAGGAGAAAAGGAAGAAACAAAAGCAACAGAAGAGGGAAAAGAACCAGAAAAAACAGCGGAAAAAGAGAGAAAGGATTCTCCAGATACACCGCCGGAACGGACAGAAAAAAGAAAAATAAGATTTCTTTTAGGGCGTCTTTGTGATAAAATAAAGCAGATCATCCGGAAGCTGAAAGCAATCTGGAGAAGGCTCCTGCGGATACCGGAAGATATCTGTGCGGCAGGAGACCGGATACGGGCAGTGTCTGACCGCTTTGAACAGTTTCTTTCTTTTCTGGATGAATACGAGATCAGAGAGTGCGTCTATACGGTATTTGGCTATCTGAAAGAGCTTTTGCGTCATATCGGGCCGCGCCGGATCAGGGGCTATCTGTATTTCGGCTGTGAAGACCCTGCTGTGACGGGACAGCTTACCGGCCTGGTCTATCTGCTGCTGCCGGCGAGGGCCGACCGGTTTGAGGTAAGACCTGATTTTCATCAGACTGCGTTTGAGACGGAGATCATATGCTCCGGACACATCAGAGCGTGTCATTTTATCGCGGCAGGATTTCGCGCGTTCCGGAATAAGAAGCTTTGCAGGCTGGTACGCCGGATCAGAAACAGGAAATAAATAAAAAATACAGTTCAGGCAGTAAGAAAGGAGATTGACATGGCTGAAAATTTTGAAAATACGGTAGGTTCTCTGTTTAGAGGAATGGAGAATTTTATTTCGACAAAGACGGTAGTAGGCGATGCGATCACAGTGGGCGATACGATCATCCTTCCGCTCGTCGATGTGAGCTTCGGAGTGGGCGCTTCCGCAAAATCAGAAGATAAAAAGAACAGCGGAGGAGGCGGTATGGGCGGAAAAATATCTCCGAGCGCCGTACTCGTGATCCAGAATGGGACGACAAAGCTTGTCAATGTGAAAAATCAGGACAGCATGACGAAAATCCTGGATATGGTTCCGGACTTTGTCAATAAGTTTACATCCGGGAAAGGTACGGGAAATTCCGGAAACAGCCAGAATGGGAACAGCCCGGAGGTGGATGAGGCAATCCACAGCGCAGCGTCCGAGGAACGCTCATTTTAGCGCGGCCCGGTGATTCTAAAACGCGTCTGCCTGCATATGATATAAGAAAAGGAATCAAGGTATCTGCCGATGCGGAGGCTGATAGGTTATACATTATTCTGGGTGGCCGTTGGAATGGTAGTGGAACTGTTTATCGAAAGTATCCTGATAAGCATATTGCTGATACTTTTTTTCCTGCTGCTGGGTTATAATCTGTTTTTATGCTGAGGAGCTGTACTGAGACTGAGTCAGGACAGAAAAAAGGCAGGTCATCGAAAAGATAACCTGCCTGTATTGTTTAACAAAGATTAAGCTCTCTCAACTTTTCCGGAACGAAGGCAAGAAGTACAAACATACATTTTCTTAGCCGCACCGTTAACTTTAACTTTCACATGTTTGATATTGGCTTTCCAGATTTTGTTGCTTCTTCTATGAGAATGACTCACATTATTTCCGAAATGAACAGCTTTATCACAAATAGCACATTTAGCCATGAC
>DVHT01000200.1 GCA_018711885.1 Candidatus Choladousia intestinipullorum | reverse complement strand
AAAAGAGGACGTTACAGAGATCATCATGAATATCAAATCGCTGGCAATCAAAAATACCAGCGAGTCGAACGAAGCCAAAACCGCATATATTGAGTTTGAAGGGGAAGGCGTAGTTACAGCGGCAGATATTCAGGTGGATCAGGATATCGAGATCATGAATCCGGATCAGGTGATCGCGACGCTGAACGGCGGTCCGGACAGCAAGCTCTATATGGAGCTTACGATCACAAAGGGACGCGGCTACATCAGCGCAGACAAAGGAAAGACAGAAGACATGCCGATCGGCGTGATCGCAGTGGATGCGATCTACACGCCTGTTGAGCGCGTGAACCTCACTGTTGAGAATACACGTGTAGGACAGATTACGGATTATGATAAGCTGACACTGGATGTATATACAAACGCGACGCTGGAGCCGGATGAGGCTGTCAGTCTGGCAGCAAAAGTATTGAGCGCGCACCTGGGACTTTTCATTGACCTTTCTGAAAATGCGAAGTCTGCCGAGGTCATGATTGAGAAGGAAGATAACGAAAAAGAGAAGGTTCTCGAGATGAACATCGATGAGCTGGAGCTTTCCGTGCGTTCCTTCAACTGTCTGAAACGCGCCGGCATCAATACGGTAGAAGAGCTCTGCAACAGAACTTCTGAAGACATGATGAAAGTCCGCAATCTCGGACGGAAATCTCTCGAAGAGGTTCTCGGCAAGCTGAAAGAGCTTGGATTGTCACTGAATCCGAGCGATGAATAAAGGATAGACACGATGGACTAGAAAGCGTATTTCCAGTAAGCCCGAAGAGCATGGTCATACGTTCCGGAATGGAGGAAAATAAGAAATGGCAGGTTATAGAAAACTCAGCAGAACCGCAGACCAGAGAAAGGCTCTGCTCAGAAACCAGGTAACGGCTCTGATCTACAGAGGAAAGATCGTTACGACAGAATCCAAGGCAAAAGAAGTACGTAAAATTGCCGAAGGTCTTATTGCAATGGCAGTAAGAGAGAAAGACAACTACGAGACTGTTACCGTTACAGCAAAAGTTGCCCGCAAGGACAAGGACGGAAAGAGAGTCAAAGAAGTAGTAGACGGCAAGAAAGTTACTGTATACGACGAAGTTCAGAAGGAAGTAAAGAAGGATAAGCCGAGCAGACTGCACGCACGCCGTCAGATGCTGAAGGTGCTCTATCCGGTAAAAGAAGTTCCGGCTGAAGCAGCAGGTAGGAAAAAGAACACCAAGGAAGTAGACCTGGTGGCGAAACTGTTTGACGAGATCGCTCCGAAGTATGCAGACCGTAACGGTGGTTACACAAGAATCGTAAAGATCGGTCAGCGCCGCGGCGATGCAGCAATGGAAGTAGTTCTTGAGCTGGTTTAATTTGAATTAAAACTGAGATTTTAGAAAGACCGCTGTACGGGGATTGTGCAGCGGTCTTTTTTCGCACCCATTTGCGCCTTACATCGTTTTATGGTAGAATTGGCATGATAATTACGGAAAAACGGATTACGGGGGTTTTCATGGGAATGAAAGTAATCATAGCAGATGATGAGGAGAAAATCTGCCAGCTGATCGCGCATCTGATAGATTGGGAGAGCATGGACATGGAGATCGCGGCGGTCGTACACAGCGGGACGGATGCGCTGGAGGCAATCTGCAGGCACAAGCCGGATATTGTCATTACAGATATCCGGATGCCGGGCCTGGACGGACTGGAGCTGATCAGGCGGGCCAAGGAGGCGCTGCCGCAGGTGGAATTCATTATTATCAGCGGATACCGCCATTTCGAGTACGCGCAGACGGCGATCCGCTTTGGGGTGAAGGATTATCTTCTGAAGCCGATCAAAAAAGCTGAGTTGAACAGCACACTGAAACGGATGCATGATGCGTATATGGAGCGGAACGAGCGATTGACACAGGAGGAATTGTTCCGTATCACCCTGCAGAATGACATTGACCGTCTGCGCGCCGGATTTTTTTCAGATATTCTGCTGCAAAAGCGGATCGATACGCAGGAGCTGACGATGGAGCTGGTGAATGAGCGCTACCATTATCAGTTTGCTCCGGGCTGTTTTCAGATCGTGGTGATCAAGATCGACGGAGTCGATGCGAAGATCCCGATGAATCAGGAATTTTTGAGGGAAAAGGTGCTGGAAGCCTTCAACAGCAGAATCCGGGAATACTGTTATGATTCAGAAATCTGCCTGGAAGGGTATTCCTGCTACGCCGTACTCAATTACCGGGAAGAAGACGGCAAGACCATCCGCCGCGTGATGAAACAGATTCTTGATTTTCTGCTGCTGCAGAACGACATTTTCGAGCGGCTGCGCGTCACGATCGGAATGGGAAGCATCGAGCAGGAGATGCGCAGGATCCACCGGTCTTTGAAAGCGGCGGTGCGTGCCGTCGAGGAGCGTCTCGTCAAGGGAACGAACCGCATGCTGGAGTGTGAGGCGGTCTCGGGGGCATCGTTTGCAGACAGTGAGGCATTTCTGAAATTCAACCAGAATATCAGCACCGCGTTGACGAATCTGGATGAAGCGGGCGTCCTGTCTGCCATCGATGTGCTGAAGGAGACGATGCTGTCTGCGTGCCCGGCCAGCGGCCATGATATCCTGCAGATGGCAAAAGAAATCGTCCATATCTATATTTTTACGGCGCGGCAGAACCGGTTCCCGCTGGAAATCGGGGAAACATTTGTGGAGGATTACGTCCGGACGATCGATAATATGAGCAGCGCGGACGAGATTTTCGCGTATGCCAGGGCGACGGTGGGCGATTCCTTTGAACGCCTGCTCCAGAAAAAGCGGACGGAGGATAATAAACCGGTCCGGTTTGCAAAACAGTATATCCGGGAAAACTACGGAATGCCGATCACGCTTGAGTCAATCAGCGAGCTTGCCGGGTTTAATCCGACGTACTTCAGTACGATGTTTAAGAAAGAAACGGGCATGACGTTCACGGAATACCTGCTGCAGACGAGGATCGAGGCGGCTAAAGATATGTTAAAGGATACAAACCTGAACATTTCCGCAATCTGTGAAAGAGTGGGCTACAGCGACCACAAATATTTTTCTAAGACCTTTACACGCGAGACCGGGCTGAAGCCGAACCAGTACCGCAAGCTGTATTCCTGAAGGACGGATGCTCTATGAAAAATAAAATTTATCTTTCCGAACGTATTAAAGTTGCGTTTATCCTGCTGTGGCTTCTCGACGGCGCGTTCACAGCGGTCCTTGGATTCTGCTCCGGAAAAAGTACTGCGCTGCGGGCGGTGTTTGCGTGCAGTGCCGCGCTGCTGGTTGTGGGGCTGTATCTGTTCCTGCGACTGATCATACAGCCGTATCTTGAGATGCGCAGAATGTACCGGCTGTACGCCGACGGCTATTACACCGAAACGATACAGGATTACCGGATCCAGGCGGACCGGGATATCGAACGTGCGGAGAAGGCGCTGATGCGGCGGTTTGACAGGGGAGAACTGCTGTCGCTGTCAAAAAAGCAGGCAGAGTATCTGGCACTGCAGAACCAGATCAATCCGCACTTTCTGTATAATACCCTGGAAGGGATCCGGAGCGAGGCAATCCTGGCGGGGCTGGACAGCGTGGCGGAGATGACGGAGGCGCTTGCCACGTTCTTCCGCTATACGATCTCCAAGGTCGACCACCTCGTTACACTGGAGGATGAGCTGGCCAACATAGAAAACTATTATGTCATACAGCAGTACCGTTTTGGAGACAGGCTGAGCCTGTCGATAGAGTACGACGATGATGATGAGATGGATTCTCTTGACTGTCTGCTTCCCAAACTGACGCTGCAGCCGATCGTGGAAAATTCCATTTATCACGGACTGGAGGAAAAGACGGGAAAGGGACATCTGACCATCCGGATCACGCGCACGAAGGACCGCCTGCTGATCACGGTTTCCGACGACGGCGTCGGTATGGACGCCCGGAAACTGGATGAGCTGAACCGGAAAATGAGCAGCGTATCAATGGACGATATCCAGACCAGCACAGAAAAACGCGGCGGCATCGCTGTTGTAAATGTAAACAACCGTATCCGGCTGCTCTTCGGGGAGGAATACGGGCTGTACTTTTACAGCACCCCGGGCGTGGGTACGGATGTCGAGATCATGCTGCCCGTGCTGACGGAAGAGACGGAGACGGGAGGAATGCCGGAGTGAAAGAAGAAGTATTCCGCATGGACCATGTGACTACGGATGATTTTGAGATGACGAATCTCGACAATATGACGCTTCACATTTACCGGGGCGAGATCGTGGGACTGCTTCCGGTCAATGAGCAGGGAAGAAAAAAGCTGCTCGAAGTTATGAGGCACAATGTGCCGCTGCGTTATGGACGCGTCTATATGGAAGGCCAGCCTGTCAACAGTTATCTGGAAAGTGATCAGTCGGTAAACCGTGTTTCTGTGATATCGGCGAAAAACCGGCTGGTGCAGGATCTCAGCGTATCGGATAATATTTTTGTCCTACGGCGCGGATTCCGCCAATATGTGATCGAGCGGAAGATACTGGACCGTGAAGCAAACCGGCTGTTTGCGCAGAACGGGATCAAGATCCGGCCGGATATAACAGCGGATAAGCTGACCGAGTTTGAGCGTGTTGTGATCGAGCTGATTAAAGCTATTTTGCAGAGGGAACGGCTGATTGTGTTTGACGAGATCAGCTCCATACTGAGTATGAAAGATATCCTGAAGCTGCGGGATATGATGCGGCATTATGCCGCACAGGGGTTTTCGTTTCTTTATATCGGAAATCATCATGAGGAAGTGCTGCATATCTGTGACCGCCTTCTGGTAATGAAAAACGGGAGGATCATAAAAGATATCCGTGACAGCCGGATCCCTGACAGTAAGGTGCTGCAGATTGCCGGAGCGGAAGGGTATCCGGAGCTGTATGTCCGGCTGGAACATCCGGTAGCGCAGGAGGAACCGCCGGAGAAAAAAAAAGTGAAAGAAAATGCGGTTCTGGAATTCCGTGAAGTGAGCAGCAGCTACTTCAGGAATGTCAGCTTTTCCGTTCATGCGGGCGAATGTGTGGTCCTGCTGGACCGGAGTATGCCGTTGGTGGAAGAGACGCTCAGACTGTTTACTTCTCCCGGAAATATGCAGGAAGGGGAGATCATCTGCGCTGGACGGCGGCTGACCCGGGAGGCTCCGATGCGGCTTCTGGATGACTCGATTGCTGTGATCCAGGAATATCCCCACAGGTCGATGATCTTTCCGGATCTTTCGTTTATGGAGAACCTGTGTATTCTGGCAGACCGGAAGATCGGCAATCTTTTTTTGCAGAGAAAAATACAGAAAAGCATCCGCAGGGAATATGAGTCCGTGTTCGGCAGGGATCTTGATGCGCGGGATATGCGGGCGGTATCGAAAGAAAGCAAGTATTCGCTTGTTTATTACCGCTATTACATGCTGCGCCCGAAAGTGGTGATCTGTATCCGGCCGTTTTCCGGCGCCGATATGTACCTGAGACGGCATATCCTGATGCTGATGCAGAAGCTGATGGAACGCGGGATTGCCGTTGTGATCATGACGGCGGGCCTGGCGGATACGTACTTTGTCGCAGACCGCCTGCTGCTTCTGGAAAAAGGCCGGATGGTCTGCGAATTTCCAAAAGAAAAATTTAAAAATCTGTGGGCGAATCTTTTGCAAAACAAATAATTCTCCCCCAAAACCAGATGAAGCACCCCTGTTTTTCAAAAAACAGGGGTGCTATACTCTGGATAGAATAAAAAACAGGAAAGGTAACGCATATGGGAGAATATATTGTTGAATTAAAAAATGTAACAAAATCCTTTCCGGGTGTACTGGCTCTTGATAAGGTACAGTTTAATCTGAAGAGCGGAGAGGTCATGGCGCTTCTGGGAGAGAACGGCGCTGGCAAATCTACGCTGATGAAGATCCTGAGCGGCGTCTACACGAGAGACGAGGGAGAAATGATGATCTTCGGAAAGAGTGTCGGCGACCTGACTCCGAAAATGGCGCAGGAGATGGGCGTCGCGATCATCCATCAGGAGCTGAATATGTGCCAGCACCTGACGGTTGCGCAGAATATTTTTCTCGGAAGAGAGATCATCAAAGCCGGACAGGTGGACAACCGCGCAATGAACAGAGAGGCAAAGAAGATTCTGGATGATCTGAACATTGACCTGGACCCGGATACGGTAGTCGGCGATCTGGCTGTTTCGAAACAGCAGATGGTAGAGATCGCCAAAGCGCTGTCAACGAATGCGAAGATTCTGATTATGGACGAGCCGACTTCAGCGCTTACGTCAAAAGAGATTGACGATCTGTTCGTGATCATCCGCAAGCTTAAGGCAGACGGAAAAGGGATCGTTTACATTTCTCACCGTCTGGAAGAGCTTCAGTATATCGTAGACCGTGTCACGATCATGCGTGACGGCAAGTACATATTGACGAAGAATTTCAGCGATATGACGATGGAAGAGATCATTGCCAACATGGTAGGCCGCGAGATCAAGGAAAAGTTCCCGCGCGTTTCCTGCAAGAAAGGCAAGAAAATCCTTGAAGTCAGGAACTTAAATGCCGGACGGATGGTCCGGGATATCAATTTCGACCTGTACGAGGGCGAGATTGTCGGGTTTGCCGGGCTGATGGGAGCCGGACGTACCGAGACAACGCGCGCGATCTTCGGAGTTGATCCGAAAGAATCGGGAGAGATCATTCTGGACGGGAAAGCACTGAAGATCAACTGCCCGATGGATGCGATAAAAGCAGGTATCGTGCTTGCGCCGGAAGACCGGAAAAAAGACGGATTGTGCACAAAGCTCAGTATCCGCGACAATATCGCACTTCCGAATCTCGATATTCTCTGCAGCAAACTGGGCGTAGTAAACCGTAAAAAAGAAAAAGAAATGTCCGATAAGGCGGTCCGCGATCTGATGATCAAGCTGCCGAACGATCAGGTAAATGCAGGTTCGCTCTCCGGTGGAAACCAGCAGAAGGTCGTAGTCGGGAAATGGCTGGCAAGAAATTCCAGAGTGGTGATCTTCGACGAACCGACGAGAGGTATCGATGTGGCTGCGAAGGTTGAAATATACAACCTGATGAACCAGCTGAAAGCTCAGGGCATCGGAGTTATGTTCGTATCCTCTGAAATGCCGGAGATCATGGGAATCAGCGACCGGATCATCGTAATGTGCGACGGAAGGATCACGGGCGAGCTGATGCAGGAAGATGCGACGCAGGACCAGATCCTTACGTATGCGACAAGGTTTGAGAGCAAGATCGGGTAAAACAGGAATAAATCTATCGGAGGGAATATATCGTGGAAAAAGAAAAACAGAATGTATTTAAAAGAATCATGTCCATCCGGGGCATGGGACAGGTAGTAACAGTAACTGTCGGACTGATTGTGCTGTGTATCGTGTTCGGTATCATGAATCCGACCTTTTTCTCCTCGCGGAATGTGGCAAATCTGCTCCGCCAGATCGCACCGATCCTGCTTGTAGGTATCGGACAGTCCTACGTCCTGATCACAGGAAATATCGACTTGTCTATCGGTTCTGTCCTTGGTATGAGCTGTATGATCTCAGCGACGCTGATGACAAAGGGCGTCAATCCGTGGGTGGCAGTGCTGATCACGATGGTGATCTGTGTGTTTACTGGTGTGTTAAACGGACTCCTCGTTGCGCAGTGCAAGCTTCCGCCGTTCATAGCGACACTTGGTACGATGACGGTAGCCCGCGGTGTGGCTCAGTTTGTAAACGGCAACTATAACACCGATGCGATCGGTGAAGAAGCAGAGCTTTTCCGTGACGTATTTTATTACGGAAAGACAATCGGTCTTTACAATACGGTATGGATCGCGATCATCCTGTTCCTGATCTTCAACTTCCTGCTGTCCAGGACGAGAACAGGACGTCATACATACGCCATCGGCAGCAACATCGAGGCGGCAAAGCTTTCCGGTGTGAATGTTGTGGCGACGACAGTTAAAGTATACGTAGTCAGCGCTTTCTGTGCGGGAATTGTGGGCCTGATCACATGCGCTACATCAGGTATGGGAACGATGGATGCCGGAAATATGTATGAGATGTATGCAGTAGCGGCTTCCGTTATCGGCGGCGTATCCACACTCGGCGGACAGGGTATCCTGATCGGTACTGTGATCGGTGCAGCGATCTGGGGCGTTCTCCAGAATGGCCTGCAGTTTGCAGGAGCTCCTGTGGCGATCCGAAATATCGTAATCGGTATCATCGTAGTCGTATCCGTACTTCTGGATGTCATTATCCGTACCGGTATGCCAAGAAAGAAAAAAACAGACTAAATGAAAAAACATGGGTTTATTAAAGCGTGCAGCGCTTTAAAATAAAAAATATTATTTAAGGGAGGTTTCTAGTATGAAACGTAAATTAGTTGCAACTTTACTGGCAACAGCAATGACGAGCAGCCTGATATTCGGCGCAACAGCAATGGCAGAAGAGGATATCAGTGTTATCCTGATCACAATGGACAGTATTGACCAGCACTGGGTATCTGTTGACGCAGGCGCACAGAAAGCTGCAGAAGAGCTTGGCGTCACATATCAGTGGATGGCTCCGGATAAGAAAGATGACGCACAGCAGATCGAGCGTGTAAACAACGCGATCGCAGCAGGCGCTGATGCAATCGTTATCGCAGCAAACGGACCGGACGCAGTTACGGCAGCTCTGGAAGAGGCTCAGGCTGAGGGAATCAAGATCGTATACGTAGACTCACCGGCAAACCTTGAGGCAGAGGCTACTTTCTCAACAGACAACGAAGCAGCAGGAAAACTCGCAGGCGAAGAGATGCTGAAAGAGCTCGAAGCACAGGGCATCACAGAAGGTTCGATCGGAATCGTTAATGTAAACGCTTCTACAGATTCCGCTCTGAAACGTGAAGCTGGTTTCCGTTCCGCATTTGAAGGAACAGATTTCGAACTGCTTGAGACACAGTACGGTGAAGGCGATGCTGCAAAATCACAGGATATCGCTGACAACTACATTACACAGGGCGTTGTAGGTATTTTCGGAACGAACGAAGGAAGTACAGTCGGCGTAGGTAATGCGATCAAAGGTGCTGGCGGCGGAGTCATCGGCGTTGGTTTCGATAAGTCTGACGCAATCCTTTCTCTGATCGAAGACGGTTCTCTTCTGTGTGCAATGGCTCAGAACCCGGATGTAATGGGTTATGAAGGCGTTAAGGCAGCAGTAGCAGCAGTTAAGGGTGAAGAGATTCCGGAGACAAACGTTGACACAGGCGTATCTGTACTGAACGCAGAGTCACTGGCAGCAGAAGGCGAGACAGAGGCTGTTACAGAATAAGGAATATTGATGGACAATAGCGGGCAACCGCGGGGGTCGCTGTGAAATGCCGTGGGCGGCGTTTTGCGGCGGCCCGCTTTGTTTCACAGGCAGCTGTGTTCCCGGCAGTACAAAATGCGATTCTTTCTTATACAGGAGAACAGAGATGATGGATTATAAAGAAATGGTTGAGCAGATTGCGGAGCATACAAAGACAGAGTTTTGCGGCGGCGTCCGGTATGTGACGAAGAGCATTCCGGACCGGACCGGAGAAGGCATTCTCGATCCGCGTCTGTTCGAATCGGCGAAGGAAGGGGTAGGGATCAGCTATCCGAAAGACAACCGGAGGATCACACCGGAAGAGCTTGCGGTGATGCGTCAGGAAATCGGAGCGCCGAATATGGAAGTCACAGACGGCAGGCTTGAGGAGGAGACTCTGGTCTTTGGAACGGTCAGTGTGCGCCGGTATCAGCCGGAGTGCGGGGAGCGAATCCCGGCAGTGATCTATATCCACGGCGGAGGCTTTCTCGGAGGAACGACCGGGATGTGCGAGAATTTCTGCAGGGATCTCGCCCGGACTGCCCGGGCAGCCGTATTTTCCGTGGATTACCGGCTTGCCCCGGAACATCCGTATCCGGCGGGCCTTGAGGATTGTTTTGCGGCGGTGGACGGGATTTTTTCCGTGCTCGATACGTACCGGATCGACCCTCTGCGCGTCTCCATCAGCGGAGACAGTGCAGGCGGGAATCTGGCTCTTTGCTGCTGCATGCGGGAAGCTGACCTGGGCAGCAGGAGGATCTGCCGGCAGATCCTTTTATATCCGGCCATAAATATCGGGAAATATGAGCCGTCCGGCTACCGCTGGGAGGAATCTTTTTACACGTACAGCAGCGATGAGGAGGAGCGCAGGCTTCAGATGCTCCTGGCCCATGACGTCGGTATTTTTGACGGGCTGATGACGGAGGCTTACGCCGGAGGAGCTGAAAAGACGAACGACAGGTATGTCTGCCCGATCTTGAATGAAGACTGGAGCCGGATGCCGGAGACGGTGCTCGTACTTGGCGAGTACGATTATCTGACGCAGGAAGGAATGTATCTGGCAAAGCAGATTGCCGGGGCGGGAGTCCCCGCTGCTGTTTACTATTATCTCGGCATGTGTCACGCTTTTGCGGAGCGCCTCGGGACGTTCCCGCAGGCAGAGGATCTGATGAGGGAGATGGCAGGACTGGTTTCAAATTAAATTCAGTAAAAATTGACGGAGCAGCGTCCGGATGATATAATTCAAAAGAACAGCAGCGGGCGCTGCACGGACAGGTTATTATTTCGTGCAGGAGGAGAGACATGACACACAGAGAACGATTTTACGAAGTAGTCACTCACGGGCATCCGGACAGAGCGGTTTATGACCTGAGCGGTTCACCGCAGACGAATATAGACTATGAAGTGACGAAAAAAGAACTGGCGCGGCTGCTGAACATAACAGGGGAAAAACAGGGATTTTATAACGTGGACGAGAGGATCCTTACGGCTCTGGATATTGATACCAGAAGGATCGGCGGTATGCCCACACCTGTGACGCCGCACTGCAGAAAAGAAAACGGCATTACGTATGACAGCTGGGGAATTGGCTACAAAGAGATTGACGGCCGCATGGAAATCTGTGAGAATCCGCTGCGGGACTGCACGATCGATGAAATGATGGACTATGAATTTCCGGATCCGGAAAAGGTGGATCGGAAACTGATCCAGACATGGGCAGAGCAGGCGAAGATGCTGCACGAGCAGACGGATTATGCGGTAGTCGCTGAGCATCCGGTGCTGGGAGTGTTTGAGCTTGGCTGCTGGATGTTCGGGTTTGATGATTATCTGTACCGGCTGGCGGGAGAACCGGAGATGGTGCACGCATTTTCACAGCGGGTCCTGGACTACCAGAAGAAAGTGATCGATATTTATTACAGCGCGCTCGGACGGTACATCGACTGTACGACGTCGGGCGATGATTTCGGCACGCAGAACGGCCCGTTTATGTCAAACGAGATGTTTAAGGAATTTATTTATCCTTATTTCAAAGAGCGCGTAGCTTATACGAAGCAGTATACGGAGGCGTTTTACAAGCATCACACCTGCGGTTCCGTGTATTCGTTTATCCCGATGATGCTGGAATGCGGCATTGATATCCTGAATCCCATACAGCCCGGCGTTTATATGATGGAGTGCGGCCGCCTGAAAGAGGAATTCGGGGACAGGCTGACCTTCTGGGGCGGGATCGATACGCAGCATCTGCTGAACGGCGGCACGGAGCAGGAGGTAAAGGATGTCGTAAAGGAGACATTGTCGGTGATGGACATAAACGGCGGCTACATTCTCTCGCCGGCCCACACGATCCAGTATGACGTTCCGGCACAGAACCTGATCGCTCTTTACCGCGGCGCCGATGAGTATTACGAGGCGAAAAACGGCCGGTAACCCCTGTACAGATCAGAAAAATCTCTTCCAAAGAGGGAGATTTAACACTATTTATGCGGAGGTATACATATGAAAAAATTAGTAGTCACTGACAAGAATGCCTGTATGGCGTGTTTAAGCTGTGTGGAGGCCTGCTCAAGGGCTTTCTACAAAGAGTTTGACCCGGACAAATCCTGTATCCGGATTGTTTCCAAGACAGGAAAAGACGCGACGGTAAAGACTTGTATCCAGTGCGGCAAATGTGCAAGAAACTGCGAGGCCGGAGCGATCAAACAGAACGCCAAAGGCGTATATGTAGTGGACAAAAAGCTGTGTACCGGCTGCGGCAAGTGCGTGGAAGTCTGTCCGATGGGCGTGATGGTAAAAGCTGAGACTTCACCTGCGGCATCCAAATGTATTTCCTGCGGTATCTGTGCAAAAGCCTGCCCGATGGGAATTCTGGAAATCCAGGAGAAATAGTCGATCAACAAGGGGGATTACAGTATGAAGCGTTCCGAAGTGAATGCATGTATCAGATATATGGAACATCTGATCAAAGAGCATGGATTTGAGCTCCCGCCGTTCTGCCATTGGCAGCCGGAAGAATGGGAGACGAAAGGACATGAGTACGACGAGATCCGTGACAATATGCTCGGATGGGATATCACGGATTTCGGCATGGGGGACTGGGAGAAGGTCGGTTTTGCTCTGATCACACTCAGAAACGGAAACCAGCATGACCCGAAATACAAAAAAGTATATGCGGAGAAGCTGTTAATGCTGAAAGAGGGGCAGAAAGCCGCGCTGCATTTTCACTGGACCAAGAGTGAGGATATCATCAACCGCGGCGGCGGTACTCTGATCATTCATATGTACAATGACGACGGAAACGGCGGACTGGCCGATACGGATGTGCAGGTCAACTCGGACGGACGCACTTATTCCGTGCCGGCAGGCACAGGCGTGGAGCTGAAACCGGGCGAGAGCGTTACGATCTGGCCGCATCAGTACCATGATTTTGCAGTGAAGCCGGGAACGGGGGATGTGCTGATCGGAGAGGTATCCATGTGCAACGATGACAATACGGATAACCGTTTCTACGAGAAAGTAGGGCGTTTTCCGGAGATTGAAGAGGACGAGCCGCCATACCGTCTGCTGTGCAACGAGTATCCGGCCGCCAGAGACTGAATGGAAGGGCATATGAACTATACGATCAAGAATGATTTTCTGACTGTGGAAGTAAGTGATGCGGGCGCTGAGCTTCAGTCCGTGAGAAGCGCCGGCGGGACAGAGTATCTCTGGCAGGGAAATCCGGAGTTCTGGCGTGACAGAGCGCCGAATATCTTTCCCTATGTCGCGCGTATGACGGACGGAAAATATACAGCCTGCGGCAAGCCGTACGAAATGAAAATACACGGCTTTGTGAAGTACATGACGCTGCAGATGGAGCGTCAGACTGCTGAGGGCATCACGTTCCGTCTCGACAGCTGTGAGGAGACGAGGGCGCAGTACCCGTATGAATTTACATACCGGATCACGTATACGCTGGAAGGAAAGACGCTGGTGACGACGAGCAGCGTGGAAAATCACGGCAGCGAGAGAATGTACTTTGCACTCGGAGGCCATCCGGGATTCCATGTGCCGCTGGAAGAGGGGCTTTCCTTTGAGGATTACTGTCTGGAGTTTGATGCCCCGTCACATCCGTATCGCGTGGGATTTACAGACAAATGCTTCCTGAACGGACAGGATGGGCTGTATGCGCTTGAGGATGACAGAAGGATCCCGCTGAGCCACGACCTGTTTGACGAGGATGCAGTCGTGCTGAAACACGTGCCGCGCAGCGTAAAGCTCGCAAGCCCGAAAGGAAAAAGAAGCGTAACGGTGACGTACCCCGATTTTCCGTATATCGGGTTCTGGCACAAGCCGAAGAGCGAAGCGCCTTACGTCTGCATTGAGCCGTGGAGTGCATTGCCTTCACGCGACGGGGTGATCGAAGAGATTTCCCAGCAGGCAGACCTTACCTGTCTGGATGCCGGGAAAGTGTACGAGACGTCCTGGAGAATTGAGTTTGAGTAAAAAACTGCATACCGCAGGATTGCGGCGGAAATGAATCAGATGCGCACAGAGCATCGCCTTCGTGAGTGGAAAAGGCGGTGTTCTGTGCTTTTTTGTTCTGATAAAGGCGCGGAAAGCGGCAAAAAAACATTGAAATGTAAAAAAATGTGATATAATGAAGTTATCTGCAGAATCGTAAGAAGGAAGGATTTGATAATGAAACAGGATGGGACCCTCCTGAAACCGTGCCAGGAGGGATTTTTGAGCAGAGAAGCAATGAAAGAGTACCTGGCGCAATGTCTGGCCCATCTGTCTTTGGAGGAGACTTGCGCAGCATTCATGATTGATGCCGTCGAGATCGACTGGTCGGGAGCTGCTTCTGAGACAGAACGGGAACAGCAGACGATCCAGTATTTCCGGCAGGTTTTTTCCTCTTTGTTCCGGACGGCGGATAAGATCGCGCAGATCGGGAAAAGACGTTTTTTTATATTTATATCGGGCGGGATCACGGAAGAAAGCGTATACGAAAAAGCAGAAAAACTCTGCGAGAGACTGCAGTTTGGTCTGTACGGCGATCAGGCTGTGGATATATCCGTATGCGTAGGAGTTTATATGGGCGGAGGCGGCGCGCTTACGTGTGAAAAGCTGTACAGCAGGACACTGGAAGCTCTGACAAAGGCACAGAAGCGAGGGAGCGGAAGCTTTTTCGCGGACATTGACGTTGACACAGGCAGGAAAAAGACGGACCAGACACTGCAGCCGGCGGCTGCAGTCCCGTTTCATACAATGCTGAAATATCTGGACGGCGGCGTATGTCTGCTGGAGCTGCAGGACCAGATACAGATCATTTATGCCAACGCCGGATTTTATCAGATGTTCGGGCCAAGAGAGGAGCCGCTTCAGCTTCCGTGCAGTCTGGATAAAATCGGCATTCATCCGGACTACAGGGCGGATTATGAACGCGCGATCCGGGACCTGGCAGTATCGGGCGGTGTCGCGAGCTGTACTCAATGTGTGTCGGGAAATGGCACAGATAAGATCTGGCGTCACGTCAGGACGGTGAAAATAGATTATCCGGCCAGCCGCTATCCGGTCGTTTTGGAACTGTCAACAGATATCTCAGCGCTGGTAGAAACCCAGTTCCGGCTGAGGGAAAGCAATGAGCGGTTAAGAGTCGCTTTTGAGCAGACACCGCATATTTTGTGGGAGGTAGACATACAGAACAGGACATTCCATACGTATGATGTAAACGCGCAGTCCTGCAGGACGGACAGTATGTTCGAAAACTATCCGGAGTCTCTGATTGAAAACGGCATCATTCATCCTGATTCAGTAGCAAATTTTCGTGTGTTTGCAGCAGAACTGCTGAACGGCAGCGCTGCGGGAGGCGGCAATTTTATTATAAGAGAAAGAGACAATAACTGTTACTGCTGGGTGGCTTTGTCCTATCGGATGGTATGCGGACAGAACGGCAGGCCGGCAAAGGCGGTAGGGGTGCAGAGAAAGCTGCCGGATGTATCAGACATTTCTTCGTACGCATTTGTGCAAAGACCTCTTCCGGAAATAGTAAGACATCGTCTGCTGGCCAGAATGCAGGTAAACCTCACCAGGAATTATACAGGAAAGATCTGGATGTACGGAGCGGACCAGACATCAAGGACGTGGGGAAAGACGTATACAGAGCTGATCGAGAGCGGAGTAGGGAGGATGTTTGGAAAAAGCGTGGGAAATGAGTTCCACGAACGTTTCAGCAGACGGAATCTGCTTGACGCGTTTGAGAGAGGAGAGTTCTGGTCTACGAGAGAGCACAGGCGGGTCGATCCAGGGGGAAATATCCGTTGGATGGCAGATTTTGTGAATTTGGAGTACGACCCCGCGACAGAAGAGGTCTATATGCTTGCCTGCTTTTGTGACGAGCAGCCGCGCAACGACTGGGAGCGTCTGGCGGGCAGCGCAAAGAGAAATGAAACAGACGGGCTGTACAGTGCCGGGGATGCAAAAAGGATATCGGAATATCTGATCAAGGAAGGGGCTGGGGCATTCTGCGCGGCGGCTCTTATAAAAATAGAAGGAAATATTGACGGTATTGACATTGGCAGACCGGAACCGGGACGGAGTCTTCGGGATTTTATCGCCGTAGCGTTGTCGTTCGCACTTGGAACGGATTGTATTGCATCGTGGTATAAAGAGAATGCCATACTGGCCTTTTTCCCTGATGCGGGATCAAAAGCTGATATGAAAAAAAGACTGGAAGACGCTTTTACGTACGTGCGCGCCTCAATACCGGCGCTGTCCGGCAGAGGAAGCGTGCGGTTCGTGGGAAGCGTCGTCCAGGAACAGGCCGAACATGCGGATTATGACGCCATGCTTTTGAGAGCAGCATATCTGTGCGAGCTTGGGAAAAATTCGCCGATGGATACCGTCGAATTTCCCGAGGAAAATGAGGACTGGATCTGGGAAAAATTACAGAAAGAAAACAGCGAATTCCCGGTAAAAGAAGAAATGAAAAGAAGGCTATCTCAGGAGGAGCAGGAAGCTGTGCTCGGATGCATCGCAGCCATGCTTTCTTCTGTATGGCCCGAGAAATCAATGGGAAATGTTCTGCAGAGCATAGGAGAATATTACAATGCAGACCGGACATACGTACTGGCATTATCAGATGACATCCAGGACGTCACTATGCTCTATGAGTGGACGGGCAGCGGAAAACACAGTATCCGGAATGTAATGTCAGGAATGCAGATCAGCAAAATTCCTCTGCTGCAGCGATGCAGAGACAGACAGGAGCCGGTTTTTGCTAAAAGCAGTAGAGAAGCTGCGGAAAGCCGCGAGCGGGCAGAAGAATGGAATTTTATGGGATTCCCATTGAAGCGGGATGGCAGGGTAAAAGGCTTTCTTTGCGTGGAAAACGCAAGAGTACATCAGAAGGATGGCGCTCTCCTGTACACGCTGATCCCTTATATTCAAATGGATTATGCAAGGAAACAGATGCTGGCTGATATACAATCAGGAAGCAGCGGAGATACGCTTTCTCTTCTTCCGAACCGGCGTTCCTATATGGATGAAATCTGCACTTTCAATTCGGACCGGTACAGTTCGATGGGGGTTCTGACGATTGACATTCCCGGCTTTTCGGAGATCAACAGCAGCTTCGGATTTGAGTATGGAAGGGAGATCCTGCAGTACTGCACAGATATGCTGAGATCGGTTTTCGGCGGGAATTATATCTTCCGCACATGGGATGCAGAGTTTGTTGCGCTGCAGCCCAATACGATTCAGGCGGTGTTTACGGGACGGTGCATCAGGCTGCGCACGATGCTGCAGCGCCGTTATCCGCGGCAGATCAGAATCGGATATACGTGGTCGGACGGAGTATTTGACGCCGGAGACCTTGTGCGCGAAGCCAGGTACATGATGCACAGCGAAAGTACAGATGGGACGGAAGAGAAAAAACAGTCTTCCGATATTGCCTGGCTGCTGGAGGATAAGGAGCTGGAACAAAAATATGTGCTGTACCTGCAGCCCAAGATCGATATGCGCAGCGGGGCCATGATCGGTGCTGAGACACTGGTTCGCGGAATTGATGAAAAAGGAAACCTGATCCCGCCGGCCCGGTTTATTGAGAAGCTGGAAGAAAACGGAAAAATACGGGACCTCGATTTCTTTGTGCTGAAACAAGTGCTCCAGCAGCTTAGCGAGTGGAAAAAACAGGGGCTTGCTGCAATCCACGTATCCGTCAATATTTCCAGACGGACGCTGCTTGCCCCTACGACGCTTGCGTCTGTGCTCGCGATTCACAGCTATTATCCGGAGATATCTCTGGAGCAGGTCGGATTTGAGATTACGGAGACTGCTACGAATGTTGAGGTGGCGACGCTGGCGGAGATTATTCAGCGGTACAGGGAATTTGGAATCCAGTTTGAACTGGACGATTTTGGTTCACGGTATGCCAGCATGGCTGTGTTCAGTAATATCAAATTCCATACAGTAAAGCTTGACCGGAGTCTGATCAATGATCTGCCGGGAAATGAGATCAGCAGGATGCTTGTGAAGAGCATTGTGGAAATCTGCAGAAATTCCGGGATAACCTGCATTGCAGAAGGCGTCGAGACACAGCAGCAGAAACAGGCTCTTCTGAAAGCCGGATGTATCTACGGTCAGGGGTATTATTATTCCAGACCTGTTCCGGTGGACCAATTTGAAGCGCAGTATTTGAAAAAGAGCGAAGGTTAAAAAGGAGGGTTTCAGATGACAGAACAAAACAGGGTTGGCGAAAATCCTTCACTGCTGATCGGAATCGGCGCTTCTGCCGGAGGTCTGGAAGCGCTGCAGCAGTTTTTTGAACATATGCCTGACAACAGCGGGCTGAGTTTCGTTGTGGTGCAGCATCTTTCGCCCGACTATAAAAGCCTGATGGCGGACATTCTCGGCAAACATACGGGAATGAAAGTCATACAGGCGGAAAACGGGATGGCGGTCAGACCGGATACGGTTTATCTCATTCCGCCCAAAAATAATATGACGCTGGAGAACGGAAAACTGATGCTGACAGAATACGTTCACGGCAGACTTAATCATCCGATCGACATTTTCTTTACCTCACTGGCAAAGGAGCAGAAGGAGAGAGGGATCGCTGTCGTGCTGTCCGGGACGGGATCGGATGGGACGAGCGGCATTAAGGTGGTAAAGGAGCATGGCGGTCTTGTGATCGTACAGAAACCTGAGACGGCCAAATTTGATGGAATGCCAAAGAGCGTGATCAACACGGGGCTTGCAGATTTTGTGCTTGCGCCGGAAGAAATTGTAGAAGAAATCCTGAATTTCTGCCACTATCCCACGATTATGAAGCCGCAGGAAAAAGAGGTTTTTCTTTCCGATGAAGAGGCGTTTAAAAATATTTATGCAATCCTGAAAAAGGAAAGCGGCATTGATTTCACAAATTACAAACGTACAACTCTGCTGCGCAGGATCGAGCGGAGGATGGTAGTGACACACAGTACAAGTCTTTTGAAGTATGTAGAGCTTTTGGGCGACAATATGGAAGAGGCGCATACGCTGGTAAAAGAAATCCTGATCGGAGTGACGAATTTTTTCCGGGATTCCGATTTCTTTGAAAAACTGAAGTATCACGCCATCTACAATATCGTGGAAAAATCGGAGGAAAAGGAATCGATCCGCGTCTGGAGCGCCGGATGCTCCACCGGTGAAGAGGCGTATTCTCTGGCTATTTTGTTTTTTGAAGTAATGGAAGAACTGAACGTGCAGAGAGATGTGAAGATTTTTGCGACAGACGTCGATGTACATGCAGTGGAGCAGGCCGGAAGAGGCGAATTTTCAGAGAGTATCCAGGACGATGTTTCTACCGAGCGGCTGGCGAGATTCTTCACAAAGAAAAATGAGCGGTACGTGATCTCAAAAGAGATCCGGAGGATGATCATTTTTGCCCCGCATAATATGCTGTCCGATCCGCCGTTCGGAAAACTGGATCTGATCAGCTGCCGCAATGTCATGATTTATTTTCAGCCGGTCCTGCAGAGAACGCTGTTTTCCATTTTCCATTCCGCTCTGAAGACAGGAGGATATCTTTTCCTGGGGAAGAGCGAGACGGCAGGCGAATACAGCAGCGTCTTTAAGCCGGTGTGCAGCGCGGAAAAAATATATATCCATGAAGGAAAAGGAAAGGTCGATGAATTCGTTCCCTCTGCCTTCAACCTCCCCAATATACATACCGTGTCTCCGAGAAAACGCAGCGTAACAGAGAGAGGCGGGGGCAGTTACACGATGGGAAGCTCGTACATTCAGTTCCTGGAAAGTTTTCTTCCGGCGTCCGTGGTCCTGAACGAAGACAACAATGTGATCCATTTCTTTGGAAACTATCAGGATTATCTGTCGATCGCTCCGGGGAAGGCGACCTTTAACTTTTTCAGTATGGTGAATAAGGACTTGGGCCTTGTGGCCTCCACGGCGCTGAACCGCTGCCGTACAGAGCATGTTTCTGTGACTTATACAGGCATTGGGGTTGACTGTGCGTCCGGAAGACGGAACGTGGATCTGACGGTCAGTCCGGTCCCATCAGGCAGCAAAGATGATGTAGAGCTGGTTGCGGTTTTGTTTATAGAAAGCGGAACGCCTGATTTTGGCGGCGTTACGGAAAAATACGATGTGGATACGACGGCGGCCCGCAGGATTGCCGATCTGGAGCAGGAGCTGCATGAATCACAGAGTGACCTGAAATCCACGATCGGAGAACTCGAGACGGTAAATGAAGAACTGCAGGCTGCCAATGAGGAGCTTCTGACTGCAAATGAAGAGCTGCAGAGCTCAAACGAGGAGCTCCAGTCCGTAAATGAAGAGCTTTATACGGTGAATACGGAATACCAGCAAAAGCTGGATGAGCTTACGATGCTGACGAATGACCTCTCAAACTTTCTTTCCTCTACGATGATCGGTATCCTGTTTGTGGACAGCAACCTGAATATCCGCAAATTTACGGAGTACGTCGGACGGGAGTTTCAGTTAATGGAACATGATGTGGGACGTTCCTTCCAGATTTTTGCGCACAGCTTTCCGGATGAGGATATCATCAGTGACGCAAAAGAAGTGCTGAAAAATCTTGTTCCCATAGACCGTGAAGTAACAGGCATGAACGGAAGGTATTATACGCTGCGCATCGCGCCGTACCGCACGACGGAGAACAGTATCCGCGGGCTCGTCATCACCATCATTGACAGCCTTGGAAAACAGGAATCATAAAGAAAACAGTTGTTGATAAGTTCAAAAAATCAGGATTAATGCACAGTGCAGGAATGTGTGTTGGTCCTGATTTTTTCTGTCCTTGACAAATATATCGTCTGACGATATAATCAAGATATGATATATCGCTTGGCGATATATATGGAGGGGCACTATCAAGGAGGGAGAATACTGTGGAAAAACATACACCGTTGACGGAAGCGATATTTTACATTCTTCTGGCAGTGC
>DVHT01000199.1 GCA_018711885.1 Candidatus Choladousia intestinipullorum | reverse complement strand
TATATTCCCCTTGATTAACCAAAACTATTTCCAGTATACCACAATCTCTTTGTTTGTAAATGAAAATTAACCTTTCCTACACAATTTCGTCACATTGCCGATATTCTGCTGTCACTTTGATTTTCTTCTGGTTTCCTTTTTCCTTCTTACACTGTAGCCGAATTTACCGATACTTTTGCCAAGTCCAAAGTATTCTCCGTGTGAATAGACCATAAGACTCGCCTGATTTAACTGGAATTTTCCCGTTTGATCGAGACAATCAGCGTCCACATTCACACCGAGCACCTCCGCCACAAACATATGGTGGGTTCCCAGTTCAAGTATCTGCCTCGTCCGGCACTCAATGCTGACCGGACTCTCCGCGATATACGGGGCCGTTACGTGCTCCGATGTTCCGGGTGTCAGGTGCATCGCTTCGAATTTATCAATGTCGCGCCCGGAGCGCACACCGCAGAAATCGGTCGCCCGCGCCAGCTTCTCCGTCGTCAGGTTGATGACGAATTCGCCCGTCTCTTTGATGATATCGTAAGAGTAGCGCTCAGGACGCACCGAGATCGATACCATTGCCGGAGAACTGCAGACCGTTCCTGTCCATGCCACTGTAATGATATTAGGGCGTTCGCCCGGTCTTTGGCAGCTCACCATCACGGCCGGAAGCGGGTACAGCATGTTTCCAGCCCTCCACTGTTCTCTTGCCATCGCTTTTCACCTCACTTCCTTCTTCTTCTGAGACCGCACGGATGCTACAGCTGGCTGATCGCCATCATAAAGGACGGTACGAGCTGCTTCTTTCTCGACACGACGCCGGGCAGCCTTGCATATCCGTTCTCTGTTTTTTGGTGGAACGCCTCATCCACCAGTTCATCCGAATCCTTGCCGCAGCAGATCAGCTCTGTCGATTCGTGGATAATATCGGTCAGCATGAAGAATATCATGTCCATATCTTCCCTTTCGTATACTTCCCGGATGTAGGGAAGGAGCCGGTTTCTGATATTTTCCAGTTCTTCTTCATTCATGGAAGTGATCTGGCCGATGCCGATGTTCAGATCTCCGAACTCAAAACGTTTAAAATCCTGATACAGGATCTCTTCCGGCGTTTTTGATTTTAAGTCGCTGCCGGCGGCAAACATTTTCTGAGCATACGTCTCGCATTCGATCCCTGCGATTTTTTCCAGCGCCCGCGCGGCGCTGACGTCCATAGCGGTACACGTAGGAGAACGGAATACGAGCGTATCCGAAATAATCGCACTGCACAGAAGCCCGGCGATCTCCGGCGGGATCGCGACTCCCTGCTCCCGGAAAATCTGGTAGATGATCGTTCCTGTACATCCCACCGGCTGGTTCCGGAAATATACGGGAGCCATTGTCTCCAGAGAGCCGAGTCTGTGATGGTCGATGATCTCCAGGATCTCCGCATCCAGCACGTTATCGACTGCCTGAGACACCTCATTGTGGTCCACCAGGATCAGTCCGCGCTTGTGCACGCCCAGCAGGTTCCGTCTGGAAATCATTCCGGTATATTTGCCCGAACGGTCGAGGATCGGGAAGTCCCGGTATCTCTTTTTTGACATCGTGTCCCGGATTACCTCTGTATAATCCGCAAGGCGGAACGTAATGAGGTTCTCTTTTTTCATAAAAAAGCTGACCGGCATACTCTGATTAATGAGTCTTGCCACCGCGTACGTATCGAGTGGTGTGACGATAATGGTACAGTCTCTCTCCTCCGCCAGCCGTTTGATCGTCCTTGATACAGGCGCACCGAGACACACCACGATGCACCCCGCCTGCATCTCGATCGCGCAGAGCTGGGATTCGTAGCGGTTTCCGAGCACGACCATATCATGCTCTTCGATATAGTTTTCCATGACGTCCGGATTGGCCGCGGCGATCACGACCTTTCCCTGTTCAAAAAAGCCCTCGGGATCTCCGACCACCATCTCCGCATCCAGCGTCTCAAGGATATTCCGATAGGGCGTCTTTGCAACGGAGACAATGGCGCTGTCGTACTCTTCCATGTAGGATTTCGCGATATCATTCGTCGTGATGAGTCCTCTCAGATAATTCTCCTCATCTGTGATCGGCAGCGTAAAAACGTTTTGGGTCTTCATCAGCGTCCACGCGTTTTTTAAAGAAATATTGCTCCTTACACCCGGCACTTTGCGGATATCCATATCCTTTACCCTCGTGCCGATGTTCTCCAGAAGCGCCGGCGGTTCCATACGGAAGCGCTCCAGAACGTACTGTGTCTCTGCGCTGATCTGTCCTGCCCGCGCCGGCACGTAATGGTCGTTGCCGTCGAGCTGGTTTTTCAGGTATGCGTATGAAATGGCGGAGCAGATGGAGTCCGTATCCGGATTTTTATGCCCCACGACGTATACGGTCCTTCCTTTCTCCGGATTTCCGAGTCCTGCCTTATCCTTCATTCCTTCTATTTCCATAAGCTTTTCTCTGTCTTCCATCTTCTCCTCCACTCAAAGTCATGCACTATGCGGTCTCAAGCGCGATCTTCAGCATATCATTGAAGCTGGTCTGGCGTTCCTCCGAAGTCGTGGCTTCTCCTGTCACCAGGCTGTCCGAGATCGTGCAGATCGTAAGCGCATTCTTTCCGCAGCGCGCAGCGTTCATATAGAGTGCGGCTGATTCCATCTCGACGGCCAGTACTCCCATCTTCTGCCACAGATCGCGCGTATCCGGATTGTCATTATAAAATACATCCGAAGAAAGCACATTTCCCACCCGGTATCTGACAGTTCCCATTTCTTCGATCACAGATACTGCCTTTGCGAGCAGCTCATACGACGCGATCGGCGCAAACGTACCCGGCAGACAAAACTGTCCTGCAAACGCTGAATCGGTGCAGGCTCCCATTCCGAGTACGACGTCCCGGATCCGCAGGTCCGGCTGTATCGCGCCCGCCGTTCCGATCCGGATAATATTCTCTACACCGTAAAAATGGTAAAGTTCATAAGAGTATATTCCCATTGAAGGCATTCCCATGCCGCTTGCCATGACGGATACCCGTTTGCCGTGATACGTACCCGTATATCCGTTCACTCCGCGGACATTGTTTACAAGTCTGGCATCTTCCAGAAACGTCTCCGCCACGTATTTTGCCCGGAGCGGATCTCCCGGCATCAGGACCGTTTTTGCAAAATCTCCTTCTTTTGCTGCGATATGCGGTGTCGGTGTATTTCCCATTGCTGTTCTCCTTTCTTCCTGTTAAAAATACTTGTTCTGCTGCCTGTATACTGTTTATTTTACTACAACGCCCGGACAAAAGAAACTTCTTTTTCCTGCTCCTATGTGCATTTCAGACAACTTTTTTTCGTTTCAGGCTGTATTTATATCCTTTTTTACTAATTATTTATTTTGTGTTCATAGTTTATTCACAAATAGATGTTATATTGTAAACAGTTCTTGAGAGAGATTCTCATACCTAAATTGATAAATTTTTTCATAATAGCCTCCGGTGTACCAGACGCCGGGGGCACTCCTCATTTTATCCCTTTTTTCCTTTATCCTTCCTCAAGCACCTGGATCTCCAGGTAATCGAAGTCGATCTCTTCTATGAAGCTGTCCTGATAAAATCTCGCCTTGCTGTGCCTTTTGAACTCTGATACCGTCATGTCAAGCCAGATCGGTTTCCCCAGATCAAATTCGCGGCAGATCTCTTCCAGTCCGCGGAAAATCTTGTGCGTTCTCGTATCGCCGCTCTCTTCTTCATAAACAGTATCGCGGACCATCCGGCTGTCCTTCCACATCTTTCCCCATAATCGGAACATCTATCCACACCTCTTCCCGCCGTATTCTTGTCTTATGTCAATTCAAAAATTCATACACCATCTGAGAGACAGATGCGATCCTCGCGACCGCTTCGTCCTTGCTGTTCCAGTCGCTTGAAAGTACGACCAGAATATAATCGCACTCTTCCCCATAGACGATCGCAGCGTCATTTTCCGTCGTCTCCATCTCTCCCGTCTTGTTTCCGCAAAGCACGCCTTCCGGAAGCCCCGCCGGTATTTTGTAGCGCGTATTCTGATTCAGCAGCATTTCTTCAATCTCATTGCCGACAGAACGGTTCACCCACTCGCGGCGGTAGATATCCTCGAGCAGTTTTCCGCAGTCCTTTGCAGCAACCTGGTTGGAATGGCTGCTGTCCATGATGGTAGCGGAATTGCTGAAACCATTGTATTCCACTGTCATATCGCTGAATCCATAATCCCTGATAAATTCGTTCACCGCTTCGATCCCGGACTCATAGCTGGAATCTCCGAGCAGATACAGCAGCTGATTCGAAGCCTCATTATCGCTGACGGTTATCATACTGTTCATCAGCGCCATCACCTCATCCGTACGCGCAAGCTCTCCCGACTCAAACGCTTTATAGACGGTCCCCATGATAAACAGCTTCATCACACTGGCCGATTTCATAGGCCGGTTGTTGATCACGAAGCTCTCGTCTGTACTTAAATTTTTCACGTAGACGGACCAGTCCCCATCGTACGATTCAAGCCTTGTGCGCAGCATCGTCTGGAGCAGCACAAGCGAACGCCCCGCCGTGCCCTCCATCAGGTCGCTGTACTGCTCCGTCTCAAACAGCTCCTGCGGATGCACCGGATGATAACCAGAAAGCTCTCTTGTATCCTGCAGCGTCTTCAGGCTGCTGATCCCGGAAGCTGCAGTCTCTTCTTCCTGCGGCCATGCCATCGGATACCGGAACCCCTCGGGCAGACTGGCTAACAGTCGATGTGCCTGGCGGCGCCTGTCTGCCTCCGTAAGCGTCTCCTGCCCGTCTGCCCCGGTCTGCTCCTGCCAGGTCTCAGAAGCCTGTTCTGTTTCCGCGCTCCCGGTCTCTGTCTCTGTCTGCTGTACATCAGACTGTGCCTCTTCACTCTCTGACTGTGTCTCTTCCTCCGACTCTTCCTCTACCTGTACATTCGAGCCTGAAGCCGGCCTGATCTGGTCCGAGACCTCCGGCCAGACCAAAAACACGCCCGCAACGACAAACAGAAGCATCAGAAGCGCCTCTGTCTTATATGCACCGTATTTTTCTTTTAATTTATCCCATATGTCATTCATGCTTAACCTCACCCTAAAAAGCCTTTGCAGCAATCATATCACAGAATGTCTTCCGTTACACTCTTTTTTTACTTTTTTCTTCCTTCCCATTTTTTCCTGGATATGTTACCATCAAAACAGGAACCAACGACAGGAGGATTGATCCATGAAAAAAGAAAGACAGACCGGACTGGTCCATATCTACTGCGGGGACGGAAAAGGCAAGACGACGACGGCCATGGGGCTGTGCGCGCGCGCCGCAGGATACGGCTACCGCGTACTGATCTACCAGTTTATGAAAGATAATTCGACCAGCGAGCGGGAAGTCCTGAAACTCTGCGACCGCATCACCATCGTAGACGGCCTGCCCGCAGAAAAATTCAGTTTTCAGATGACGCCGGAAGAAAAAAGGCAGAGAAAAGAGTATTATGAAAGCCAGCTCCGTGCCGTGACAGAAAAGGCATGCCGGGAGGATTACGACGTCCTGTTTCTGGATGAAGCCATTTACACGATCGGCGCCGGTCTGCTCGACGAAGCGCTCGTTCTGGATTTTCTGAAAAACAAGCCGGAACATCTGGAAGTGATCCTGACCGGACAGAACCCCGGCAAAGCGCTGATTGAAGCGGCGGATTACGTCTCGGAAATCAAAAAAATCAAGCATCCGTTTGACCACGGAACGCCTGCAAGAAAAGGGATTGAGCGGTAAGCCCAATCCCTTTTGCAGTTTCTTGCCTTTCGTTTCCGGCAGCTCAGCCCGACAGTGCAAACAGCTCCATGCACCTGTTGCTTCCGCCGAATATGTAGTTATATTCCAGAATATTGTATTCATTGATACGCTCAAAATACGGCGATTCTTCGTCGTCAAGCTCATAAAACTCGCCGTCCGCCGTCCAGTACCCGCCTGCCGCCAGCACAGGAATCTCCTCGCTTAAATCGAGCAGATACTTCTGGTAGCCGGTCATCGGCAGATTCAGCCGGTCGGCTAAAATACTGTAGAGATAGTTCAGGCTCGTCTTCTCAATGACTTCTTCCTCGATATCGTAATTTGCCCACGCAACAAACGGAACTTTATATTTTTCCATCAGTTCTTCCGGCGTAAGGGCCGTCTCGTCTCCAATCAGATACTGATAAGTGGCGTCTCCGAGACTCGCCTGGTGGTCTCCGAACATGACGATCACCACCGGCTCTTCTCTGTCGGAAAAATACTCTACAAGGTTTTTAAACGCATCATCCGAAGCTTTGATCAGGTTCGCATGCTGCTGTACCTGGAAGGTATTGACCGTCTCATTCTCCACCGTGATCTCGGTGCTCAAGTTGGTCAGATTAGAGGCCGTATAGCCGCCGTGATTCTGTATCGTCACATTGTAGCTCAAAAACGGCGTCTCCGGTTCTTCCTCCATATGCTTTTCGTATTCCCGGATCACACGGTCATACAGCGACTGATCCGAAATATAGCGGCGGATATACGTCGGCGCAAGAAAATCTGTGCCGCTGTAGTACTCGTCAAATCCAATCTGCGGATATACGATATGGCGCCTGTAATTGGTCCCGCGGTACGGATGCATCGCAAGCGTATCGTATCCGGCGCTTTTCAGCTCAGACGCCAGCGACGGCATATCCCCTCGCACGAACACATTGAATCCGACTGACGTGGTAGGAAGAAAGCCCATTGTATTGCCCGTCAGGAACTCATACTCCGAATTCGGCGTATTCGCTCCGAAGATCGATGCGTATGCCGTTCCCTTTATCGTATCTTCCGTCAAGCCATGGATAAACGGCATACAGTCTTCTGAAAAATCAAGTCCCTGCCCGATATCCGAATAATCCGCAAAGGACTCGTTCATGATGACGATCAGATTCGGCGTATCGGCATCCTCCTGATTCTCCTGTCCGATATAATCCTGCGCGATCTCCTCTACCCGTTCTACGGAATAGCCGTCCGGCTTGTCCGCTACCATATAAAAGCAGGTACACAGTGTCGTAAACAGCATATCGTACTGCCGGTAACGGAGCTGGTGCGTAAAACCGCCCGACCGGATGTCGTGATCCTCCAAAAAGGAAGTCTTGCAGCAGATATAGTAAAAAGCACCCGCCAGAATACACCAGACACAGCCGACGATCAGCCGCACCTTCCAGTGAAACGCACGGAACCCGGTAATCTTGCAGCTGACGATGCAGATGCCGAGCGTCAGAAAAATCTCCATGAACATATACCAGTCAATCTTGTATTCGTAGCTGGATACGACGGTCATCGCCGTATTGATCGAAAACAGGTCTCCGCCGGAAAGCGCCATGCCCCGGAACTCGATCACAAAGCAGTTTGCGATCCCGAGAACCGCCACTGCGGCTGCAGGCAGTATGACTGCTGCCCTGACGCTGCCGCTTACGACGAGCACCAGTCCTGCGAGCACATATAAAAACCAGAAGGTAAAAAACAGGGCAATCTTATTCAGCTCAAAAAGGTGTATCTGAAACTTTTCTGCATTCAGATACAGAAGAGAAAAATAAATCGCAAACGGCGAGGCGGCGAACCACCCCCAGCCGATCACACGGTTGATGCGGGGGGAAAGCCGGTTCGGAAGCAGGCACAGCGCAGTCAGCACCGTAGCCAGTATGATCACCGCATACGTCCTGCTGCTCTCAAACAGAGAGCCTCCTTCTTCTGTCATATAATATTCCGTATGCGCACAGTACCAGATCAGCATCCCGATCACGGCTGCCGCACCTATGACGCGAAACGCAGCCAGCGCAGTCTTCTTTCTGCTCTTTTCCTGACCTGCTCCCTCCTCCTGTTCTTCTTTCTGCTCTCCCTGTTCTTCTTCTCTTTCTTTCTTTTGTTCTTTCTTTTTCATTTCTGACATACGTTTCGTTCTTCTCCGTTCCTAAATGCTTCCAGATTCATCCATACTTCATCAAGAAGTCTTGTCCGCGCCTCCACCGCAGTCCATGCGATATGAGGGGTGATCAGCAGCCTGTCGCTGTCATGGAACTTGCGCAGAGGACAGTCTTTGTCCATCGGCTCATGCTCCAGTACATCCAGACCGACAGCCGCTATCTTTCCTCTGTGCAGCGCCTTTGCAAGGCCTTTTTCATCCACGAGAGGGCCTCGCGCCACGTTGATAAAAATAGCATCCGGCTTCATCCTGCAGAATGCATCGTAATCCATCATGTGATACGTCTTTTCCGTCAGCGGGGTATGTACAGACACGATGTCCGATGTCTCCAGCAGTTCCTCAAACGCGACCTTCCTGTAATCTGTATTATTGTTCCTGCCTGACGGCGAACAGTAGATCACACGGCATCCGAATGTCTCCGCGATCTGCGCCACGCGTTTTCCGATCGCTCCAAGTCCGATGATCCCCCAGGTCTTTCCGGCAAGCTCCCGGAACCTGCGGTCCATATGGCAGAACGATTTGCTTCGGCAGTACTCTCCTGACTTCACATAGTCATCGTAATACCGGAGATTTTCCAAAAGATAAAGCGTCATGGCAAAGGTATGCTGCGCCACAACGTCCGTGGAATATCCGGCCACATTCGTCACTGTAATACCGCGGCTTTTTGTATATTGAAAGTCGATATTATTCGTCCCTGTGGCAGTGACGCCGATGTATTTAAGAAATGCGGCGTCTTTCAGAGTAGCTTCATTCATCGGCAGCTTATTTACAAGGACTGCATCCGCCAGAGCGATCCGCTCCGCGATCTGTGATTCCTCCGTCTGACTGTAGACGGCCACATCGCCAAGCTCAAAAAAACGGTCGAGCTTCATGTCATCTCCCAGATTTCCTGCCTCCAAAAAAACAATATTCATCTGTCCCCTCCCGAAATTTGCATGTCGCACAGATAAAAGCCTGCGGATTGCTTTCACAGTAAAGTACAGGGATGCCCTGAAGCGCATTCTCCGCTTCATGACATCCCACACACTCACCACTGCAAAACTCCCGCCATTTACAGTGTACCCTGGCTAAATCATTGTTTTATTCTAGCAGAAAAGAACTGCTTTTGCAATACGATCTTACAAAAGCTTTGCTATGAGAGATATTCCTTCAGGACCTCCCGCAGAACCCTCTCTTGTTCTGCGGGATCCATTTGCCGCAAAAGCTCTGTCCTCCGTTCTTTTTCACGGCCTGCCGCCGCAGTCTCCTGCATACCCGCTTTTATACGGGCCAGGTTTTCTTTCAGCTCCGTTTTCTCTTTTTGCGCCCGTGTCTGCGCGGCGGCCGCCTCGGCATGCGCTCTTTGTTTTGCTTTGCGCCCTGTCTCTACCGATACGATCGGTACAGTATTTTTCTCTTCAAAAGCATCGGCCTGCGCTTCACTGTAATCCCGCACAGCCCCGCTGTTTTCCAGATAATCCGTCAGCCGGACCTGAAGGAGCGTCCTTTGATATCCCGTGTCCGAAATTCCATATGATGCCGCGATCAGAGCAGCCGCAAGCAGCCCCATCCAGAAATACGTATTTCCGGCTACGATATCGCCTCCTTCGCGCAACAGGTACATGCTCCCGGCAAATGCGCAGAGAAGGCTTATGACAAGGCATTCTGCTCCGATCCGCCTCCAGCGGTGGAGACTCATGCCCCAGAACCGGTATTCCATCATACTTTTTTGGATCAGAGCACGCACATCTCCTACTTTTTCATTCAAGTGCGAACAATATTGAAACCTCTGCCGTAATTGCTGCAGGAACCTGCCGTCCGGTTCGCCCGTGTTCTTCGTGTCCCTTATCAATTTTTCGTAGATTTGTTTCAAAATCATTTGGCTGGCCACGCCGGCCACACAGGCCGCAGCGAGTAGATAAAGTAATAGATTTCGCTCCATGATGAACTGTAACATATGGAATCCCCCTTTTTGAAATATCTCGAAGCGCTGCAATCCATTTACATTCTGGACGGACGCATCCTGCATCCGCGACGGCGCCTGTCGCCGCATTCGCTCAAGTATCGCCATTATAGCCGGAAAATTTTCGTTTGCAAAGCAAAATCGTTCGACAAATTCGCTTAACTTCTGACATTTCTCAACTTCAAAATCATTCTGCAGGGGGAGCAGATTTTTTCTGAAGTTTTTTCTGAAGTTCAGGCTGGCAGCCGTTCCATCAGTCCTTCTACGAGACGGATGCAGTGCTGTGCAGCCTTTTTCTCAAACACCGGATAATCCTCGCTCGCACTGTCATCCGCTTTATCAGAGATCGCACGGATGATCACGAACGGAATCTGGTTCAGATAAGAAGCCTGTGCAATCGCAGCCCCTTCCATCTCTGTACAGAATCCGTGGAACTGACGGGTGATCCGCTCTTTTACCTCCCGGTCAGCCACAAACTGATCGCCGCTGACTACGCGCCCGCGGTACACGGAAATATCCGGATTCACCTCATGACACACGCGTTCAGCCAGATCTGCCAGCGTTTCATCCGCCGCAAACGAAAAGACGTCCATCTGCGGAATCTGTCCCGGTTCATATCCGAAATTTACGGCATCCATATCGTGGTGTACGACGTCGGTGGATACCACGATATCGCCGATATCAATCTGCGCGTTCAGAGATCCTGCAATTCCCGTATTGATCACAGCCTCTACCCCGAACTCATCCACAAGAATCTGCGTGCAGACAGCAGCATTAACTTTTCCGATCCCGCTGCGCACTACGACGACTTCCTTTGCGCCCAGCTTTCCCTGACAGAACTGCATCCCTGCCTTTTTCACCTCGCGCTCAATCTGCATATCATTTTTCAGTCCTTCAACCTCAATCTCCATTGCACCGATAATCCCTATTCTGTTCATATTTGCTCTCCGTTTCTGCCTTAAAAGTTTCGATTTTCTCCACAAAAGTATACAATAACGTTTCGTCCGGGTCAATCACCAGACCGCCCGGCAAACGCCATCTTGATAAAAAAACGGAAACCGTGTATACTTCAATAATGAAATTGTGTTTTCTATAAAATTTGGGAGGAATGATTATGCTGTCTTATAAGACAAAAGGCGTCTGTTCACAGGAAATCCGTTTTGACCTGGACGGAGATACGATCAAACACGTAGAATTTATCGGAGGATGCTCCGGAAATACGCAGGGTGTGGCACGCCTTGTAGAAGGAATGAAAGCGGAGGAGGCAATCGCTCGTCTGGAAGGGATCCAGTGCGGCTTCCGTCCGACTTCTTGTCCGGATCAGCTTGCAAAAGCGCTGAAACTGGCACTTGAAAAAAAATAACTGCCGCAGCGGAGAGGAGACGATCCAGCAGAATCCGGGCTTTATTTAAAGCTGGAATTTTTTGCGGGATCGTCTCCTTCTTTTCCTAACTTCTATTTCAGGTCATCAGTTCCACTCTTTCATCAAAAGAAAATTCCGTATATTGCAGTGTTTAATTCCGTTCCGGCTCATTTCAAGCTCATCCATAGAGACTACATACTTAGGGTAGTTGTCACGAATCGTATCATATACACCAAACTCACGATTGATGGTTTCGTCAGAGGCAAGCAGATATGCAACCTGAACATACAACTTATCCCCTCGTTTATCGCATACAAAATCAATCTCTTTGTCTCCGAATCTGCCTACCGTAACAGCATAGCCCCGGCGCAGGAGCTCCAGATAAACGATATTTTCGAGGATAAGGTTAATGTCCCTCATGTTACCGCCAAAGACAGCCTCACGGATGCCATGATCGGCAATGTAATATTTTTCATTGGTAGAAAGGATCTGCTTCCCCTGTAAATCTTCGCGCTTTACCTGATAGAACAAGTACGCTTCGCAACAATATTTAATGTAATTCAGAATTGTCTCCGGCGCTACGGTCCGCTGCTCATTCTTGAGAAACTTTGCAAGAGAGGTGGCTGAGAAAGTGTTGCCGACATTTGCCATAACATAAGCAATGACACGTTCCAGGAGGTCAACATCACGGATTTTATTTCTCCTCACAATGTCTTTTAGCTGGACGGAGTTGAAAAGGTCGTGGAGATACTGTTTCGATGGCTCATCTGCATACCGGATGTTTGCGAGATAAGGCATTCCCCCGGAAAGGAGATACTTCTGAAAGCACCGCTGCATGGATTCATCCGGTGCGATAGAACGATACAGTTCCATAAATTCGGCGAAAGAAAACGGGTAAATTACGAATTCCACATAGCGTCCGCCAAGATAAGTCGCAAGCTCACCAGACAGAAGCCTGGCATTAGAACCCGTAATGTAAATGTCACAGTCAAGGGAAACGCGCAGAGAATTGACGCATTTTTCCCAATCCTTTACCTCCTGAATTTCATCGAAAAATAGATAAACCTTGCCTTGTATTTCTGAAGCTCTTTTCTTGATTTCATTGTGCAAAGATTGAGCCGTCTGCAAATGGGAATAGCTCATATCTTCAAAGTTGATGGAGATAAACTGTGCTGGATTGACACCGGACTCTTCAAGTTCCTGCTTGATCAATTCCAGCATAACTGATTTACCACAACGGCGAATCCCCGTCATGACCTTGATCAGCTCTGTATTGATAAATGGTCGGATGCGGCTCATATAAATTTCGCGTTTAATCATAGAAATGGAAGCCTCCTTTCTGTCAGCTAACTATAATATACCGCGTTTACATCTTTGAAACAAGAGAAAAAAAATAAATTTATAAGTTATAACTGATAAATTACAAATTACAGCAAATTTCAACAGGTACAAAACTATTATAT
>DVHT01000198.1 GCA_018711885.1 Candidatus Choladousia intestinipullorum | reverse complement strand
GTGTCCCGCACAATTCATTTGAGGAAAACAGACAGCCGCTCCTGTGACAGAATCTCCGCCTTCCGCAAGCTTTGCCGCCATCTCCTGTATCGCAGGAGAAGACGGACTGTCCCAGATTACTTTCATGATCTGCAGCTCATTTATTGTCAGCCCTGTTACCTTTTTTCGTGCCATATCCATCTGCTCCTTCTGCCTAAAATTTTTGCAGATTAAAACGGCGTTCCCTGCAGGTTATAAGGCGTGATCTGGTATACATAATAATTCAGCCAGTTCGTATACAGATTATTCGCATGAGAGCGCCAGCGCAGCAGCGGCCTGTTTTGCGGATCATCATTTGTATAATAATTCTTCGGCAGATCGATCGGCAGACCCTTTTCCAGGTCGCGCCGGTATTCGCCGTCAAGCGTCACCCGGTCATATTCCGGATGTCCCATCACAAATATTTTCCTGCCTCCGTCAGCCATTGCAAGAAACAGCCCCGCTTCGTCTGACTCTGCAAGGATCGTGAGTTCTTTTACCTTCCGGATCTCTTCGATCGGCACGTCAGTGTGTCTGGAATGCGGAGCGAGAAAGACGTCGTCAAATCCCCGTACCAGAGGAACCTTTCTGTTCAGCACCCGGTGCCAGAACAGACCGAACATTTTATGGTCAAGCAGTTTCTTTTGCAGACCGTAGTGGAAATAAAGACCGGCCTGCGCCGCCCAGCATAAATAGATCGTCGACGTGACATTTTTCTCTGTCCACGCCATGATCTCCGTGAGTTCCTCCCAGTAGTCCACCTCTTCAAACTCCAGAAGCTCAACCGGCGCTCCCGTGATGATCATTCCGTCAAACCGGCGGTCTTTGATATCGTCAAATTCTACATAAAATTCATTCAGATGGCTCGTGGATGTATTTTTCGATTCGTGCGAGCGCACCTTGACGAATGTGATATCTACCTGCAGCGGCGTATTTGACAGAGAGCGCAGAAGCTGCAGCTCTGTCTCTTCTTTGAGCGGCATCAGATTCAGGATCGCAATCTGGATCGGTCGGATATCCTGATGGATCGCTCTGTTTTCATCCATGACAAATATATTTTCCCGCTCTAGGATCTCGCGGGCAGGTAAATTGTTCTGTACCTTAATCGGCATACTTCTCTCCTCCTGCTGTATTCATATCTGGTACGGTTCCTTCTGCACGTCCTTTACACTCCGGCGAGTTTCAGAAATTCTTCTTCCGACAGGATCGGGATTTCCAGCTCTCTTGCTTTTTTATTTTTCGACGACATAGATGCCGTGTCATTATTGATCAGATAATCTGTTTTCTTTGATACGGAGCCTGTCACTTTTCCCCCGCGCGCTTCAATAAATGCTTTCAGTTCATTGCGGTTCGCAAAGTGATCCACGCTGCCTGTGATAACAAACGTCTTTCCGGAAAAGAGCTGGTCATTTTCCTCTGGCTGCGGCTGTTCAATTTCCAGCTCTTCGCACAGACGGTCGAGATTCCTGCTGTTTTCCTTATTCGAAAAGTAGCCGGTGACTGCCGCAGCGATCACCTCTCCCAATCCCTCGATCTCTGCCAGTTCTTCTCCACTGCTGTCCCGCAGCCGCTTCAGGTCATATTCAAAATGACGGCAGAGCAGTTTTGCGTTCGCGACACCGATATTTGGAATGCCGAGGCTGTAGATCAGTCTCGGAAGCGTCGTCTTCCTGGCTTTTTCAATGCTCTGCATCAAATTCGCGTACGACTTTTCTCCGAATCCGTCCATTTCAATGATCTCGTCTTTAAAATCAGACAAATGAAAGATATCGGCATACGTATGGATAAATCCCCTCGCGATGAACTTTTCCAGCGTCGCTTCCGACAGCCCTTCAATATTCATGGCATCACGGCTGACGAACAGGGTAAATGATTTCATCTTTTTGGCACTGCACTCTTCATTCGTACAATAAAGAGTCTGTACGTCATTCATCATCCGGATTTCCGTCCTGCCGCCGCAGACCGGACAGGTATCCGGTATTTCTATCCGGCCGCTTCCAGTCAGATTCTGAGCAATCTGCGGTATGATCATATTCGCCTTATAGACGGTGATCTTGTCTCCGATTCCAAGCTTCAGCGCTTTCATAATGCTTAAATTGTGTACGCTGGCACGGCTGACAGTCGAACCTTCCAGCTCCACCGGTTCAAAGACCGCCACCGGATTGATCAGCCCCGTACGTGAGGGACTCCACTCAATCTTCAGAAGCTTCGTCTCACGGATTTCATCCTGCCATTTAAATGCGATCGAATCCCGCGGGAATTTTGCCGTCCGTCCAAGGGACTGACCGTATGCAATATCATCATACGTCACGACCAGACCGTCCGACGGAATGTCATAATGCTGGATCTTTTCTGCAAAATATCCTATCGTTTTTTCCATCTCATCCGCCGTCACAAGCGCATGCTCTACAACATCGAATCCCTGTCCCTCCAGCCAGTCGAACTGACACTTTCTGGAATTCTGAAAATCCACACCCTCTGCCTTTACGAGCGCAAAAGCATAAAATCTCACGTGGCGTTTTGCCGTGATTTCATTGTTGAGCTGCCGTACAGAGCCGCTGCAGAGATTTCTCGGGTTTTTGTATTTTGCATCAACATCCTCAATCTCTTCGTTGATCTTTTCAAATTCTGAATACGTGATGACTGCTTCCCCGCGGAGGATCAGCTCCCCCTGATAAGAAATATGGAGCGGTATATTCTGAAATACCCGTGCATTATTTGTAATCACTTCGCCGATCTCTCCGTTGCCCCGCGTAACTGCTTTCTGAAGAGCACCGTCCCGGTACGTCAGCACAACGGTAAGCCCGTCAAGTTTCCATGAAACGAGGACTTTGTGGTCTCCTGCAAAACTTACAAGCTCAGAGGGCTCTTTCGTCTTTCCGAGAGAAAGCATCGGCATTTCATGGCGTTCCTTCGGAAGCGCATCAAGCGCCTCATATCCGACGGTAACAGTCGGGCTGCCGGCCAGTACGATGCCGCTCTCCTGCTCCAGGCGCTGCAGTTCGTCATACATCGCGTCGTATTCAAAATTGCTCATAATTTCTCTGTCTTCCTGATAATAAGCTTTCGACGCTTCCGCCAGCTTTCTGGATAATTCTCTCATCCTCTCAATCTGCTGCTTCATCTGTCCCGTCCATTCCTTCCCTTTTTGTTCAGCAGCTCTTTAAGCTGCGCCAGCTCTTTGCGCGTGACACTCCGGTATTCTCCGGGCTTCAGGCTGCCGAGCGAAATATTCATAATCCGTACGCGCAGAAGCCGCACCACTTTATAATGACACGCTTCACACATTCTCCTGATCTGGCGGTTCAGCCCCTGTGTCAGGACGATCCTGAACTGCTTTTCCCCCGCAAGCTCCACCCTGCAGGCTCTGGTCTTCACTCCGAGTTCTTTCAGATAAACGCCTTCCGCCATTTTCTTTAAAAACTCCGGCGTGATCCTGCGGTCTACAGTAACCAGATACTCTTTCTCATGATAATTCCCTGCACGCATGATTTTATTCTGGATATCACCGTCATTTGTCATCAGAAGCAGTCCCTCCGACTCTTTATCCAGCCGTCCGATCGAAAAAATCCGTTTTTCCTGCGGCACGATATCATACACCGTCCTGTCGCCCCATCGCGTATCCGTCGTACAGACGACGCCGCGCGGTTTATTCAAAACAAGCAGGATCAGCTCCTTTTCCCTCTCGACTTCTTTTCCTTTTACGAAGACACGCTGCCCCGGACGGATTTTCATTCCGGGATGCGCCATCTCCCCGTCCACCGTAACGAAGCCCGATTCAATCAGCCGGTCGGCTTCTCGCCTCGAGCAGAAGCCTGCGTCGCTCAGATATTTATTCAGCCGGATTTCCTCCGGAAGTCTTTCCTTTACAAAACCTTTTCCCATTGATCCACCTTATCACATTGATATCTGGTCTACAGACAGCGTTTCCGGCTGCGGGACATTCGCCGCACACAGCCGTTACTGATCAGTTTACCACAATCTTCCGACCGTGACAATATTTCATGGCCCCCCGTCAGAAAGCACCATTGTGGCATCCATCAGAAAGCATCATGACACCCGTAAGAAATTGCAGCAGCCTTGCGGAGCGTTTCAGCGAAACCTTTCCGCGCCACAAAAAACGCTGCTGCCAGATGTCAGCGAGTCGCCCCGCTGCATCCGGCAGCAGCCAGTTTTCAAATAATATTATCCGGCACTGGTGAGATACTGCGTCATCACATAGCCTTCAATCGTCGTGCCGTTCGTCGTATACCGTATCTGCGACCATCCGCTGTCCAGATTTTCCAGAACCTCGACGGTCGTACCCGTCGTTACCACTCCGTAAAGTGTGCCGTCCGCCGACGGTGTCCCGCGCACATTGACGGTAGTCGTGGTCTGCATTGTGCCGGTCTGTGTACCTGTGACAGCCGATCCGTCTTCCGTTGTTCCGGACTCGGATTCACCCGTCTGATCACCCTCCGACGTACTGCCGGAACTTGTTCCCGACTCAAGCAGGTTTTTCAGCGCTTCATCCGAATCAATCGCCTGCTGGTATTTCGTGTTCACATCTTCAACCAGCGCCTGGACATCATCATCTGTCCGGTACTGTTCGATCAGAGCCTGCTGCTCGTCGCTGGTGTTGTTTGCCCACACAAGATTTCCTTCTTCATTTGTGATCAGGTAAAACTCCCTCAGGCTCGGTGCAGGCGTCGCGATATCGGTAAGAGTCGCGTCAAAATACACGTATACATAATAGGATCCTTCTGTAAGACCCGGCTTGGAATACGTCATAATATTGCTGTAGGATTCAACAAGCGCATCCTGCGCTTCCACGGAAGCACGCGCCGTTTCATCAAACGTCTCGCACAGTCCCGCCAGTGTATCGTAATCCTTATTTGCACGTGCAGTATAGAACTGCGTCGCCCACTCAAGTATATCCGCCTGGTCTGATACCAGCCTTGCGTCTGTAGAAGCTGCTGTCTCATTTTCTGTAGACGCTTCTGTCACCTGTACCGCTTCCGGTTCTGTCTCTCTCGGAGAGCCGAGGCTGGAAATCAGCCGGACTGCAAAAAAGGCAATCACGAGAAGCAGAATCCCTGCAAGTCCGAGTAAAATGTATCGCAGGTTGTCCGATACCCACTCTCTAAAATTGTCCAACATCTGTTATCCCCCTGTTTCTGAATCTGCCTGGTCCGGCAGCAGACCGTGCCGTCGCGATTGACACAGCCGCAAATTTCATCCATATTACGGCAGACTGCAATAAATATTAATACAATTTTAGCAT
>DVHT01000197.1 GCA_018711885.1 Candidatus Choladousia intestinipullorum | reverse complement strand
TGTTCCACATGTTTGAGACAGATGTATGGATAAGGCGGATAACATCCGCCGTAGACATACATCTGTCAGGAAAACTAGGTGGACAGTGGATACAGAAACATTTCGGACGCATGATGTACCGGTTCTTTTATTTTATCAGTTCTTCTTTATCAGTTCTTTTTCTCTGCTTCAGCCATTTTCATTGCGCGTACTTTGAGCGGAAGTCCGAACAGTGTGATGAAGCCGCTTGCGTCGTGATGGTCGTACAGATCACCTGTTGTAAAGGAAGCGAGCGACTCGTTGTACAGGCTGTACGGTGAAGTTGTTCCTGCCTTGATGATGTTGCCTTTGTAAAGCTTGAATTTCACTTCACCTGTCACGTACTGCTGTGTCACGTCTACGAATGCCTGGATTGCCTCGCGAAGCGGTGTGAACCATTTGCCTTCGTATACGATCTGTGCAAACTGGCTTCCGAGTTTTTTCTTTGTCTCCATCGTGTCGCGGTCAAGGATCAGCTCTTCCAGCTGGTCGTGTGCTTCCATCAGGATCGTTCCGCCCGGTGTCTCGTAAACGCCGCGTGATTTCATGCCAACGACCCGGTTTTCCACGATGTCTACAATACCGATTCCGTGCTTTCCGCCGAGTGCGTTCAGTTCTGTGATGATCTCAGACACTTTCATGGCTTTTCCGTTCAATGTTTTCGGAACGCCTTTTTCGAATGTCATTGTGATGTATTCCCCTTCATCCGGAGCCTTTTCCGGAGTTACGCCGAGAACGAGCATATGGTCATAGTTCGGTTCGTTTGCCGGATCTTCAAGCTCAAGACCTTCATGGCTGATGTGCCACAGGTTGCGGTCGCGGCTGTAGCTGGAATCAGCGGAAAACGGAAGATGGATTCCGTGCTGTTTGCAGTATTCAATCTCATCTTCCCGTGACTGCATCGTCCAGACGTCTGTCATTCTCCAGGGAGCGATAATTTTCAGATCGGGAGCAAGCGCTTTGATACCGAGCTCAAAACGGATCTGGTCATTTCCCTTACCCGTAGCGCCGTGGCAGATTGCCGTAGCCCCTTCTTTCCGTGCGATCTCCACCAGCTTTTTCGCGATGACAGGGCGGGCCATAGAAGTTCCAAGCAGGTATTTGTGCTCATAGACGGCGCCTGCCTTTACGCACGGCATAATGTAATCGTCGCAGAATTCATCGATAATGTTTTCAATATATAATTTAGAAGCGCCGGAAAGCTTAGCTCTTTCTTCCAGTCCGTCCAGTTCATTGCCCTGCCCGCAGTCGATGCAGCAGCAGATTACTTCATAATCAAAATTTTCTTTCAGCCACGGAATGATCGCCGTAGTGTCCAGTCCTCCGGAATACGCCAGAATTACTTTCTCTTTCATATTAAATCCTCCTAACAGAATTGGGTGATAAACTCCACTGCGTTTTGTTCGTCTGCAAGTATAACTCAGAAATCATAATTATGCAAGCATAAATTTGATTTTTGTATATTTTGTTAAATAATCCATTCAAATATGCATGAAAAATGTATATTCATGCAGAAGAAAAGACTTTACTTGAGCAGTGGGTTGGTGTATGATAAAAAATCAGAGAGGTATCTGAGGCGCGGCAGATGCGGATTCTGCAAAAAGGAGGATATGGGATTCATGATAAGAGCAGGGATCATAGGCGCTACCGGATATGCCGGAGGCGAACTTGTCAGACTTCTGATGGGACATAAGGATACGGAAATTGTATGGTATGGATCAAGAAGTTACGTAAATGAACAGTATGCGTCAATTTATCAGAATATGTTTCAGATTGTCGACGCAAAATGTCTCGATGATAATATGGAAGAGCTTGCTTCCTGTGCGGACGTTATTTTTACGGCGACGCCGCAGGGGCTGTGCGCATCTCTTCTGAATGAAGAGATCCTTTCCAGGGCAAAGGTGATCGACCTGAGTGCTGATTTCAGACTCAAAGATGTAAAAATATACGAAGAATGGTATAAAATACAGCACAAGGCGCCTCAGTATATCAGAGAAGCAGTCTATGGACTGTGCGAGATCAACCGTGAAAAAATAAAAAATGCAAGGCTGGTCGCAAATCCGGGATGTTATCCGACGTGCAGCACACTGTCCATCTATCCGCTCGTAAAAGAAAGACTGATCGATCCGGCTACGATTATCATCGACGCGAAATCCGGCACATCAGGAGCCGGCAGAGGGGCGAAGACAGATAATCTTTACTGTGAAGTCAACGAAAATATCAAGGCGTACGGAGTAGCAGGGCACCGGCATACGCCGGAGATCGAAGAGCAGCTCGGATATGCGGCCGGAGAAAAGGTGACGCTTAATTTTACGCCGCATCTTGTGCCGATGAACCGCGGGATCCTCGTGACGGCGTACGCTTCTTTGAAAAAGGAAGTCTCTTATGAGGAAGTAAAAGCTGTGTACGATCAGTATTATGAACAGGAACGCTTTGTGCGCGTGCTCCCGAAAGACGTCTGCCCCCAGACGAAATGGGTGGAGGGAAGCAATTACGTAGATGTAAACTTCAAGATCGATCCAAGGACGAACCGTGTGATCATGATGGGAGCGATGGACAATCTTGTCAAAGGCGCAGCCGGTCAGGCAGTCCAGAATATGAACCTGATGTTTGGCAGGGATGAGTCAGAAGGTCTTGAATTTGTGCCGCTGTTCCCGTAAGGGTCAGATGGACTGGAATGGAGGATACAGCAATGCTTCAGAAGATTGATGGCGGCGTGACGGCGCCGAAGGGATTTTCAGCTGCCGGCATAGCGGCGGGAATAAAAAAACAAAAAAAAGATATGGCGATGATCTACAGCAGGGAGAAGTGCCGGACTGCCGGTACGTTTACGACGAATATCGTGAAAGCCGCGCCGGTCAAATGGGACCAGAGCATCGTATACGGAAATAAAACGGCGCATGCTGTTATCGTGAACAGCGGAGTGGCGAATGCCTGTACCGGAACGAAAGGATACGATTACTGCCGCAGGACGGCCGCAAAGGCGGCAGAACTGTTCGGGATTCCGGAAAATGAGGTGCTCGTGGCTTCCACCGGCGTGATCGGACAGCAGGTTCCGATCGATAAGATTGAGGCGGGTATTCAGACGATGAAACCTCTTCTCTCCGAAAGCGAAGCCGCATCGTCGCTTGCGGCAGAGGCGATCATGACGACGGATACCGTAAAAAAGCAGATTGCAGTGACGACAGAGATCGGGGGCAGGACTGTGACGCTGGGCGGCATGTGCAAAGGTTCCGGTATGATCCATCCAAACATGTGTACGATGCTGAGCTTCGTCATGACGGATGCAAATATTTCGCAGGAGCTTTTGCAGAAAGCATTGAGCGCCAGTGTGGCAGACACCTATAATATGGTGTCGGTAGACGGGGATACGTCAACGAATGATACGTGCCTGCTTTTGGCAAACGGACTTGCCGGAAATGCAGAGATCACGGAAGAAAATGAGGATTACGAAGCGTTTTGTGAAGCGCTTGATTTTGTCAATACCCATCTCGCGAAGTGTATGGCCGCCGACGGAGAAGGGGCGACAGCTCTGTTTGAGGTGAAGGTGACCGGAGCGAAGAGCAGGGAGCAGGCTGTGACGCTGAGCAAATCGGTGATTACTTCCAACCTGACGAAAGCAGCAATTTTTGGGCATGATGCCAACTGGGGCAGGATTTTGTGCGCAATGGGATATTCCGGAGCATCGTTTGATCCGGATAAAGTGGATCTGTACTTTGAAAGCGCTGCAGGAAAGATAAAGATTATTGAAGACGGTGTTGCGACAGGCTACAGTGAGGCAGAAGCGACGAAGATCCTTTCTGAAAAAGAAATCACAGCAGTGATCGATGTAAAGATGGGAGAGGAAAAGGCGACGGCCTGGGGATGTGATCTGACGTACGATTACGTAAAGATCAATGCCGATTACCGGTCATAGGATACAGAAAACCATATCAGCAGGAAAGCAGGTGGATGAAGATGGAACCGACGATGGAGATGTGGGTTGAAAAAGCAAATGTGCTCATAGAGGCACT
>DVHT01000196.1 GCA_018711885.1 Candidatus Choladousia intestinipullorum | reverse complement strand
CGGTGAAAATTTCAGATCTGTTCTCTTTCTTTTCCGGAAATCCGGAGCAGATTGCCATCTACTCCATCGTCCCGTACGTATTTTACAGCGCATCCACTTTCGTCATGGACTGGTGCACGATCGGTCTGTGGAGTGACGACGGAGCGTTCTGGCTGTATGTGATCGTGCTGGTCATACTGGCGGTCATTTACGTCTGGTTTGAACTGTGCTTCGCGCTGGCGCTTTATCTTTACAGCGACGATCCCGGCCAGTCCGCCGTCCAGCTCCTGACCGGCAGTTTCCTCCTGATGCGCGGCCAGAAAAGAAAACTGTTTTACCTGAAGCTTTCTTTTCTCGGTGTGACGGCGCTTGGCTTTCTGTCTTTCGGAATCGGCTTTCTCTTCGTAAAGCCATATCAGAATCTGACAGAAGCGCTCTTCTACTTAAACCTGAACCAGAACCAGAATTAAATTCCATAAAAGCATTCCATAAAAAACGCTCCCTTTTGGACAGTAAATTCATTTGCCTGCCTGAAAGGGAGCATTTTTATTCCTCTGCTTACTTATTAAAAATGCATTAACGTTTTTCCAGCAGAATATCCATCATCCGGTATCCTTCCGGCCGGAATATCCCGCTTTGTCCTGCCGTTCTTTCACAGTAGCAGCTGCACGTCCCAAGTTCTTTTCTGCTGTCGTAAAGCAGATACGGCACCGGCTCTGCGCTGTGCGTCCGCGTCCGAAGCGGAGTCGGGTGGTCCGGAAGGACCAGCATGCGGTATTCTTCGCCGGAAGCATCCATCTGCTCCTTCACGATCCGCAGCAGCCTCTGGTCGAGGTTTTCAATCGCCTGCACTTTCCGTTCCAGGCTTCCCTGGTGTCCCATTTCATCAGGCGCTTCCAGATGCACGTAAACCAGATCGGCGCCCTCTGCAAGCAGCGCCCTGACTGCCGCCTGCGCCTTTCCTTCATAATTGGTATCAAGCCCTCCGTTGGCTCCCGGCACTGTCACGTTCCGCATTCCTGCGCCGACTGCGATTCCCTTCAAAAGATCGACAGCAGAGATCATCACGCCTTTCTTCCCGTACTTTTCCTCAAAAGAAGGCACGAACGGCTTTGTTCCGGCCCCCCAGAACCAGCAGCTGTTCGCCGGATGTTTTCCCTCCGCCTTTCGTTTCACGTTGAGCGGATGTCCAGAGAGGATTTCACAGCTCCGTTCCATCATCGCGCGTATCTCCCGGTTTTCCGGCAGATACGGTCCGATCACCTCCGTCAGATGGTCGTGCGGCGCTGCGAGTTCTTCCACTCTGCCGTTCGCCCAGATCACAAGATGACGGTAACTTGTCCCCGTATAAAACTGATACGTCTCATTTTCCAGTTCCTGCTTCACCGCTTCCAGCAAAACGGCCGCATCCTCCGTACTGATCTCATCTGAACTATGGTCGATGATCCGCTTCTGCTCATACGGTTCTTCCTCTGTCAGCGTCACGAGATTGCAGCGCATTGCCACATCCGTTTCTTTCATCGGTACACCAATACTGAGCGCTTCCAGCGGGGACCGGCCGGTATAATACTGTTTCGGATCGTATCCGAGCACCGCGAGATTCGCCGTGTCGCTTCCCGGGCTCATTCCATCCGGAATTGTCTTTAAAAGCCCCGTTTCAGACCTGGCCGCGAGCACGTCCATTACTGGAGTCTTCGCCGCCTCAAGCGGTGTTTTTCCGCCAAGCGCCTCCTGCGGTTCATCTGCCATTCCATCGCCAAGAATCACTATGTATTTCATATGCTCCACCTCATTCATGCCAGGTTATTTGTCACGCATACGGATCATTCCGAGGATTCCCTGCACCTGTGCGGCACAGTCCTCATACTGTTTTTCCGTCATACACGCCGTCACGAATCCATATTCTCCTTCGATACCGGCCTGCACCGTTTCTACTGGCCCGAATACCTTTTCCATCTCAGCCGCTTCAGATACCTCGCCTTTGACGCGCACAAAAAAGCGCTTCTCTGTACCGGATACATCGGTGAGCGCCTGCTTTTCAGGCTTCCACGAGGATACTGCGCCGCTTCCGAGGAAAGCTGCCGCTTCGATCACATCGGCCACTACTGCACTCGCTGTCGCCTCTTTGCCTGCGCCCTGGCCGTAAAACATTGCGTCGCCCAGCATATTGCCATGCACAAAAATCGCATTGAACACCCCGTTCACCGAATAGAGCGGGTCTTCTTTCCCCACGAGATACGGAGCCACCATCGCCGTGACGCAGCCGTCCTGCATCTTACTGTAGGCGAGCAGTTTGATCGTCCTGTTCATTTTTCTTGCATACAGGATATCCAAAGAAGTAATCTTTGTGATCCCTTCCGTATAAATATCCGTAAAGTCAACACGCTTTCCGTATGCCAGAGAAGAGAGGATCGCTATCTTGCGGCAGGCGTCATACCCCTCCACGTCAGCCTCCGGATTGCGCTCTGCATATCCTTTCTGCTGTGCATCCTTCAGCACATCGTCAAACTCAAGGCCTTCATCGATCATCTTGCTTAAAATGTAATTCGTCGTACCGTTTAAGATTCCGGTGATCTCGTCGATCACATCTGCACAAAGCGACGTGCGCAGCGGGCGGATGATCGGAATCCCGCCCCCGCAGCTTGCCTCAAAAAGATAGCTGGCATGGTGTTCCTTCGCGGTCTGCAGCAGCTCTGTGCCGTGCCGCGCCACCAGTTCTTTGTTGGAAGTGCAGACGCTCTTTCCTGCTTCCAAAGCCCTCTTGGAAAAAGAAAAGGCCGGTTTCGTTCCGCCCATCACTTCAACGACAATGTCTACTTCCGGGTCGCCGGCGATCACCTCAAAATCATGAACGATCTTGTCCTGATTCGGGTCGCCCGGAAAATCCCGCAGATCAAGAATGTATTTCACATTCAGATCGATCCCTGTCTTTTCTAATATACTGTCATGATTCGTATCAATTACTTTCACTACTCCGGAACCCACCGTTCCGTATCCTAATACCGCAACCTGTACCATCTTGTCCTCCATCCTTTTCTGTCTTCTCATTCAGTCTCTTGCAAGAATCTTTACGTACTGTATTCCCGGCTTGCGCTCGATCGTCTCGATCATACTGGAAACATCTCCTGTCGCCGGCAGGACTTCCACACTGAGCGTCAATGTAGCAACATCGTTCGTCGGTATACTCTGATGAATCGTCAGGATATTCGCCTTGTACTCTGCCACAATATTCAAAACCTCGGAAAGCAGTCCCGGTTCGTCGTGCATCTGCATGACAAAGGTCAGTGTTTTCCCTTTCATGCTGTCACGGAACGGAAAAATGTCATCCTTATACTTGTAAAAAGAGCTCCGGCTGATACCAACCTGGTCTGCCGCTTCCTGCACTGTTTCGACACGCTTCGTCTCAAGCAGCCGCTTGGCTTCTACCACCTTCAGCAAAACCTCCGGTACAGCTTTCTCCCTGACCACGAAATACTTTGTCTTATCCGGCATGTTTTATCTCCTTCTTTTCAAGCGAATACAGCCGGCTCACCGGCTGCATCTTTTTTGTTTGCCACAGAAATACGTTTGTGTATCACTCAAGGATATTACCACATTTCATCCGGGGTTGCAACCTTTTTATTCGAAAGCGCAAAGCGCCGGCATACAAAAAGCCAACGTTCGCTTTTGTATGCCGGCGCTGTTTTATGCTTCTTCTTCCGTCTGCTGGCCGCCAAGCGACAGCCACTTCAGATACGCATTGATAAATGGATCGATATTTCCGTCCATCACACTGTCTACATTTCCGGATTCTTCTCCGGTACGCAGATCCTTCACCATCTTATAGGGCTGCATTACGTAAGAACGTATCTGGTTGCCCCATCCGATCTCCTTTACCTCACCGCGGATATCGGAAACCTTTTCAGCATTTTCCTGCTGTTTTAACAGATACAGCTTTGCCTTCAGCATCTGCATCGCCTTGTCCTTGTTCTGGTGCTGAGAACGCTCATTCTGGCACTGGACAACGATCCCGGTCGGAAGATGCGTGATACGGATAGCCGATGAAGTCTTGTTGATATGCTGTCCGCCGGCGCCGCTGGAACGGTACGTGTCAATACGCAGATCGTCCATATTAATCTCGACGTCTACATCTTCCTCGATGTCCGGCATGACCTCGCAGCTCACAAACGATGTCTGGCGTTTTCCGGCCGCGTTAAACGGCGAGATCCGCACCAGACGGTGGACTCCCTTTTCCGACTTCAGATATCCGTATGCCTTCGGCCCGTTTACCTGAAACGTGACTGATTTTATGCCGGCTTCCTCTCCGTCCAGATAGTCGAGCACCTCGACCTGATACCCCTTTTTATCCGCCCAGCGCGTGTACATCCGGTACAGCATGGAAGCCCAGTCGCACGACTCGGTCCCGCCTGCTCCCGCATGGAGTGTCACGATCGCATTGCACTCATCGTACTCGCCGGAAAGCAGAGTCTTGATCCGGATATCCTCCAGGGAACTCTTGAAGCTCTCCAGCGTCTCCTCTATCTCCGGAATCACCGCCGGATCATTTTCTTCGTAGCCCATCTCAATGAGCATCTCAATCTCTTCATACTGCTCTTCCAGCTTACGGTACGTTTCTATGTCGTCTTTCAGGGACTTAAGCGTCTTCATGGATTCCTGCGATTTCTCCGGGTTGTCCCAGAAATCAGGCTCTTCCATCCTTCGCTCAAGCTCCTGTACCCTCTGCTCTTTTCCAGCGAGGTTAAAGTGAATCCCTCACTTCCACTAATGGTTTCGTATAGCTGTTCAAAATCACTTTAAACTGGTCAAGTTCAACCATAGCTTCACCTTCTTTCTATAATAAATACCATATACAGCGCCCGGATGGCCGCATCACGCCTTGCGTCCGCAGCACTGTTTATACTTTTTACCGCTTCCGCACGGACACGGGTCATTCGGGTAGATTTTTTCCACCGTGCGTTTCTTCGGCTCTCTCGGGCCGCTGTCATCCTTGTTCGTACCGGTTACTTTTGCGACTTCCTCACGCTCTACCTTCTGTTCGATCTTTACGTGGAACAGAAGACGCACCGTATCCTCCTGAATGGATGATGTCATCGCGTCAAACATCTCATACGCGCTCATCTTATACTCTACCAGAGGATCTTTCTGTCCGTATGCCTGAAGTCCGATACCCTGCCGCAGCTGATCCATATCATCAATGTGATCCATCCACTTGCGGTCGATCACCTTCAGCAGGATCACACGCTCGATCTCACGGATCTGCTCCTGCTCCGGGAACTCCGCTTCTTTCGCTTCGTAAAGCTTGACAGCCTGCTCTTTCAGCATCTGCTTCAGCTCATTTTTCCCGGAAACCTTATCGAATGTCTCCTTCGTCACAGGTGAGAGCGGAATGATCGGCAGAAGAACGGAATTCAGTTCATGCAGATCCCAGGATTCTTTGTCCGAACTCTCTCCGAAGCACATATCCACTGTATTGTCTACAATGTCTGTGATCATCTTGAAGATGGAATCTCTCATGCTCTCTCCGTCAAGCACACGGCGTCTCTCTGCGTAAATGATCTCTCTCTGCTCGTTGTTGACCTGATCGTATTCCAGAAGATTCTTACGGATACCGAAGTTATTGCTCTCTATCTTCATCTGTGCTTTTTCAATCGCACTGGAAAGCATCTTATGCTCGATCTGCTCGCCTTCCTGAACGCCGAGAGACTGGAATACCTTCATCATCTTTTCCGATCCGAACAGGCGCATCAGGTCGTCTTCAAGAGAGATGTAGAATCTCGATTCACCCGGATCGCCCTGACGTCCGGAACGTCCGCGCAGCTGGTTGTCAATACGTCTGGACTCATGCCGCTCCGTACCTATGATCTTCAGACCGCCTGCCGCTCTGGCCTCTTCGTCAAGCTTGATATCCGTACCACGGCCTGCCATGTTCGTCGCGATCGTCACGGCTCCGTGCACACCTGCATCCGCCACGATCTCAGCCTCGAGCTCATGGAATTTTGCGTTCAGCACCTTATGCTGGATGCCTTCGCGCTTCAGAAGCCCGGACAGCAGTTCCGATACCTCGATCGTGATCGTACCGACCAGCACCGGCTGTCCTTTTGCGTGTGCCTCTTTTACAGCCTCGACTACCGCGCGGTATTTTTCCTTCTTCGTCATGTATACTGCGTCTTCATAATCGACACGCTGTACCGGACGGTTCGTCGGGATCTCGATAACGTCCATTCCGTAAATATCGCGGAACTCTTTTTCCTCGGTGAGCGCCGTACCGGTCATACCGGCTTTCTTTTTATATTTATTGAAGAAATTCTGGAACGTGATCGTCGCCAGCGTCTTGCTCTCACGTTTTACCTTTACGTGCTCTTTCGCCTCGATCGCCTGATGAAGGCCGTCGGAATAACGGCGTCCCGGCATGATACGTCCCGTAAATTCATCTACGATCATTACCTGGTCGTCTTTTACCACGTAGTCCTGATCCCGGAACATCAGATTATGGGCACGCAGGGCCAGATCGACATTGTGCTGGATCTCCAGGTTCTCCGCATCCGAGAAGTTCTCGATCTGGAAGAATTTTTCTACCTTATGAACACCCTGCTCCGTCAGCGTAACGATCTTGTCCTTCTCATTGACGATAAAGTCTCCCGTCTCCGTGATCTCCTCGCCCATGATCGCAGTCATCTTCGTGACCTCTCCGCTGGCTTCGCCGCGCTCCAGCTGCCGTGCCAGAATATCGCAGACTTCATACAGCTTCGTGGACTTTCCGGACTGTCCGGAAATGATGAGCGGTGTACGCGCCTCGTCGATCAGGACAGAGTCCACCTCGTCGATGATCGCGTATACGAGATCTCTCTGCACGAGCTGCTCTTTGTAGATCACCATATTGTCTCTCAGGTAATCGAAACCAAGCTCATTGTTCGTAATATAGGTAATATCGCAGGCATACTGCGCCCTGCGCTCGTCATTATCCATTGAATTGAGTACGCAGCCGACGGTAAGTCCCAAAAACTCGTGTACCTTTCCCATCCACTCTGCGTCACGGTGTGCCAGATAATCATTGACCGTA
>DVHT01000195.1 GCA_018711885.1 Candidatus Choladousia intestinipullorum | reverse complement strand
CCGTCTTCATAATACTCGCCGTCATTGTAATAATCTTCTTCATACTCCAGAAGATCGCCTGACTCGCGGGCCTGTGTCTCGCTCTTGATATCGATCTTGAATCCGGTCAGGCGTGCGGCAAGTCTTGCATTCTGGCCTTCTTTTCCGATCGCGAGCGACAGCTGGTAATCCGGCACGACGACCTTGGCCGTCTTCTCATCTCCGTCTGCGATAACAGAAATTACCTTCGCCGGGCTGAGCGCGTTCTCGATCAGCAGAGCCGGGTTCTCATCCCAGTTTACGATATCAATCTTTTCCCCGTGCAGCTCATCGACAACGGCGTTGACTCTGGAACCGTTCACGCCGACACATGCTCCGACGGAATCCACATCCGGATCGTTGGACCACACTGCCATCTTCGTCCTGCTTCCGGCCTCTCTTGCGATGCTCTTGATCTCCACCGTTCCGTCTCTTACTTCTGTTACCTCTGCTTCAAACAGACGCTTCACAAGTTCCGGATGAGTCCGGGATACGAGTACCTTCGGTCCTTTCGGCGTATCCTTTACCTCAAGTACGTATACTTTGATGCGCTCCGTCGGGCGGTAAGTCTCGCCTTTGATCATTTCCTCCGCATTCAGCATAGCGTCGATCTTGCCGAGATTGATGCTGACGTTGCGCCCCACGTACCGCTGTACGATACCTGTGACAACGTCTTTTTCCTTTTCATAATACTCATTGTACAGAACTTTCCGCTCCTCCTCACGGATCTTCTGGAGGATCACATTCTTTGCGTTCTGTGTGGCGATACGTCCGAATTCTTTTGACTTGATATCAACGCGTACGATATCGCCCAGTTCGTACCTTGAGTCACGCATTTTCGCATTCGTAAGGCTGATCTGAGTCAGCTCATCTTCTACCTTCTCCACTACCGTTTTCTCTGCGTAGACTTCAAACTCACACGTTTCCGGATCAATGTTTACCACAACATTGTTTGCCTCTGTTTTTCCGTAATGATTTTTGCATGCCTGCAGCAGAGACTGCTTGATCGCATCCAGCAATGTTTCCTTACTGATATTTTTTTCTTTTTCAAGAATTGTCAATGCTTCAAACAATTCGTTATTCATGATAGTATCCTCCCTGTCAGAAATCGAATGCCAGCCGCACCAGCGCAATATCGGCACGGTTAAATTCCATCGTTTCCTGATTATCCATTTCAATCATTATTTTTTCTTTGTCATACCCCTTCAGAATCCCTGTAAACTCCTTCTGATGGCTGATCGGACGGTATGTCCGTATTTCGACCTCTTCTCCTATGCTGCGTGCGAAATCCTTGTCTTTGCGAAGCGGCCTTCCGAGTCCCGGAGAGCTGACCTCCAATATATATGCGTCATCGATAAAATCATGCTCATCCAGCAGATCGCTGAGTGCACGGCTTATGACTTCACAGTCGTCCACCGTAATCCCGCCCGGCTTGTCGATATAAGCGCGCAGATACCAGCTGCCGCCCTCTTTTACGTACTCCACATCCACCAATTCAAACTGATGCCGGGCTACAAGCGGAAGCAGAAGCTCCTCTGTCTTCTGTTCGTACGTCTCTCTTTTACTCATCCACACTCCTCCAGCTTTCGTTTCAAACTCCACAAATAAGAGTGGACCGCCGGCCCACTCTTATTCAACAAGTAATATTATTAAGTTCTAACACATCATAGCACTATTTTCCGGCAAATGCAAGCATTTCTTTCAGATTCCTTCTTATTCAAAGGCGTTGCTGCAGGTCACTTCCATGACCGTATCCTTTTCAAAATGACCGTCGTCTCCTTTATAGACGATCAGTTCATAGCATTTGTCAAACGACTGCTCATTGATAGTATAATATGCAAAGTCTCCGCTCGTCTCAGACGTATATGTCACGCCTGCCGCATCAAGTGCCTGGATCATGTCCGCCTCCGGCATCCCGGTCTTGATCCCGCACGGAATCTCGCCTGCCGCATCAAGGGTGAATCCGCCGACTGTCAAAGATTCCAGCCAGCAGTTTTCCGGAATCGTCGCGTAATCCTCGGAATTGACGATCGTCTCCCGGATTTCCTGTCCGCCCTTCCGAAGCGTTACCCATCCGAAGTAATTTGCTGCGATCTCCGGATCCGTCTCTGCCTCGTCAATCTCCCAGCCGTCAGCGATCAGCACGCTTACCGGCACAGGAAGCGTATAAAGCTCTCCGTCCAGTGCGATCCTGTACTCGTCAAAGCTGTCTCCCAGGCTATCCGGTTTCGTGTAGGCTGTCACTGCTTCCGGAACCTCCGTGCTCACTTCGCCCGCGTCAAACCCTTCCGGCTCAACGAAATTGCGGATATCAATATCACTCAGCACGCCGCTTTCCGCATCCACACTCAGCTCGATGGAACTGTAGGAATCTGTCTCGTACGTAAGAGAAGTGTATAAATCGCCTTCATACGTATCAGAGGGCGTTCCGTACGCCGCTTCGATCGCAGCCGCGTCCGCCTGTCCGCGCACAATCCCGCCCGGAAGCGTCACCGTCCCGACCGAAACATCCCAGTCAAAGCTGTCGATCGCCATACCGCCTACGATACAGTTCTCTGCCGATTCATTGTTCATTCCAAGATTGATCACATATACGGTACACTGCACATCATCTTTCGTAAAATACAGCATGTCATACTGGTTCGGCTCCAGCACCGGATATTCCTCATCGGTACTCGTCCACCCAAGCGCCGTAAAATCTGAAAACATCATCGGGAACTGATACACCTGATCATCAATCTGGATCTGATAGTCTTTCCAGTCATCCGAGAGTACCGCCGCCGTTCCTGCTGTTTCAGCCGCTGCCTCTGCCGCAGCCTCCGCTGCTGCCGGAGTCTCCGTCTCTTCAGCAAAAACTGTGCTGCCTGCCATAGCTATCATACCGATCAATAAACAAATTTTCTGCATTTTCATACGATGCCCTCCCTGCGTCCTGTATGATTTCTGCTCCTTCTTGCAGATAATCAGGAAAAATATTTTTTGAATTCAGAAATTTCTGCTGTCAGGAGATATTTTACCACATTTTCTTTTATCTCTCAATCTTTTTTTGCTCGGCACAAAATATGAATAAAAAGATAACCATTCAACATCAAAAGAGACCGTCCGCAGCGAAATTGCGTCGCATGCGCACGGTCTTTTCTTCTTTTTTAACGCTCATCCGTTTTCTGAAAGCGGATAACGGGAATCGAACCCGCCTATCCAGCTTGGGAAGCTGGTGTTCTACCAATGAACTATATCCGCATATCCAATGATTCCTGACTTTTCCATTATAACACAAAATACCATAATTGCAAGATAAGCTTTCACAATTTTTTTGGGCAGACTACATCCATACGGAATTATAAAAATACTGAGGTACGATTATGGATGAGGGAAAGAAAACATTCAGCAAAGATCTGTTTTTATTTGCGGTAGGCGGCACTCTTTACGTGCTGATCGAATACTGGTTCCGCTCCAGGAGCCATTGGACCATGTTTCTGCTCGGCGGCATCTGTTTTCTCTACGCCGGTTTTCGGAGCCGCTGCCGCGCCCCGGAAGAAGTATTTTGGAAGACGGTCATAAAAGTCTGGTTTTTCGTGCTGGCTGCTGAATTCCAGACTGGGTGCATCGTTAATGTGATCCTTGACTGGAACGTATGGGATTACAGCAAACTGCCGGGAAATGTCCTGGGGCAGACCTGCTGGCAGTTTGCGCTTCTCTTTCTGCCGCTGTGCGCGGCGGCGATTCTTTTAAACGATTCTATCCAGTGGCTGCTTTTTCACGAAAAAAAGCCTCACTATCACTGGAAGCGAAAGGGCGCAGACTGAACCGCGCCCTCTGCTTTTTGCTGTACGCTCACAGATCGAAAACAAACTGGTTTTTCCCATTCTTCTTCGCCGCATAGAGCAGCTGGTCCGCATTGTGATACAACCGATCGATCGAATCCTCCTCTTTTATGGAAACAACTCCGATGCTGCAGGTCACAGTTTCATCTCCGGTACGTATTTTTCCGATCTCATCTTTCAGCCGGTTCAAAAAATTCTTGATTTCATCCGCCGTTACAGGCTGATGGATCAGCGCCACAAACTCGTCACCGCCCAGACGTCCCGGCAGACCCCCGTTTCCCAAAATCTGTTTCAGATTGCCTGACACCGCTTTCAGGACTCGATCTCCCTCTGGATGACCGTACCGATCATTGATTTCTTTAAAACAGTCGATATCAAGGATGACAAAATACCCTCTTTTTTGATCTGCACTATTTTCGGTTTTCATTTTCTTCAGTAAATTTTCCCCAAGCCGGAAAACTGGTCTCTGCTGGCAAGCCCTGTCAGTCCGTCCAGCTTTGCCTCATAATACAGATAATTGACATTTTTAAAATGCAGGATAATTGCCAGAATAGCAAGTGCAAACAGGGAGATGATCCCCAGCAGAAACTGTATCTGGAGGTGCGTGATATCATAGGATATTTCGTCCGACAAATAGATCCCATACTGTGACATAACGCTTTCAATACGATTGGTAAAGTACCATGCGACACTGAAAGAAGCAATAAAGATCGTCACGATCGCTGCCGCTATCGTTTTCTTATTATGCGTGACTCCCATCTGTACCTGATCGGCCATCCGGATCCTTTCGGAATACCGTTTCGCCTGATCCGTATTCAAACACCAGCAGCAAAACAAAACGAGCAGCCCCTGCACCAGAGCAAAGAGCAGAGTATCCCAATTCCAAATATCATGAAATGTATCAGTGATGTGAAATCCTGCCTCTGGAAACAGGAATTCCATAAAACCATATACCAAAAAAGCATGCAGTCTGCTTCCCACAGAAGTCACCAGGAAAATGCCGATATAAGGATGCCTGCTCCGTCTTACTGCGCGGTACAGATATCCGGCAGCCAACCCGAAAAGCGCCCGGGCTCCGACGCTCAGCAGGATACTCTGCAGCGGTTTTCCGCTCATCATGGGCGAAAAAAGCGCATCGCCCGCGCTGATGTATTTTCTACTCCTCCCTGATTCCCAATACCTGGTCTACCGGAACGGACAGTACGACCCCGTGCGCCTCCGTTCCGATCCCGCAGGCGCTCCCTATTGCGTTCATGATCGAAGACTTTTTGTCCTTCGGAGCAATGATCATCACAAAATCCTGCTCCTCATGCATCGCTATTCCGAGGAACTGGACCATCGCCTTATTCCCGCATCTTCTTCCGCGGATTACGGAACCGCCTTTCGCTCCTGCTTTTGCGGCGGCATCGACCACTTCATCGCTGTATCCTTCATTGACAGCCACCAGAATCATAGTATAGAAAGATTCCTCCCGCATTTTCTGTTCACCCTTTCGTCTGATTTCTTCTATCTCCTGAGAAGTCTCTGTGTAGATCAGTGTCAGCACACTTTCCTGTACTGCGTTCACCGGAACCGTCACGGCAACTCCGTTTCCCTTCTTTTTTATGCGCAAAAGCTTCTCAAGGTGTTCGAACACTGTGCGGACCAGCGGCTTCGGCAAAATAGATACCGTAAACAGCCGCGTCGTCCCCTGCATCCCGCAGATATCTAAAATCTCCGTTTTTGCCGTCCCCTGCCCTCTGAACTGATAGTAAACAGGCAGATGCAGCTTCAAAAATAACCGGTCTATTTTCTTTTCTGTCCCTTCGTCTGTTATGAGAAACAACAGCCTCAGAGAAAATAAGGTAGGGTTCATTTTCATTCCTCCAGTTCGATGATCCTGTCTTCCAGAATCGGATGTCCAGTTTTTAATTCACGTTTCACTTTATGATGATAAAGCAGCCCCATGATCTGTATCGCGATCAGCGGCGCCAGCGCGACGAGCGCCACCGCCCCGAACGCATCCGTCACTACATTTCCGCCGAGAGCCGTACACGCTCCCATTGTGAGCGGAAGCAAAAATGTCGATGTCATAGGGCCGCTGGCTACCCCGCCGGAGTCAAACGCAATTCCCACAAATACATGCGGGACAAAAAAGCTCATAACAAGAGCCATAATGTAGCCGGGAATCAGGATCCAGTAAATCGGGATTCCGGTGAGTACACGGAGCATTGCAAGCCCCACTGCAAATGAAACACCAGCCGACAAGCACAGATTCATCTGGTGCCGCGAGACCATTCCCCCGGTGATATCCTCTACCTGGCGGTTCAGTATCTGTACGGCAGGCTCTGCTTTTACGATATAATATCCGATCAGAAGGCCGATCGGAACAAGCAGCCATTTGTACGCCCCGGATACCATGTTCTCTCCAAGCAGATTTCCCATTGGGGCGAATCCGATATTTACGCCTGTCAGAAACAGAATCAGTCCGACGACGGTATAGATAAATCCCACGCACATCCGGAGAACTTTCCGTCTATGGTATTTCTTTGTAACAACCTGAAAAATCATGAAAACGAGAATGATCGGCAGCATGCTGATCATTACTTCTTCTGCATACCTGGGCGCTGCCAGCACAAACTGGCGGACAACATCCTGTGTCGTAGCCAGCCCGGGAATGGAGATGGAAGTATAGACCGCATCCGTCGGATGGTAGAAAATGCCAAGCAGCAGCACCATTAAGATCGGTCCGATGCTGCTAAGGGCTACGAGACCGAAGCTGTCTGAAGTTCCCTCTTTGTCACCTCTGGAAGCAGAAAGCCCCACTCCGAGAGCCATAATAAACGGTACGGTCATCGGCCCTGTCGTAACTCCGCCGGAGTCAAAGGCTACCGCAAGGAATTCAGACGGAGCCGCAAGCGCCACGAAAAACAGCGCTATATACAAGATTGTCAGCAGCCGAGACAAGCTGACCTTAAACAGGATCCTTAAAACTGCAATGACGAGGAAGATTCCGACCCCTGCTGCCACAGTCAAAACAAGAACACGGTTCGGAATCGACGCCACCTGGTTCGCAAGCACCTGCAAATCAGGCTCGGAAATCGTGATCAGCGCTCCCATCAGAAAGCACCCCGCAATGATCATGGGCAGCTTTCTGTTTTTCACCAGCTGTCCGCCGATTCCCTGTCCGAGCGGCGTCATGGACATTTCAGCGCCCAGCTGAAAGAACCCCATGCCTGTGATCAGAAGGACTGCTCCCGCCAGAAACAGCGCCACAGCGCCTATCTCCAGCGGAAACATCACTACGCTCAAGATCAGTACGATAGAGGTAATAGGCAGGACGCTGGCCAGTGACTCCCTTACTTTTTCTTTTAATTTTTCCATCCATTCACCTTCCTGTCATTATATCACGTTTGTGCCGCAGAGCGGCAGATCATTTCATTCTCCATCTTTCAGGAAGACAGGACTTCGTTTATATTCCGGTTGATCTTCTGCACAGAAGACTTTAATACGGCCCTTTCTTCCGGTGTAACCCCCTGAAAAATGATATCCTCCGCCTGTTGAAATAAGACCTGCAGCTTTTGTACGATCGCATCTGCTTTCTCTGTCAGACAGTTATGCATGCATCTCCTGTCTTCCCTGTCCTGCTTTATGAGGATGTATCCGTTTTTCTGCAAATGCCCCAGCGCCTGTGAGATATGGCCTCTGGTGAACATCTTCAGTTCCATGATATCCTTCG
>DVHT01000194.1 GCA_018711885.1 Candidatus Choladousia intestinipullorum | reverse complement strand
TTCCAGGAGGGGCGCTTTGATTATTATGTGACAGAGGCGGAGATGGGAACGTCGCCGCTCTATTACTATTTTGAAGTACAGAGCGGGAGGGCGAGATGCTTCTACAACAAACTCGGAGTCTCGCGTGACCTTCAGCAGAGCAGGGCCTTTTGCATCGCGCCGGGCTTTTCTACGCCTGAATGGGCGAAGGGCGCTGTCATGTATCAGATTTTTACGGACCGGTTCTGCAACGGCGACATGACGAACGATGTGCTGGACCGGGAATATCAGTATATCGGCGAGCCGGTGAGCCGCGTTGCAAAGTGGGAGAAGCCGCCGGCAGAAATGGGTGTGCGCGAGTTCTACGGAGGGGATCTGCAGGGCGTGATCGATAAGCTGGATTATCTGCAGGAACTGGGAGTGGAGGTCCTGTACTTCAATCCGCTGTTTGTTTCTCCGTCGAATCATAAGTACGATATCCAGGATTACGATTACATAGATCCGCATTTCGGAAAGATTGTCCGAGATGAAGGGCACATCCTGCCGGAGTGGGAACACAGCAACCGGGCGGCCACCCGCTATATCAGCCGTGTGACCGGCCTCGATAATCTGGAGGCCAGCAATGAACTGTTTATCAGGCTGGTGGAAGAACTGCACCGGCGTGGCATGAAGATCATCCTGGACGGCGTATTTAACCACTGCGGTTCTTTCAATAAATGGATGGACCGGGAACGTATTTATGAAAACCAGGCCGGATACAGCAAAGGCGCTTTTATATCCGCTTCCAGCCCGTACCGTTCCTTTTTTAAATTTTACAATGAACATGAGTGGCCGTACAACGCATTTTATGACGGGTGGTGGGGGCATGAGACGCTTCCGAAGCTGAATTATGAGGAGTCTCCGAAGCTGGAGGAATATATCCTCCGGATCGCAGAAAAATGGGTATCCCCGCCGTATAATGCGGACGGATGGCGGCTCGATGTGCCGGCGGATCTGGGATTCGGGCAGGAGTACAATCATGAATTCTGGAGAAAGTTCCGCAGTGCTGTCAAAAAGGCGAATCCGGAGGCTCTGATCCTTGCGGAACATTACGGGGATGCGTCGGCGTGGCTGCACGGCGACCAGTGGGATACCGTGATGAATTACGACGCATTTATGGAACCGGTGACATGGTTTTTCACCGGGATGGAGAAACACAGCGACGGGTACGACCAGGATAAGCTGGGCAATCCGGACGCATTTATCGGCGCGATGATGTATCATATGGCGAGCTTTATGGCTCCGTCGCTCCAGACAGCGATGAATGAGCTGTCAAATCACGACCATTCCAGATTTCTGACAAGGACAAACGGAAAGATCGGACGCGTTTCAACACTGGGAAGCGACGCTGCCAGCCAGGATGTCAGACCGGAAGTCATGAGAGAAGCAGTCGTGATGCAGATGACATGGCCGGGGGCGCCTACGATCTATTACGGGGACGAAGCAGGGGTATGCGGATTTACGGATCCGGATAACAGAAGGACGTATCCCTGGGGGCGGGAAGATCAGCAGATGCTGGAATTCCACAGAAAAGCGATTGCCCTGCATAAACGGTATCCGGTGCTGGTCCGCGGATCGTTCCGTTTCCTGTACGGTTCGTACAACTGCCTTGCGTATGCGAGATTCAGCCGTGACATCCAGATCGTAGCGGTCTTTAATAACAACGGTCATGAGCAGGAACTCACGATACCGGTCTGGTCTGCCGGTATTACGAATGAGCAGGTGCTGAGGCAGGTATTTGGTACGAGTGTTGACGGGTTTTCAGAAGAATCCTTTATTTACCCTGTTTATTCCGGAGAGGTGAAGATCCGCCTGCGGCCTGCGGCAGCAGTCGTGCTTGTTTCGGAAAAAGGCGTTCTGGAAGGGGCGGAGACAATCCGTGATACAGCGTTTGAGAGCCAGGAGCGCGCACGAATGGAAGCGGCTTCCGCTGAGGAAGGCATGGATGTGATGGCGCCAAAGAAAGAAGATATAGGAAGAAACGGCCTGTTCCCGGAAAAAGGGATGGCGGATTCTGAGCGCGGAAAGTCAAAAGAACAGCGCAGTTTTGAAAAACGGGATGTATCAGGCGGGAAAAAGCCGCATTGGAGTTCCCGTTTTCCATGGAAAAAGCCGCCGCACAAGCCGGACGGCGAAAATTAATTAATAAAAAAACAAGATTGTTTTAACTGTGATTTCCTTTTCTTTTGCGGCAGTTTGATTTAAACTGTACCTGAAAGGCACACTTGTTCAAAAGAAGAAGGGATAAAGCACATGAGAAAAAGAACAGTGGCGATCGCGGTGATCGTGTTCCTGCTGTTTGCGGGAGCGTTGGGGGCATACATTGCGATCGGGACGTATTATCAGACACATTTTTTTGAAAAGACTTCGATCAACGGGATCGATGTATCGGATCTGACAGCAGAAGAGGCGGAAAACCTGATCGCAGATCAGGCGGAGGATTACCGCGTGACGCTCACCACAAAAGAGGGCGCCGCACAGACGATAGAGGGCAGCGATATCGGCTATCAGTTCGTATCACAGGGAGAAGTGCAGGGATTTCTCGAGGAGCAGAATTTCCTCGCATGGCTTCCGGCATACTTTGGTTCCGGAAAACAGTATACAATGGAAGCTTCCATGACGTATGATCAGGAAAAACTCGCGGGCGCCATAGCCGCGCTTGACTGTATGCAGGCGGAGAATGTCACAGCGCCCCAGGACGCCTATCTTACGCAGCAGGAAGACGGGACGTATGTGATCGTCCCGGAAACGGAAGGGAATACCCTGGATGCCGGGAAGGTGGAAGAACTGCTGGCAGCAGCCGTGGAGAGCGGAGGGACGGAGATCGACCTGGCGGCGGAAGACTGCTATCTGAAACCGGACGTCTATCAGGATGACGGAGCGCTCAAAGCTGAGGCTGCCATACGCAACCGCTACAGTTCGATCACCATCACGTATCAGATGGGCGGAGGAGTCACGGAGACGCTTGATAAAGAGACGGTGGCTTCCTGGTTTTCTCTGGACGAGAATCTCCAGCCATCGATTGACCGTGATGCGGTAGCCGCATGGGTGAACCAGCTTGCAGATCAATACGATACGATCGGGTCGTTCCTGCCGTTTGTGACTTCCAACGGGGAGACGGTATATCCGGAGTCGCGGACGTATGGATGGCAGATGGACCGCGAGGCGGAGACCGAGGAGCTGTACCAGCTCCTGCTGAAGGGTGATTCTGCGGAGCGCAGTCCGGTCTGGCTGGAGAGCGCGGCTGCCCGCGGCGAAAATGATATCGGGGATACTTACATAGAGATTGATTATACGAACCAGAGAATGTGGTATTACAAGGACGGACAGCTTCTCGTGGAGACTCCGGTGGTGACCGGAAATGTAAACGCTGGGATGGCTTCGCCGGAAGGGGTCTTCTGTATTGTCGGAAAAGAAGAAGATGCTGTGCTTACCGGAGAAGATTATAAGACACCGGTGGATTACTGGATGCCGTTCTATGAGGGCGTCGGGATCCATGATGCCGATACGTGGCGCACTGCTTACGGCGGGGATATTTATCTGTGGAGCGGTTCGCACGGATGCATCAATACGCCGACGGCACAGGCCGCCGTCATTTTCCAGAATGTAGAAGTGGGCACCCCGGTCGTATGCTACAGTTCCGGCACGGATTACGGATACGGACAGACCGGCAGCGGCAGCACGGGTACGGGAAACACCGGGACAGAAAGCAGCGACGCGGACATCGTGATCATTGACGGCAATTCTGATTCGGGAACCCAGAACGGCCAGAGCACTCCGGAGACGTCCGGCACAGAGGAAGACTGGGCGGATGAATCGACGTATTATGAACTGAACGGAGAAACACAGCAGACGGAATTCCCGATCGTGATCCAGGACGAGTGGTCGTCGCAGAGCGGGGAACAGGTCATCTACTGACGTAAAAGAAGAGAAGGTCACACAGGCCGGAAAGATTTCAGAAAGGAATCTTTCCGGCCTGTTTTCGTGGGGGAATAATACGTCGAAGGAAGGTCGTGTTTCGGTTGTTTTGTTATATAAAACCTCTTCTTTGCGACAGAATTATACGCTGATATTCGTTAACTTTCATAAATAGAAAACTTCTTAAATAAATTGTATATTCATAATTGACAAACATCAGAAAGAATGATAAAATGACGTCATACAATAATATAAGTAGCGCGCGAACATAATATGTACGAAAACTAAAGATGTAAGATATTTATAAAAAGGAGGAACTGAATATGAAGCTTAGAAAAGTATTGGCCGGACTGCTGGCTGCATCTATGTTGGTTAGTGCACTTCCGGTAGCTGCGTCTGCAGAGTCTGATGATTCAATTACTTTTGGTGTGATCTGCTCTATAACAGGGAACTTTCCGCTTGCAGGAGAGAATACTCAGAAGGGCGTAAATCTTGCATTAAAAGAAATTAATGAAGCAGGAGGCGTACTTGGAAAAGAGTTTCAGGTGAATTTTCAGGATGACCAGGGCAATCAGACCGGTGGAATGAATGCGGTCAACAGACTGATCAGCGAAGATGTTGTTGCAATCGTGGGTCCCAATATGAGCAGTAATGTTATAGCAATGTCAGATG
>DVHT01000193.1 GCA_018711885.1 Candidatus Choladousia intestinipullorum | reverse complement strand
ATGGATGATTTCATCAAACGCGGCTACGATATCGCCTGCATTAATCTGGTCGACAGGACCGATGCTTCAAGCATCATCGAAAAAGCGAAAAATGCCGATGTCCCGGTCATCTTTTTTAACCGCGAACTGGTGGAAGAAGACCTGCAGCGCTGGGAACGTCTTTACTATGTAGGCGCCGATGCCTTTGAATCCGGAGTGATACAGGGAGAGATCCTGTCAGAAGTCTGTGAAGAAGATTTTGCATCGATCGACAAAAACGGCGATAATGTCCTGCAGTACGTCATGCTGGAGGGCGAAGCCGGTCATCAGGATTCCATGATCCGGACGCTGTATGTCATCGACACCATCAAATCAAACGGATACCAGGTAGAAAAGCTGGGAGACGAGATTGCGAACTGGAACCGTTCTCAGGCTGAGACGAAAATGAACCAGTTCCTGAAGAATTTCGGAGATACGATCGAAGTGGTCCTGACCAACAACGACGATATGGCGCTTGGCGCTGCCGACGCGCTGGAACAGGAATTTGGCACCATTTCCCGTGCAAAAGACAATCGGACTCCGTGGCCTGTCATCCTCGGGATCGACGGAACCGAAGTCGGCCTGGAGGCCGTGCGGGACGGCAGGCTGTCCGGCACCGTCCTCAACGATGCAAGAGGACAGGCATCCGCCATGCTGGAGCTTGCGTATTCCGTCGTTTTCGGAACGGAGCTCCCGTCAGAGATCGACTTGATCGACGGTAAATATATCCGCCTGCCCTACCAGAAAGTCACTGAAGATAACGTCGATGAGATCATATGGGATATGCAGCTCTCAAATTCAGCACAAGAATAAGGATAAAGTAAAAAATAACCGGGGCTGCCGCAAAATAGTTACGACTGCTTCCTGAACATCCAGTGTACACATGTCCGAAAGCGGAGTTTTATTCTGCGGCAGCCCCAGCACGTTTATGCGATCTCAGTTACTTTATAGTCCTGATCTTCTACTGCTTTTTTCAGCACGTCATTTGCAACTTCGGCGTTCAGCTTCACAACAGCTGTTCCTGTTTCATGGCTTACTACTGCCTCGTCTACCTGCGGGATGGCTTCCAGTGTCTTCTTTACGCGTGCCTCGCAGTGTCCGCACATCATTCCTTCAATTTTCATTGTTCTTTCCATTGTATTTCTCTCCTTTTCTTTTTGATTTTTCATTTTTTTATGCTTTATTTTTTTATCTCTGGACGTATTATACATTGAAAACAAGTTCAGGCGCAATGCATTTGTCACAACGCAGAAGCTGGAAAGGCTCATTGCGGCTGCTCCGAACATCGGGTTCAGCTCCCAGCCGAACAGCGGGTACCAGACGCCTGCTGCCAGCGGAATACCGATAATATTATAGATAAACGCCCAGAACAGATTCTCATGGATATTGCGCAGCGTCGCGCGGCTTAAGCGGATGGCGGCCGGAACGTCCAGCAGCCTGCTCTTCATCAGTACGACATCCGCCGCATCGATTGCGACATCCGTGCCCGCTCCGATCGCGATACCGATGTCTGCTCTCGTAAGCGCCGGCGCATCATTGATGCCGTCACCTACCATTGCGACTTTTCCTCTTTCTTTCAGCGCGCGGATCACGCTCTCTTTTCCATCCGGCAGGACTCCGGCAATGACCTCGTCGACGCCGGCCTGCGCTCCGATCGCTTTCGCCGTCCGTTCATTGTCACCGGTCAGCATCACGACACGGATGCCCATATTCCGGAGCTGCCGTACCGCCTCCGGACTGTCTTCCCGGATGACGTCCGCTACGGCAATGATACCGATCAGCTTCCCGTCCGCCGCAAAGAACAGCGGCGTCTTTCCCGCTCCGGCAAGCTGCGCGGCCCGTTCTTTCGTTTCATCGGATACGTCCGCTTTTGTAAGGATAAAGTTCAGATTTCCTCCGGCAAGCGGTACGCCGCTGCAGATTCCGGTCAGCCCGTTGCCCGGAACCGCCTGAAACTCTTCGATCTCCTGCGGTTCGATGCCGAGTTCCTGCGCGCGTCTGATGACCGCTTTCGCCAGCGGATGCTCGCTGCGCTTCTCCAGCGCTGCCGCCAGAGACAAAAGCTCCTGCTCAGTCACATCTCCTTCCGGCATCAGATCTGTGATTTTGGGTTCTCCGCTCGTGATCGTTCCGGTCTTGTCAAGCGCTATAATCTCTACCTTTCCCGCCTCTTCCAGCGATACCGCCGTCTTAAACAGTGTACCGTGCTTTGCTCCCATTCCGTTTCCTACCATGATCGCCACCGGAGTCGCCAGCCCCAGCGCGCACGGACAGCTGATGACCAGAACGGAGATTCCGCGTGCAAGCGCAAATCCGATCCCCTGTCCTGCGATCAGCCAAACGAGGATCGTAACGACTGCGATCGCAATCACGATCGGAACGAAAACACCGGATACCCGGTCCGCGACCTTCGCAATAGGCGCTTTCGTCGCTGCCGCATCACTCACCATCTGGATGATCTGCGAAAGCGTCGTATCCTCTCCGACCCTTGTCGCCTCGCACTGCAGATAGCCGGACTGATTCGTCGTAGCCGCCGATACCGTATCCCCCGGCGACTTATCGACAGGGATGCTCTCGCCGGTCAGCGCCGCTTCATTGACTGCGCTGCTGCCGTCAACGACGATTCCATCCACCGGAATATTTTCTCCCGGACGCACAACAAAATGATCGCCGATGCGCACCTCCTCAATACCGACCGTCACTTCTTCCCCGTTTTGCACTACGACAGCCGTCTTGGGCGCGAGCTTCATCAGCCCTTTCAGCGCGTCCGTCGTCTTTCCTTTTGAACGCGCTTCCAGCATCTTTCCGACCGTGATCAGCGTCAGGATCATCGCAGCCGATTCAAAGTAAAACTCATGCATGTACTCCATCACGCCGGCCATATTGCCGCGCATCTGCGCATCCGTCATCGCAAACAGCGCATACGTACTGTATGCAAAGGAAGCACCTGAGCCGAGCGCCACCAGCGTATCCATATTCGGCGCTTTATGGATCAGTCCCTTAAAGCCATTGATAAAAAACTTCTGGTTGATCACCATAATAGCTCCGGCAAACAAAAGCTGGATCAGCCCGTTCGCCACATGGTTCTGCGCCAGCGCCCCGGGAAGGGGCCAGCCCCACATCATATGCCCCATCGACACGTACATCATCGGGATCAGCAGACAGAGCGAAGCAATCAGCCGCCGTTTCATTGCAGGTGTCTCCCTGTCCTTTAGCATATCCTCATACTCTGCAGCCATATTCACGCCGCCGGATGCAGATTTTTCTGCATGCACCCCTTTTTCCGATGCACCGTATCCTGCCTCCTCGACCGCATGAATAACCTGCTCCGGCGTCACATCGCCGTCAACCGCCATAGAATTTGTCAGCAGGCTCACCGAGCACTGGGTCACGCCCGGAAGACCGGATACCGCTTTTTCCACTCTGGCGCTGCAGGCCGCACAGCTCATTCCTGTTACATTATATTGTTTCATCGCATCTCCTCCTTTGGGTTCTTCGATAAAAGCAGCCTCAAATACCCCCTTAAGGTATCTTGCATCTGCAATTATATACCCTGTCAGGGTATTTTGCAAGTATTTTTATCGTTTTTTTCTGGAAAATGCGAACGCAGAAGCGGCAGACAGCAGACCGCCGGATAATTTAACCGCCAGAAGCGGTCCGACAAGCTGCGGCTGTGTGCTGAACGTGAAACCCGTATGTGCCGCGATCGCCGATGCTCCGCATACAAGGAAAGCGGCATTTACGATCCGGGCGCGGCTATCCATTTCCTTCATCTCCGTGATAGCCGGCACCGGACTGACGATCCCGAGAAGCAGCCCGGCCGCACCGTTTGCACTCATTCCTGTTTTTCGCCCGATCCAGCGAAACGGCCGGTCCAGAGCCCGTTTCAAAAACTCAGCGACCGGAAGACTGCCCAGCATCACGACTCCGATGGACGCGACGACCGCCATGGCCTCTTCGACCGGCGCGATCCCTTTTATCATCTGAAATCCTGTCATATACTGCACCGCGCCTGCGATCAGCCCGACAGTCGCCAGTATCCGGATAAAACCTGCAAAAATACTGAATCCTTTTATTGTCGCCGTCGGAAACTTTGCGATCCCTGCGGTCAGAACCAGCGATACTGCAAAAACAGGGATACTCTGTACCAGTACCTGCACCGCGCTCAGACCGCAGAACAGTCCGCCGATGACCAGTGCGGCCGGCATACAGCCAAGCCCGATCAGGATCCCTTGTGCAAACGCGGTGCGTTCTTCCTCCTGAAGCATTCCCATCCCCACCGGTATCGTAAATGAGACGGTGCACCCGAATGTCGCACTGATCACGATGCCGGAATACAGACCCATTGCCGGAAGATCCGCCAGCTCCATCGAAAGCTGATAACCGCCCATATCGATCGCCAGTATTCCTCCCAGAAGGGCCGGGTCAAGCCCCAGCGCATGCCAGAGCGGGACGGCCGCCTGCTTCAGAAAATCGGAAATGAGCGGAGTCAGACAGATGATCCCCGCCATAGAAAGCGCCGTCGGGCCCATCAGCATAAACCCTTCCTCAAACTTTTTCCCAAGCCCCAGCCGGTTTCCAAACAGCCGGTCAAGGCCGCCAACGGCCGCTCCAACAGCCATTATCCACATGATTGCCGTATTGACCATACTTTATCCTTTCCCCGATATCATTTCATTTAAAATTTACGGCCGATTGAAAAAGGGTCTGTCACAAAATGTCAGGAAGCATAGCTGCATTTTTGCGACAGACCCTCCGGCTGCTCCTCATTTTTCTATTTCAAAAATCCATTCACGATCTGTTCCTCTGCCTCTTCCTCCGTAAGACCGAGCGTCATCAGCTTGATGATCTGTTCCCCTGCGATCTTACCGATGGCCGCCTCATGGATCAACGCGGCGTCAAGATCGTTAGCCTCCAGCTGCGGGACCGCCAGGATCCTCGCTTTGTCCATGATGATCGCGTCACATTCTGTATGGCCGCTGCACGGCGCATTTCCTATGATACGCGAATCGAATTTCTGGTAAGACTCATCTTTCGCAACGGAACGCGAAATCACATCAGCGCTTGCGCCTTCTCCGTTCAGCTTCACCTCGTAATCGCTTACCGCCGTCTGGCTTCCGTGTGTCATCAGCCGTTCCCGGACGATCAACTTTGCCCCTTCGGCCAGCTCCGCTTTCGTATCGCGGACCGTCGAATCGACCCCCTTGATCTGGACCATCTCCATCTCCATATAGCTGTTTTCTTCCATATAGACTTTCGTTCCGGGATTCAGGATCCTTTTTCCGCGTCCGTCTCCCGCCCCGTAATGTTTCTCTACGTATTTGACCTTTGCGTTTTTCCCGACATAAAACGTATGGATACCGTCATGCTCCGAATCCTGATTCCCGCAGTTGTCGATCCCGCAGCCCGCGACGATCACCACATCGCTTCCCTCGCCAATGTAAAAATCATTGTAGACCGTCTCTTTGATCCCGCTCTGGCTCAGTACAACCGGAATGTGTACGCTCTCATGTCTGGTTCCCGGCGCGATGCGGATATTGATGCCGCTTCCGTCTTCCTTCGTCGTAATATCAATATTGGCAGTCGTATTTCTCGCCGCCATCTGGCCGTTTGCCCGGATATTATATGCCCCCTCCGGAACCTCATGGAGGTCTGCGACTTCTTCAAGCAATCTTCTCTGAATCTCGTCCAACATCACTGCTTCTCCTCCCGTCCCTGATAAAACCTGTCACAAACACCGACCGCCGAAGCCGTCCCGAGCAGCTTCGGCAGCACAGCCTCTCTTGTATCGTGCTGTACGATCTTTCCGTCTGAGATCACGACGATCTCATCCGCGATATTCAAAATGCGTTCCTGATGAGAAATGATCAGGATAGAGCCGTGTTCAATCCGCTTCTGCATGCGTTCAAATACCTGGATCAGATTCTGGAAGCTCCAGAGGTCAATGCCTGCTTCCGGCTCATCAAATACAGACAGCCGTGTCCCCCTGGCGAGCACCGTCGCGATCTCGATCCGCTTTAATTCTCCTCCCGAGAGGCTTGCATTGACTTCCCGGTTGATATAGTCTTTCGCACAAAGCCCTACCTCTGAGAGATACTCGCACGCATCGGCTGCGCTGACACGCTTTCCGGCTGCCATTCTGATCAGGTCAAGCACCTGGATCCCTTTAAAGCGGACCGGCTGCTGGAACGCAAAACTGATTCCCATTTTTGCGCGCTCCGTGATACTCCTGTCCGTAATATCTTCCCCGTCAAAATAGATCCTGCCGGAAGTCGGTTTCTGAATCCCTGCGATCAGCTTTGCAAGCGTTGATTTTCCGCCGCCGTTCGGACCGGTAATGACCACAAATTTTTTCTCTTCAATCTTCAGATTAATATTCCTCAGAATATCCTTCTGTTCTTTATCGTCCGATACCTCGAACGAAACGTCTTTTAATTCCAGCATCTCTTTCACCTTTTCTTTCTGCTGTTTCTTACTGTCTTTTCAAGCATTTTTTATTATAGTGAAAAAATCCTGTTTCATCAAGCAGTTGTTTTCATCTTTAAAATTTCATCACGCGCCCGGCATACAGCTGATGCACGCTGTCTCCGAGTTCTTCCTTTAAGATCCCGTACGCGTGCTGTCCCGTGCAGTGTCCCGTATAGATTTCTTCGATCCCTGTATTGCGGATCCGCTCTGCAAGCGCACGGATATCTTCATCTGTCCTGCGGTACAGATGAAAGCCTCCGACCAGCGCGCGGATCTTCTGGTCCGGATACGTCTGCGAGACTTCGCTGATGATATTGTCGGCGCCCGCGTGAGAACAGCTGTTAAATATGACGAGTCCGGAATCCGTCCGGAACACAAGGCTCTGTTCATGTGCAAAACCATCCGCCCGGAAGCATCCGTTTTCCCTCACATACAGCTTGTTGATCTTTCCCAGTTCTTCCAGTCCTTTTGTCTTGTGCGGGACCAGCGTTACGCCGGGGCACAGCTCATAGTCACCGTCCACATAGACAATACGGTCAGAATACCTCCTGAGGACTCTTTTCGGCAGTCCGATATACTTGTAATAGAACTGCCGTTTGGAATAGCAGTTTTCGGCACATCCCCTGCGCAGATAAAATTTCGCCTTCCCGGCCTTGTTAAAAAACGCAGCCATTCCGTTTGCATGATCATAATGCGCATGGGAAAGCACCGCATAATCCGTATCTTCCAGATGGATACCGAGCTTTTCGGCATTCTCCAGAAACAGCCCGGACGATCCGGTATCCAGCAGGATCTTCACGCCATCGTACACAATATAGAAGCCCAGACCCCATTCGCCGGTCAGACCGTCTGTTCCGATATTATCCACCAGTACCGCTGCCTGCATTTTGCTCCCCCTTTTCCTCAGGCGATCATATCCGGCCAGGAGAGGATCTCTTTTGCGATAATCTCCTCATAATCATCTTCGATGTCCTGGCTTTTGCCTGCGTTAAAAATATTTGTCTCAGCACCCCAGACTTCATCACAATATTCCCATACGTGAAAGCTCAGACCGCGAAACAGAAAATCAAGGCTGCCCGCACCGTCCTCTTCTGTATAAGTATATGCGATTTTTTTCTGATCCAGTGCCGAACGCACTTTCTGTAGCCGCATTTCGTTCCCTCCCTGTTTCTCTCATCTGTCATTAAGACCATTCTACCGTCCGCCGGACGTTTGGGCAACTGGTTTTTCCTTATGCACAGAAAAAGTGCATGCTTGTCCCGCCCTGTTCAAAGTGGTACAATACAGGCAAAAATACAGCCAGAGGAGGTACTTGTAACTATGGAAAATGAACAGCTTTTCACTTTGATGCAGACCCGCAGAAGCATCCGCAGCTATAAACCTGATATGATCCCGAAGGAGACCCTGGACCGCATCATCGCTGCAGGTACGTATGCGGCTACTGGCATGAACCGGCAGTCGCCCATTATTCTCGCAGTGACAGACAAAGAAACGCGCGACCGCCTTTCCAAACTGAACGCGGAGATCATGGGCGCAGAAAACGATCCGTTTTACGGAGCGCCGGTCGTCCTGATCGTTCTCGCTGACAAGTCCATTCCCACCCGTGTCTATGACGGCAGTCTCGTAATGGGAAATTTAATGCTGGCCGCCCATGCGCTCGGAATCGGAAGCTGCTGGATCCATCGTGCAAAAGAAGAATTTGAACGCCCCGAAGGGCAGAAGATCCTGAAATCACTCGGAATTGAAGGGGAATATGAGGGAATCGGTCACTGTATCCTCGGATACCCGGACGGGGAATATCCCAAACCTGCTCCCCGAAAAGAGAACTGGGTTTATTATGTAAACTGATGCCAGCGGAGATGAATTGGAAAAATCGCCAGTACCGGCGGCTGCCGGTTCTGGCGATTCCTGATCAGGGACTTTTTTACAGCCCCGCTTCTTTTTACTCGTCAAATACAATTTCGGTGTGATGCAGCGCTCTCGCATCGAGCAGCTCTTTAAATGTCGCATAACCGCTCTCTTCGACGTTGCCGTTCCAGTAATACCCTTTCAGCTCATCCATATACTCATCGTAATCGCAGATATAGACGTCTATCTTTGATACATCGTGATCCTGGATGGCCAGTGTACCCGTACTGTCTCCGTACTCGCTCATGAGATCCCCGTCAGCGTCCAGCACTGCCGCAAAATAAAGCCCGCTGCCCATCTCCGTAACCACGCTGAGTTCAAACGGTGTCCTTGTCGCTGAGATTACGCCAAGTCCGTTTTCATCGATATCATTGACTTCCTTCGTCACAGTCTTCGTGTGATCGACCTCCACATCTACATGGAAGTTCCAGTCTCCCGTCAGGCTCCAGCTGTTGTAGGAATTATAGCCTGCTGCCGCTTCCGGATACCGCTCATAATACTGGTTCCACATTTTATTAAAAAGCTGGCGCTCCCGCTCCATCTGTTCATCCGTATAATTCACATAATCGTCTTTTTTCAGCCCCAGATCGGCCAGCCCCTGCTCATATTCCTCCACCAGCTCCTGCGGCATTTCCGGCTCATTTGAAACCGGCAGTTGTCCCGTGATCTCGTTGACGGCCAGATCAAAGGAAAACGTTTCCGGAATCTCGATCGTGCCAAAGTAATCCGCCATATCCGGGCCGCCTACAGCGCCAAGACCGGCATCCGAATATTCCTCCATGCCAAGCTGAGCTTCTATCTGATCTATCATTTCCAGATTCATATTCTCCGGATCAAATCCATTCTCCCGGAGAAAAGCATCTCTCGCCTCATAGAACTCATCGGCTCTTTGTCCATCCGTGTTCGTAGTTTCCAGGTCAATACGCAGGACGCCTGCGTACGTATGCTCATCCACGAACTGCCCATCGAGCTCACCATTCACAAACTCAAACTCCGGATTATAGCTGAAAGAAAGCTTCGTGCTGTCCGGATGGGCGGTGAGCATCAGGTGCTGCTCTCCGTTCTCATACGCAAGCGTATCCGGGAACGGTTCTTCGGAAGTGATCACCATCGAAAGGTTCAGTGACTGCTCATTGCAGTAGACTTCTGACAGCGTTACCGTCACCCCGTCCGATGTCTTGCTGTAAGCGGAATCTGCTGTCGTCCCTGCTTCTGCCGCCGCCTGAGCTTCACCTGCCGTCTCTGCCTGCCCCGCCGTCTGGGCTTCTCCAGCCGTATCGCCATGCTCCTGGTTTTCTGCGGCGGCGCCGTCATCTCCAGACGCCAGCGGTTTCGCATAATCGCTGTAATCGCCGGAAAAACCGAGTGTGTCTCCGAGCTGCTCAAATACATGCCCGATCAGCGGGATATTCTCCGCCAGGGCCGGATTGGAGATGCAGATCACGGAAAATACAGCTGCTGCTGCCGCTACACCCCCGACTGTTTTCGGAATGGTCAAAATCCGTTTCTTCTTTGTCTTTGTCTTTGCCTTTGTCTTTGTCTTTCTCTCTCCCGTTTCATTTGCCCCGCTGCGCAGCCGGATCTCGGCAAATGCATTCTGCTGCGCCTCTTTTACAGATTCCGGCAGTGCAAAGTTCCTTCCTAACGTCTGTTCCGCCTTTTCATCCAACTGTAAATCTTCCGCTGAATGGAAATCCTTTTTTTTCCTCATCGATAAATCCTCCTCTATCTGTCTGCGTCATTCTCCGCGTCCGTCCGGAATGGTCTGACGGTTTGATCCCGTACGCAGCCTTCAGCTGCTCTCTGGCTCTTTTAAGCCTCGTCTTGACTGTATTCTCGTTCATTTCCAGAATACCTGCTATCTCCGCAATTTTGAATCCTTCCACGTAATACAGGATCAGGACGACTCTGTATTTTTCATCTACACAGGCCAGCATTTCATGAAATTCAAATTCCGCCATCGACATATCCTGTTCCGGAATTTCCTGTATCTCCGAAACGTCCTGGTTCCTGTAATGCAAAAGAATCTGATTGCAGTGATTGATCAGGATCCGTATCATCCACGTCTTGAAGAACTCCGGTTTTTTCAGCGTATTCAGTTTTTCAAAACATGTCAGTATCGTATCCTGGATCGCGTCGGCAGCGTCTTCGTCATTTTTCAGGATCCCTCTGGCGACCTTGTACATTGCCAGAGTATTTCGTTCCATCAGCTCGATAAATGCTTCCGAATCGGAGCTCATTGCACGTTTTACAAGCTGCAGCACTTTGCTCCCTCCTTTATGTTTCATCACAATTCATTCGAATGATTTTTTGTGTCTTACACTTATTAGATAGAGAAGCATGGCAGAAAGTTTCATTTTCCGTTATTATCCTATTAAAAAAATTCTGCCGAGAAAAACGGGGCCGGTGCGCCATTTCTGAAAATGGCTGCACAGACCCCGTCCCATATGTTTTTCATTCAAATACTTACCTGCACGCCAGCCGGTAAACTTCTTCGCATTCTTTTCGTCCAAGCTTCACAAAGAATCCTTCTGTCCGCCCGTCGATCTGAAGTGTCTCAAGCAGCTTCGGGATATCCTCTTCTTTTGCCCCGATCTCGGCAAATGAGGTCGGCATTCCGATGGAATGGAAGAACGCCTTCGTCCTTGCGATTCCTTCTCTGGCCGTCTCTTCCGGGTTCTCGAAGTTCATCTCACAGCCCCAGACACGCACAGCAAACTGTGCGAACCGGTCAATGTCATGATGCATCACGTACGTCATCCACGCCGGGAACATTACCGCCAGACCTGCGCCGTGTGCACAGTCGTACAAAGCAGAAAGCTCATGCTCCAGATTATGGCTTGCCCAATCCTGCTCTCTTCCCACCCCGCAGACATCGTTGTGCGCCAGTGTGCCGGCCCACATGATATTCGCGCGCGCATCATAATCATTCGGATTCTCAAGCACCTTCGGCAGCTCCTTAATGATCGTCTTTAAAATGCCCTCGCAGAGCCTGTCCGTAATCTCCACATGCTTCGTGTTTGTAAAGTAGCGTTCAAATACGTGCGCCATGATATCGGTGCAGCCGCTGGCTGTCTGATACGGCGGAAGCGTCATCGTCAGCTCCGGATTCATGACTGCAAATACTGGACGCATCAGCTCGCATCCATACGGGCGCTTATACATTCCGTTTTCGTGTGTGATGACCGAACCGTCGCTTCCTTCGCTGCCGGCTGCAGCGATCGTAAGAACAGACGCCACCGGAAGCGCCTTTTCCGCCTGCGCCTTTCCGCAGTAGAAATCCCAGAAGTCTCCTTCATACGGAGTACCTACAGCAATCGCCTTGGAAGAATCAATCGTGCTTCCGCCGCCGACTGCCAGTATGAAATCCACGCCCTCTTTTCTGCAAAGTTCAATCCCCTCATACACTTTTCCGCTTCTTGGATTCGGCTGTACGCCTCCAAGCTCCACGTAAGAAAGCCCTTCCTTTTCCAGAGAAGCTTTCACCCTGTCCAAGAGACCGGAGCGCACAACGCTTCCTCCGCCGTAGTGAATCAGTACGCGGCTCCCGCCGAAACGCTTTACGTAATGTCCTGTCTCGTTTTCTTTTTCTTTCCCGAATACAAAATAAGTCGGACTGTAAAATGTAAAGTTATCCATAAATACCTCCTTTAAACTTCAGAATCAGAAACACTTTATCCGAATTTTACCACAATACTCTACAATTTACCACTATTTTTACTGATATTTTTTCTTCATAGAAAAACCGCGTCCCCTTACTTCTGACACCTGGCTCACCACCATAAAGCTGTCCGGATCGATCTCCCGGACGATTTTCTCAATCAGAGGCAGCTCACGGTTTGAGATAACGCTGAAAACCATCTGTGTCTCCTCTCCCATATAGCCGCCCTCGCCGGAAAGCATCGTTACACCGCGGTCAAGCTGATGGATGATCGCCTCCCGGATCTTCTGATGATGCCTGCTCACGATTTTGACTTCCGTCCTCGTCGTTCCGAACAGCAGGATCTTATTCAGAACTGTTGTGTAGATCAGCAGCAGGATCAGTCCATACAGTACCTTTTCCGGCGGATTGTACACTGCCTGGAACAGTAAGATGATAAAATCAAACGCGTACAGGCTGACTGACACCGGAATTCTGAATCGGCGGTTCAGGATAAGCGGCGGGATATCCATCCCCCCCGTAGATGCACCGGAACGTATCACCCCTCCGAGCGCGACGCCGATCCCCAGTCCTGAAAAAACCGTACACAGCCACATGTCTTCCGTCAGTACGACATTTCCGAGCAGCCGGTCGAACACGCCAAGCGCGATCGGATAAGCAAAAGTGCTGATGACCGTCGTCACCGCAAACTTTTTTCCGAGCACTGCGAGCCCCCAGAGCAGCATAACGATGTTAAAGACCAGGACAAAATTGGGGATCTCCATTCCTGTGAATTTCCGGACGATAAACGCAATTCCCGTCGTGCCCCCGACCATCAGGTCGGCCGGCATCAGAAAAAGTTTTACCGTCAGCGCATACAGTACGTTTCCTAAAACAACAAACAGTACAGTAATGACTTTCCTTGTGATTGATTCGCTGTTCCTCATATGATAGTTCTCTCTCCTCTGATGACATAATATCTAATGACGCTATTTTGTGCGGTCATTCACATAGACTGCTTTATATTTTGAATAGACAATCCGCTGTTCTTTATACAAACTATAATGCCCGGAGAATGCATAGCTTACCGCCACCGCTGCCAGATAAAATGTTTCTCCCTCAAATCCGAACATTTCAAAGGCGATCAGTACCGATGTGATCGGGCAGTTCGTCACGCCGCAGAAAACTGATATCATACCGGCCGCCGCGCAAAAAGAAGGCGATATCCCGAGAATCTGTCCCGCCACGCAGCCGAAAGTGGCGCCGACACAAAACGCCGGAACAATCTCTCCGCCTTTAAATCCGGCCTTCATCGTAATCGCTGTAAGAAGGATCTTCCAGAAAAAAGAAAAGTAATCCGCTTGTCCCTGTTCAACGGCTTTTTGAATCAGGCCGGCGCCTGCTCCCATATATACGTCCGTCTGCAGCGCTTCGGTGATTACAATAACAAGGCATCCGGCGGCCGCCGCTCTGACATACGGGTTCTTCAGCCATTTCTCATACAATTTCCCGACGCCCTGAAGCGCCATGCAGAACACCATGCTGATCGCGGCACAGCTGATCGCGACGGCCAGCATTTTGGCGCAAGTCAAAACTGTAATTTCCGGAATATCCATTACCCGGAACGCTTCCGCCTGAACGCCGAGCATCCCCGCCAGATGAGACGCCACAAGCGAGGCAATTACGCACGGCATCAAGGCCGCGTAATACATGACCCCCACGCTCGTCACCTCAAGCGAAAAAATTGCCGCAGCCATCGGTGTGCCGAACAGCGCCGCAAAAGCGGCGCTCATACCGCACATAACAATCATGTGCCGGTCAGCATCGTCCAGACGGATCCACTTTCCAATCTGGTTTCCGATACTTCCTCCGAGCTGTATTGCCGCGCCCTCCCGCCCGGCCGATCCTCCCGCCAGATGCGTAAGCGCAGTAGAAATAAAAATCAGCGGCGCCGACCGGAAAAGGACATCGTCCCTTGCCTGGATCGTCGCAAGCACCTGATTCGTACCGCCGTCATTTTGAGCAAATTTTCTATATAAAAATACAATGGCAGCTCCGGCCGCAGGAAGCAGGAAAAAAACCTCCGGATGCTCCGCCCTGAAATCTGTAACAGCCGTTAGCACCCATGAAAATGCCGTGCTTGCCGCTCCCACGACAATACCTATCGCGATTCCAAGCAAAATCCACATCCCAAGCAGCCGGATCTCCTGAATATGATTATTTACCCCGTCTTTATGTACCCGGCCGCCGTTCTCCTGTTTCACACTGTTCTTTTCCATGCCGCACATTCTCCCTCAATTTCCCGCTGCCTGGAGCTCTCTATTTTTTTCTGTTCGCTTTCGTTTTCTTCCGCAGCCTGCCAAGTTGCTGCTTCAGATCGGCAAATTCCGTCTCATACCGGGAAGGCTTCATAAGCGGAAAAGCCTTTAACAGTCTCCGGTTCACTAAAGACAAACCCTCTGCCGTCTCCTGGTACTTTTGCTTCAGGGACAGATATCGGTTTCTCATCTCTTCCGCTCTCTGCTCTGCCTTGATCCTTATTTCTTCCGCGGTCTGCCCCGCTCTTGCGCGTATGTCTTCCGCCTTTGCGCGCATATCTTCCGCGGTCTGCCCTGCTTTTGATTTCACCAGCTCCTGAAGCTCCATGCCTTCTTTCATATTCCGGTAAATGTTTTCTCCGAGCATGTCAGAAATACGGTGCAGCTCGGCTCCGAGCGCCTCCATCTGCGCGAGCGTCCGGTTGAACTTGAGAATATTCGACACAGTCACATACAGGTCGGCGATCAGAACGGCGCCAAACAGCGCGCTCAAAGACCATCCGAGCCAGCGCGGCAAAAACGAACACACAGCCGCGATCGCCGGATGGACAAATCTTACGATCACAACGCAGCAGATCCCCCATATCAGCGAAAACAGCACGCAGACGTATCCGCCGATATTCAGCGGCATCCGGGAATAGTCCCACCACCTGTGATGAAACAGTTTTTCCAGTAAAAACCCGGTAATCCATTCCAGAAGTGTAACAAGAATAACAGAAAGCAGATAAAGAACCGGCAGGCTGCCGCGGTAAGCCGCCAAAGCGCCGATCACCGCCGTCACACCAATGCCGTAAATAGGACAGATCGGTCCGTTTAGGAACCCTCTGTTGACAAACTTCTTTTCTTTTACTGCAGCAAACGCCACCTCGGCGCACCAGCCGAGGAAGCCGTATATATAAAAATTCTGCAGGATCTCATACAAACTCATCGCTTTACTCCCACTGACCATTTTCGCCCGCCGTACACGGCGGCAGTTCCATTTTTATTATATCCGTATCCCCCGGCCTGTCAAGAGAGAGGGACGCCCCTGTCTCCTCCGCCATCTGATTTATTGCTCCTGTCCTGAAGCTTCTTCAGCCTCCCACAGGCGGTCCGCCGTATCCTTCCATTTCTCCGCGTACGGCTCCGTTCTGCCGCACAGAGTATCGACGTCCTCGGGCGCTTCGTAGTCCGTCGACTGTGCCCCCGTCTCTTTTACCATGCCGCGTAGCTTTTCCGGATTCTCCAGCATCGGACAGGGCCGGAGCATATTTTTATTGAATGGCTGCCCGTCGTGATAAGCCATAAACAACGGGCTTTTCAGCGCTTCCAGAAGCGTGCATTCATGAATATTCACATTGGAATAGTGGATAAATACGCACGGCTCCACTGCGCCCGCCGCATTGATATGAAGGTAGTTGCGGCCGCCCGCAATGCATCCGCCTACATACTGCGCATCATTCTGGAAGTCCATGCTGAAGATTGGTTTCGTACTGCGGAACGCGCGGATCCGGCGGTATACTGTCTCCCTCTGCTCCGGCGCCGGCAGAAGCTCTGAAACTGCTCCCTGCCCGACCGGCATATAATGGAAAAACCATGCGAACAGAGCGCCGCTGCCAATGATATAGTCGAAAAATTCCTCACTGGTGATATCCTCATAGTTGCGGCTGGTATAGCATGTAGAAATACCAAACGGCAGCTTATGCTCCTTCAGCAGGTCCATCGCATGTTTTACTTTCCGGTATACGCCTTCGCCGCGGCGGGAATCATTCGCATCCTCAAATCCTTCCAGAGAAATAGCCGGAACAAAGTTTTTCACGCGCAGCATCTCTTCACAAAATTCTTCATCGATCAGCGTCCCGTTCGTAAAGGACAGAAATTCACAGTCCGGATGCATCTCGCACAGCCGGATCAGATCCTTTTTGCGCACCAGCGGTTCTCCGCCCGTATAAATATACATGTAAATGCCCATCTCTTTTCCCTGGCGGATAATGCTGTCGATCGTCTCAAGGCTCAGATTCAGCCGGTTCCCGTATTCCGCCGCCCAGCATCCCGTACAGTGCATATTGCAGGCGGAGGTCGGGTCGAGCAGGATCGCCCACGGCACATTGCAGTTTTCCCGCTCCCTTACCTCCTCCTGGATCGCCGAACCCTTTAATGCTGAATTGAAAATAAAATTCTGCAGAAATGTTTTGCGCACTCCTGCATCCAGGTCAAAGATTTTCATAATCAGGTCATACCAGTTGTCCTTTTTCTCTATGACATTGCGGATCACGGCCCGCTGTTTTTCATACCATCCGTCCGGACAGGAGCGGTCGACCAGCTTCATCAGCTTCGGGATATTCTGTTCCGGATCTTTTTCTACATAATTCAGCGCCTGCTTAATTGCAAAATTCTGCATGATTTCTTTTGTTTTTCCATTACTCATCGTGTTTTCGTCCTTTCCATTGTATTTTCATCTGGTATGGAACGATTATAAGCAACCTCTTTTTTAAATTCACCGGACAGACTGCGCGCAGCGTCCCATTTTGGGACACACGCGGAAATTGTCGCCTTTTTGGACAAACTTAAGCGTCTGTCCCATTGTTTTCCCCCGCGTCTTGTACTAAACTGTAATAACAATATAAGTTTCAGGGAGGAAATCATTCATGGACAGCAGCACATCACGCGTTCTGATCCAGACGTACGTTCAAAGCAAGTGGAAAGAACTGAAACGGTATCCGGAGCGCAGCATCCGCAATCTTGTGGATATGGCGCTTCATTTTTCCAAAGGGCATTTCCAGAAACACTTTTTTGAAACGGCGCAGAAAATGCTCCACAATCGGCAGAGCGCCTATTTTCCGCTGATACAGAATCTTCTGAACTCCGTTTCGGAGGAACGGGTGATATCGTTTGCCATGAATCTCGGCTATAACAGTTTTACAGAAGGCGCAAAAAAAATCCGCGCGGCGGAAGCCGCTTACGGATTCAATATTCCCTGGTGCATCAGCCTGACCGTCCCGGAAGACATGCGTCCGGAGCATCTGGAAATGTACTCTTCTATTATAAGGCAAGGAGAGAAGCTCGGCGTTTATACGTGGAATTTCTTTGCCGGCGGAAATGCGGTCCCTCTTCTGCCGCTGATCGAACGGCAGAAGGACTGCGCGTTCCTGCTCTTTTGCAGTCCGGACGATATTACGGAAGAATTCTTAGGGGGAGCCGCCCTCTCCCCGCATCTTATGCCGGTCGTCCGGTACATGGAAGGGGCGTCCGGCGCCTGCCGAAGACTGCGCGAAAAAGGATTCCTGTATTCCGTTTATATGCTTTATGAAGAAAAGGATGTTCCTTCGATCGTAAACGATGAACTGCTGTACGATATCGAAGCGCTGTCCCCGGCCTTTACCTTTCTGTGGTCCGCCTCGTGCCCCGAAGCGCTGCAGAAAAGCGTCGGCGACTATGCCGTCCGCGCCCGGGAAATGCAGAATCATCGGACGGTGCTGTTTGATCTTCTCTTTGACAGCCGCAGGATTGACCATGTGATCTCCGAGGACTGCTGCACGGCTTTTTTCGACGCGCAGGGCCGTCTCTTTTCTGATCCGTTTCACGGCCCCTCCGCCGCCGGGACTTTCTTTAACGCCAGTCTCGCCGAGATATTCCGCGCGGCCTTTCCTAAGACAAAAGCCCCGATGCAGGCAGCGTCTCTTTCGTGTTCGCCGCAATCACTCTCGCCACAAACCAGAGTCTGGAAACAAATTCTTCCGGCAGCATCCGGTCCCTGTCAAGAATCCAGCGGTAAAATGAGGCGGTGAATGCGTCCGCGAGAAACGTAATATAAAATGAATGAAGCTCTTTCGTCTCCGCAATATTTTTCACATGCTCCGCGATCAGAGCCGTCGTAAACTCCGTAAAATGCTCATAAAAAGAATTCTGCCCTCCCACCTGAAGCGCATTGCGGTAAAACCTGCGGTTTTCATAAAAGTAGCCGCACAGCGCTTCCAGAAATTCTTTTCCTCTGGCATCCGGCTTTTTGCTGACCGCAGTCATAAATTCCACATCGAAGATCCAGTTTACCAGATCATACTTGTCTCTGAAGTGATAATAAAAACTTTTGCGGTTCATCCCGCATTTGCTGCAGATATCCGCCACACTTATTTTGGCGAGCGGCGTCTCCTCCATCAAGTCCTTCAGCGCTGCAGCAAGCGCCCTTTTCGTAATATTCGAATCCGCCATCGCAAAACTCTCCTTTATACCGGCTTATTTTAACAGAAGACGGTATAAAAGTCAAAAACGAAACGGGCAGCCCTTATACTGGCGCTGTTATTTCTCCAGAGCGATCGTTTCATACGGTTTCAGACGGATTTTCGTCTTGTTTATTATACTCTCCTCATAATTTCCGAGTATTTTCCGGAAAGTTTCCAACTCTTCTTCCGTCTGAATCTCCTTCTCTGTTTCTGTAAGATTGTGCAGGGCAAGCAGTTCTGTGTTCCCGTGCGTTCTCTTATAGGCAAACACATCCGCAGTCCCCGTCTCTAAAAATTCAATGTTTCCCCTGCTGATGACTTCCTTTTCCCTGCGCAGTCTGATCAGCTCCCGATAAAACGAAAAAATGGAATCAGGATCATTGATCTGCTCTGCAGCATTGATTTTCTCATAATTGTCCGCAGTATCGATCCACGGCTCGACCTCGGAGAATCCCGCGTATCTGCTGCTGTTCCACTGCATCGGCGTACGGCTGTTGTCGCGTGACCGGGCGGAGAGGATCCGCAGCGCTTCTGCTTTTGTCTCTCCGCGCTCCAGCAGGATCCTGTAATAATTCCGGCTCTCCACATCGCGGTATTTTGAAATATCGTCAAAATGCGGGTTCGTCATTCCGATCTCTTCGCCCTGATAAATATACGGTGTTCCCCTCATCAGATGGATCATCGCAGCAAGCATCTTTGCGGACTGTTTCCAGTACCGGTTCTCATCTCCCATTCTGGAAACGATACGCGGCTGATCATGGTTGCACCAGAACAGAGCGTTCCATCCGCCGCCTTCCTGCATCCCGCACTGCCATTTTTCGAACAGCTCTTTCAGCGCGGCTCTGTCCGGCTCCATCAGCTTCCATTTGTCGCCGTCCCGGTAATCGACTTTCAGATGATGAAAGTTAAAGCACATGGACATTTCTTTTTCATCCGGATTGGAATACCGGATACAGTTTTCCAGCGTCGTAGAAGACATCTCTCCGACCGTCACCATGTCTGTAATGCCCGTATCGCCTGCGAGCTCCTTTAAGTATTCGTGGATATGCGGTCCGTCTGAATAGAACCGTCGGCCGTCTCCTTCAAAATCGTCCTCCATTACCTCCGGCTTTGAAATCAGATTCACCACATCAAACCGGAACCCTTTCACTCCTTTTTCTTTCCAGAAGCGGACGACTTTCTTCAATTCCTCTCGCACTTCTTTGTTGTCCCAGTTCAGATCCGCCTGGGTCACATCAAACAGGTGCAGGTACCATTTTTTCAGCTCCGGCACATACTCCCATGCCGGGCCGCCGAATTTTGACTCCCAGTTGGTCGGCCGCCGGTCCGGCGTCCCATCTTTGAAGATATAATAGTTCTGATACTTTTCCTCTCCGGCAAGCGCCCTTTGGAACCATTCATGGCTGGTCGACGTATGGTTGAATACCATATCGAGCATCACTCCGATTTCACGCTCGCCTGCCTTTCTGATCAGTTCTTCCATATCTTCCATCGTGCCGAACCTTGGGTCAATGGCACAGTAGTCTGCCACATCGTAGCCGTTGTCTCTCTGAGGCGACGGGAATACCGGCGTGATCCAGATATAATCGATCCCCAGTGTTTTCAGATAATCAAGTTTTGAGATAACGCCGCGCAGATCTCCGAATCCGTCGCCGTTTGAATCCTGAAACGATTTCGGATAGATCTGGTATACAACCTTATTGCTGAAATCTGCCATAATACTCGTTCCTTTCCTTTGTCTTACTCAAATATTGCGATCACCGTCTCTCCCGGTGCCGTTTCCATTCCTGTCTCAAACCGGATATTCTTTGCCCCGCCCTCTCCGGTGATGATGCAAAGCGTCATATCGGGATGTCCTGCGGCTCTGATCTTCTCCCGGCTGAAGCGGATCAGCGGCTCTCCTGCTTTTACCTTCTGGCCGGCCGTAATGAGGTATTCGAATCCGTCGCCTTTCATATCTACCGTATCAATACCTACATGAAGAAGCACCTCCATACCGTTTGAAAGCTTCAGCCCGCATGCGTGCCTGGAATCGTCCATCAGCATCACGACTTCCGCGTCAGCCGGGGCATAAACCGTATCGTCCTCCGGTATAATCGCCATCCCGTCTCCTACGATGCCTTCTGAAAAGACTCCGTCGTTGACTTCCTTCAGTGTAATTGCCTTTCCTTTCAAAAACGCCTTCAGTTCGTTTACGGAAACCGCTTCTTGTTCCTCTTCTTTTTTCCCAGCGCTGCGCAGCAGGGACGCCGTCACGCCTGCGGCCGCGCTCGCTCCTGCTCCTGCAGCGACCTCCGCCAGTTCCGCCGCTGGAGCCGCGTCCGCTGAGACCGCCAGTTTTTTTCTGCCGACGAGGACCGTCAGGACAAACGGAACGGCTATCGCGATCACCATGCAGAGCGCAAAACTTAACATATACTGCGGCTGTATTGAAAGAATCCCCGGGAGTCCTCCGACGCCAACCGCATTCGCGGTACAGGACAGAGCCACGCAGGCGACAGCAGCCGCACCGGATCCTATCATGCCGCACACAAACGGGAAAACGTACTTCAGATTTACACCGAAAATTGCCGGTTCCGTCACGCCAAGGTAACAGGAGATTCCCGCCGGGACGTTGACTTCCTGCGCCTGCGCGTCTTTTCTCTGCAGATAGATCATACCGAGCACCGCCGAACCCTGTGCGATATTCGACAGTGCGATCATCGGCCAAAGCATCGTTCCGCCGTAGTCGGCAATGAGCTGAAGGTCAATCGCATTCGACATATGGTGCAGCCCGGTAATGACGAGCGGCGCATATAAAAATCCGAACACAGCTCCGAATACTACTTTAAACGGCCCTGTGATACCTGCGTATACGACAGAGGAAATCGCAGAACCGATCTTCCAGCCGATCGGTCCGAGGATGAAATGAGAAGCCATCGTTGCCAGTACAAGGCTGCAAAACGGCACTACGATCATCGACACGACCTGAGGCGTGATCTTCCGGAAGAATTTCTCCAGATAAACGAGCGTAAACGCGGCAAGGATCGCCGGGATTACCTGCGCCTGATATCCGATCATATTCACCTGGAAGAATCCGAAATCCCATTTCGGGATATCCGCCGGCGCTGTACCGGCTACTGAGTACGCGTTCAGAAGCTGTCCGGATACAAGCGTAAGGCCAAGCACGATACCGAGCATCTGTGTCGTTCCCATCTTTTTCGTCACAGACCAGCAGATACCGACAGGGAGCATATGGAAGACCGCCTCTCCGATCAGCCACAAAAAGCTGTCGACGCCTGACCAGAACTGGCTGATATCACACAGCGTTTTCGTCCCGTTCTCAAACAGGTACAGACTGTCAATACAGTTGCGGAAGCCCAGGATCAGACCTCCTGTAATGATCGCCGGGATGAGCGGTGCGAAAATCTCTGCCAGTGCCGTCACCATCCTCTGAAGCGCATTCTGGTTTTTCTTTGCCGCCTGCTTCACCGCATCCTTCGACACTCCCTCAATTCCGGCAACGGCAATAAATTCATTGTAAAAATCCGCCACTGTATTTCCGATGATCACCTGAAACTGCCCCGACTGCGTAAAACTGCCTTTTACCGACTTCAGTGCCTCAATCGCAGCTACATCTGCCTGTGAAGGATCAACGAGCGCAAACCGCATTCTTGTCATACAATGCGATACTGCTGCAATATTGCTTTTGCCTCCGACAAGCCGGAGCAGCTCTTTTGCATCCTCCGAATACTTACCCATTCCTGTTTTCCTCCTTCTTATTATCTTGTTTAAACAAGTTTCTTTTTCTTCTTTATATCACACTTGTTTAAACATGTCAATATTATTTGTTTAAACAAGTAGATTCTTTTCCCTTGACTTTGCCTTTTCTTGTCATATAATAAACTGTAGTATATCCAGAAAGGAGCAGATCCATTTGCCAAAAAGCAAATATGAAAACATCTATCGTGATATCAAGCAAAAAATAGAATCAAATGAATTCGCCTATCAGGAACTGCTGCCTTCTGAACATTCTCTGGTGCAGCTCTACAGCTGCTCCCGCAACACCGTCCGGAGGGCGCTCGGCCGCCTCGTGACAGATGGCTACGTACAGACAATCCAGGGAAAAGGAGTCCGCAATATCTACCGGCCCAACGAGCAGACCGCTTTTACGCTCGGCGAGATCGAAAGTTTCCGTGAATCTGCCCTTCGCAACGGACAGGTTCCGGCCACCCGCGTAGTGCTGTTTCTGGAGCTTACCACAGATGAAAAACTGAGCAGGCGCACCGGTTTTCCGGCCGGTTCGCAGCTGATCTATCTCCAGCGTCTTCATTATCTGGACGGCGTCCCGCTGATCCTGAACCATAACTATTTTCTGAAGGAATGCGTACCGGGGCTGACGCCTGAGATTGCTTCTGATTCGATTTACGACTATTTGGAAAATTCTCTGGGAATGACCATTGTGAACAGCCAGAGGATCATGACAGTAGAAAAAGTAACTGAAATCGATGAGAAATATATGAAGATAAACGTCGATGATTACAACTGTATGGCAGTTGTCACCAGCTTTACGTACAACAGTGACGGGATCATGTTTGAATTCACACAATCCCGCCACCGTCCGGATTATTTTCGTTTTCAGGATAACGCGGTCCGGAGAGCCTCAGGCCATGCGCCTTACTCGCCGCCCGGTTCCCCCGGCATCAGCCACGCATGATGATCCGTATGGAGAAGCTTGTGAGCCAGATGAGAAAGCGGCGCTTCCAGATAATCCTGATAGCATTTCTGGACAGCCGGATTCTCATGTGAAAATCTCAGGTGGTTCACTTTGTCCAGACCGTAAAGCACTTCACAGCGCTCCTGCGCCTGTTCTTTTCCGTCTTTGATCGGCTGTCCGCCTCCTCCGGCGCATCCGCCCGGACATGCCATGATCTCTACAAAGTGGTAGCTGACTTTGCCTTTGCGGATCGCTTCCATCAGTTTTCTTGTATTGGCTAATCCGCTGGCTACCGCTACTTTAAGCGTCTGGCCGGCCAGATTGAATTCAGCTTCTTTCCATCCTTCCATCCCGCGCACTTTGCTGAAAGAATCCGGATCGGGGTTTCTTCCCGTCACCAGATAGTAGGCGCTTCTCAGAGCCGCTTCCATTACGCCGCCTGTCGCGCCGAAGATCACACCTGCACCGGAACCCATGCCGAGAGGCATATCAAATTCCTCTTCCTCCAGTTTCGCCGGAATAATATGTTCTGCCCGGATCAGACGGTCCACTTCTCTCGTCGTCAATACGACGTCCACATCCTGGCCTGCTCCGGCATCGTTCATAACAGGGATCGCACATTCATGCTTCTTGGCGATACACGGCATGATGGAAACACAGTATATCCTGGAAGGATCCACATCAAGTAGTTTCGCATAATACGTTTTTGCAACAGCTCCGAACATCTGCTGCGGAGATTTCGCGCTGGAAAGCTGGTCGACCATATCCGGATACTGTGATTTCATAAAGCGGACCCAGCCCGGACAGCACGATGTGAACATCGGGAATTTCTCATTTTCCTTATTTTTGAGTTTTTCCAGAAATTCACTTCCTTCTTCCATGATTGTCAGATCTGCGCTGAAATTTGTATCGAAAATGTAATCAAAGCCCATCTGCCGAAGCGCTGATACGAGCCTTTTTACTGTGGCAAATTCCCTTGAAAGCCCAAACGCCTCTCCCCATGCCGCACGGACAGCAGGCGCCACCTGCACAACTGTGATTTTTTCCGGATCTGCCAGTGCATCCAGCACCTTCTGGATATCGTCTCTTTCTCTTAACGCCCCTACCGGACAGTGCGTAATGCATTGGCCGCACAGAGCGCATCCGGATTCCTGGATTTTTCTGTTCTTTGACACATCCACCGTCGTCCTGGACCCTGTGCCCGCAATATCCCAGATATTCAGCCCCTGTATTTTATCGCATACCTGCACGCAGCGCATACACTTCACACATTTTGCAGCATCACGGATCAGAGGGAAGTCCTGCGGCCAGCTGTTCTTCGGCACATCCTTTTCAAACGGAAGTTCGCAGATCCCCAGATCATTGGCAATTGTCTGCAGCGTGCAGTTGCCGCTGCGCACACAGATCGCGCACTGGCAGTCATGCTGGGATAAGATCAGCTCCACATTGTTCCGCCTGCTCTCGCGCACTTTCGGGCTGTTTGTATGGATCACCATACCTTCCTGGACTTTATTGTTGCACGCCGTGACAAGCTTTGCGCATCCTTCCACCTCTACTACACAGACACGACAGGCGCCGATCTCATTGATATCCTTCAAATAACAGAGCGTCGGGATGAAAATATCTGCAGATGCAGCGGCTTCCAAAATCGTAGTTCCTTCTTTTACATGGATCTGTTTTCCATTGATCGTCACATTTACCATTTCTCTGTCCTGCCTCCTCTCAGAATCCCAAAACCGAAGTGATCGCACCGCAGACATCTCTGCGCCTCCTGTTTTGCTTCTTCACACGTCATTCCACATTCAATCAGTTCGAAATCTTTCGCCCTTTCTGACGGCTGCCGCTCCTTCATATTGACTCTTGCACAGCTCTTTCTGTCCCCGAGACTTACCGCCGGGATCTCTACGTCTGCCGAGATCGTATGCTTAAATCCCAGATATTCGTCGATGTTGGCAGCGGCCACTTTTCCCGCCGCGATCGCTCTGATGACCGTCGCCGGCCCCGTCACACAGTCGCCTCCGGCAAATACTCCTGTCACATCTTTCGCATTTACACCGCTCCAGTTAAGCGCTTCGATCACGCCGCGTTTTACCGGAATTCCGTGTTTTTCAAATTCTTTCGACTCAATCCCCTGTCCGATCGCCACGATGACCATATCGCAGTCCAGGCGGACTTCATCCTGTGCGGAATCAAGCGGAACCGGCCTGCCGTTTTTCACCGGTCCGATGATCTGCGGCTTCACCCAAAGCGCCGCCACACTTCCATCCGGATGCTTTTCAATGCGCAGCGGTGCATGAAGATCGAGGAGCTCGCAGCCTTCTTCTACGGCTCCTGCCACTTCTTCCGGCATGGCCGTCATATCTACTGATCTTCTTCTGTACGCGATCCGCAGCCGTTTCGCTCCAAGGCGCACTGCCGTCCTGGCAACATCCATCGCCACATTTCCGCCGCCGATCACGACAATATCCTTTCCGCTAAAATCGGGCATTTCTCCGTCTCCGATACCGCGCAGAAGTTCCACCGCCGAAATGACTCCCTTTGCATCTTCCCCTTCTATACCGATCTTACGGTCAATATGGGCACCGATCGCGATATAGACCGCATCGTATTCTTTCCGCAGATCTGTGATGCTCGGATTTTCTCCCACAGTCACACCGGTCTTTACTTTGATCCCGACGCTCAAAAGCTGCTCGATCTCCCGGTCCAGCACTTCTCTCGGCAGGCGGTAATTCGGGATTCCGTACCGGAGCATTCCGCCCAGTTTTTTCCTCTGCTCCAGTATCGTCACATCATGCCCCATCAGGCTGAGATAGTAAGCTGCGCTGATGCCGCCGGGACCGCCGCCGATCACAGCTACCCGTTTTCCGGTAGCAACAGCCGGCACAGGAAGCGGCACATCTCCTGCATGGTCTACTGCGAAACGCTTCAGTCCCCGGATGTTCACCGGATCGTCCATCATCGTCCTGCGGCAGCGCACTTCGCAGGGATGCTCGCAGATCAGGCCGCAGACAGCCGGCATGGGATTATCCTTTCGTATGAGGCGGACGGCATCCCCGTAGCGTCCTTCCGCTACCAGCGCAATATATCCCGGAATATCCACTCCGGCCGGGCACTGTGAAACACAGGGCACAGGCTGGTTCAGTTCCATTTTGCACCGCCCCCGCAGTACGTGCTCTTCAAAGTCGTCGCGGAATCCTTTGATTCCCTTTAACACCATCCGCGCGGTCTCATAGCCGATCGCACAGTCGGCAGAGTAGAAAATATTTTTCGCTGTTTTTTCAATCAGATCGATCGTCTCCAGCGTCCCCTCACCGTCCAGAACCGATTCCATCAGCTTCTGCAGCTGTCCCAGGCCTACACGGCACGGCACGCATTTTCCGCAGGACTGTGCATGGCACATCTTCAAAAAGGATGCGGCAAGGTCGACCGGGCACAGACCGGACGGACTTGCACTGATCCTGCGCTCTAAATCTTTGTAGAGTTCTTCGACTGTCGTCTGAGCTTTACTCTGTGTGATGATGCTTAATCTGCTCATAAATACCTCCTCCTTACTTGCTTTTCGCTGTGCGGTTCCAAAATTCTGCTTTCTATCATGCCAAAATACAAAAAGGCAGCATTTATTTTCTCAACAAATGCTGCCCAGACGGTCGGCTGATCTCAGATCCTCACTACCCTGTGGTACTCCACTGAACCGTCAGCAGTGAACATCTCCTGAAATTTGTTTCAGCATATCATATTTGATAATATTTTGTCAATAGTTTATGCTCCTACAAATTTTCTTATATTATTTTCATTTAAAATAATCTTTCTCGCTATTACGTCACCAAATTCCGCCTTACTATGGAAGATTCTTAAAACGCCTGCCGGTTCCGCAGATGGCGGATACACGCTTTTCTGACGAAGTAATAGCACACCACCTGCATCAGGATGGTCGCGATCCACGATACGGGATACGAAATAAACAGGAAGAACAGAGAACGATGATGCGGAAAGAATACGTAAATCCAAAGTATCCTCACACCGACCGTCCCGATGATGGAAAGAACCATCGGCACGCCGGAGTGCCCCATCCCTCTCAGCGCTCCCGGTATCAGATCCATGATCCCGCACAGGAAATACGGCACAGTCGTGATGGAAAGCACTTCCAGTCCGCACTGTATTACCTCGGCTTCCGAAGTGTACAGACGCAGCACCTGCGGACCGAATACGTACGCGCCCGTGCCGATCACGGCCGCCACGCCTGCCGAGAGGACCGCACAGTCCAACAGCACCCGGTCCATACGCTTCTGCTCTCCAACGCTGTAGTTCTGGCTCGTAAAGCTCATGCATGCCTGCGTTACGGCATTGACCGCAGCATAGAGAAAGCCCATGATATTGTTTGCAGCCGTATATCCCGCCATCGCTACAGAACCGAAGGAATTGACGGAAGACTGCAGCATGGCATTTGACAGATTGATTACCGTACTCTGGACTCCGGCCGGAATCCCCACCTGAAAAATCCGCTTCAGATAAAATGGTTTCAGCGCAAGCCTGGAAAACCGCAGCTGATAGCTTCCCTCGGAGCGGTACAGACAGCGCATAACGAGAATACAGGAAATCATCTGCGATGCCACTGTCCCGATCGCCACTCCCGCCACTCCAAGCGGAATGACAATCACAAGCAGAAGGTCAAGCACGACATTTGTCATACCAGACGCTGCCAGAAACAACAGCGGACGTTTCGTATCGCCCACTGCGCGCAGAACTGCCGCCCCGTAGTTGTACAGCATAAAGAACGGCATTCCCATAAAATAGATCTTCAGATAAAGCGCCGACTGATCGATCACATCTCCCGGCGTACCCATCAGTTCCAGAGCAAACCGAGATAACCCAAGCCCCACAAAGACCATGGCGATTCCGCTGACCAGCGCCAGCGTAATCGCCGTATGTACCGCCTCGGACATTTCCTTATCCCGGCCAGCCGCAAAGTACCGGGCCGCCAGGACATTCGCCCCCAGTGAAATACCGATAAAAAAGTTTGTGAAAATGCTAATCAGCGCAGTGGTGGCCCCTACTGCCGCCAATGCCTGACTTCCGTTATATCTTCCCACCACAATAATATCTACAGCGTTAAACATCAGCTGCAGGATACTGGAACACATCAGCGGAAAAGAAAAAGAAATCAGTTTATCCATAATGGATCCATGACACATATCAATTTCGTACTTATTTTTCTTCACGACTCACTCCTCCTGCGGTTCTTTACATTTCGGTTGAATTCATTTCATAATTCCAGTTCTATTTCACACTTTTTAAAATGAGTTACACTTTTGGCCTTAAAAAAATGAAACTCATTCCAACAAATGCTGTTTAAGACCGCTTAAATCAATGGGGCCTTTCTCCATTATTTGTTCAAAATCTAACGCCTGTATTAACGAAAGCGCTCTCTCCCCTTCATGATACGTCAGACCACAGCTTCTATATAACATTTTCATT
>DVHT01000192.1 GCA_018711885.1 Candidatus Choladousia intestinipullorum | reverse complement strand
CGTGGACGGCGCCCATATTTCCACGCTGCTTCTGACGCTGTTCTACCGCTTTATGCCGGAACTCATATACGAGGGGCATGTCTATATCGCGATGCCGCCGCTGTATAAAGTGATCCCGGCAAAGGGAAAAGAACAGTATCTGTACGACGATAAGGCGCTGGAGAAATACCGCAGGACGCATAAAGGTCCGTTTACGCTGCAGCGGTACAAAGGACTGGGCGAGATGGACGCGGACCAGCTCTGGGAGACGACGCTGAATCCCGAGACGCGCGTCATGCAGCGGGTGGAGATCGAGGACGCCCGTATTGCGTCGAGCGTCACACAGATGCTGATGGGAACAGAGGTGCCGCCGCGCAAAGCATTTATTTACGAACATGCGCAGGACGCATTGTTAGATGTATAAGAGAAGGAGTCACAGGAGATGGACGGACAGATAATCAGGGCCGAATATTCAGATATCATGCAGAAATCATACATTGATTATGCAATGAGCGTTATTATTTCGCGTGCGCTTCCGGATGTGCGTGACGGATTAAAGCCGGTGCAGAGAAGAACTCTGTACGACATGTATGAGCTCGGCATCCGATACGACAGGCCATACCGCAAGTGCGCCCGAATTGTCGGGGATACGATGGGTAAATACCATCCGCACGGCGACAGCTCCATATATGAAGCGCTCGTCGTGATGGCACAGGAATTTAAAAAGGGTATGGCCCTTGTGGACGGGCACGGGAATTTCGGTTCGATCGAGGGAGACGGAGCGGCCGCTATGCGTTATACAGAGGCGAGGCTGCAGAAGGTGACGCAGGTTGCATTTCTCGGTGATCTGGATAAGGACGTCGTAGACTTCGGGCCGAATTTTGATGAGACGGAGAAAGAGCCGCTCGTCCTTCCGGTCAAGATCCCGAATCTGCTGGTCAACGGCTCGGACGGAATTGCCGTCGGCATGGTGACCTCCATCCCGCCGCATAATCTCGCAGAAGTGATCGATGCGGTCAAGGCCATGATCAGGAACAGCAAGCTTACGACGGCCGATCTGATGAAATACGTAAAGGGACCGGATTTCCCGACGGGCGGCATCGTGGTAAACCAGAATGAACTCCTCTCTATTTATGAGACGGGACAGGGAAAGATCCGTATCCGCGGAAAAGTGGAAGTGGAAAAGGGAAAAGGCGGAAAAGACCGTCTTGTGATCACGGAGATCCCGTATACGATGATGGGCGCAAATATCGGTAAGTTTCTGAATGACGTCGCTGCGCTCGTTGAAACGAAAAAGACCACAGACATCGTCGACATCTCCAACCAGTCTTCCAAAGAAGGAATCCGGATCGTACTGGAACTGCGCCGGGGCGCGGATATCGAACATCTGAAAAACCTGCTCTACAAAAAGACGCGTCTGGAAGACACCTTCGGCGTCAACATGCTTGCGGTGGCGAACGGACGTCCGGAGACGCTCGGACTGCGGCAGATACTGGAGCATCATATTGATTTTCAGTTTGAACTTGCGACGAGGAAGTACAAAAACCTTCTGGAAAAAGAAGAAAAGAAAAAGGAGATCCAGGAGGGACTGATCCGCGCCTGTGATGTGATCGACCTGATCATCGAGATCCTGCGCGGAAGCAAGAGCCGGGAGCAGGTAAAAGCATGTCTGGTAGACGGGGTGACGCAGGGAATCAAGTTTAAGACGGAAAAATCGCGCCGCATGGCAGCAAAGCTTGCGTTTACAGAGCCGCAGGCAAATGCGATCCTTGATATGAGGCTGTACCGCCTGATCGGGCTTGAGATTGAAGTCCTGATGAAAGAACATGAGGCGACGCTGAAAAATATAGAGGAGTATACCGATATCCTGAATCATTACGATTCTATGGCGGCGGTCATCATAAAAGAGCTCGATTCCTATAAAAAAGAGTTCGGAAGGCCGAGAAGGACTGCGCTTGAAAATGCGGAGCAGATCGTGCTGGAAGAACAGAAGATCGAAGAGATGCCGGTCGTATTCCTGATGGACCGTTTCGGATACGTCCGTACGATTGACGAAAGTGTATATGAACGCAACCGGGAAGCGGCTGACGCGGAGAACCGGTACGTGATCCACTGTCTGAACACAGACCGCATCTGTGTATTTACCGATACAGGAAGAGTCCATCTGCTGAAGGTACCCGATGTGCCGTACGGCAAGTTCAGGGATAAAGGCACGCCGGTTGATAATCTGTGCAACTACAGCAGCAGCGAGGAGAACTTTGTGGCGGTACTGGCGCTTGGCGATATCAAAGATACGGTACTTACGTTTGTCACAAAGCAGGCAATGGCAAAACAGGTGCAGGGATGTGAGTTTGATGTGTCAAAACGTACGATCGCAGCGACAAAGCTGCAGGATGGAGACTCGGTCGTGGCCGTACATGCGGCCGGTGAGCAGGCTCATATCGTGCTGGCGACGAAAGACGGATGGCTCCTGCGATTCCCGGCCGCCGAGATTCCTGTGAAGAAAAAGACGGCGATCGGAGTGCGCGCAATGAAACTTTCAGAAGGCGACGAAGTTGCCGGCGTATACTGGCTGGAGGGAAACGATGTGCCCGAGGTGAAATACCACGATAAAGAGGTGCATATCAACCGGCTCCGGATCGGCAAGCGCGATACGAAAGGAACAAAAGTAAGGGCGTAAAGTCCTGTTCGCCTGCATGCAGGACAGCATTGCTGTTAAGCATGATCATCTGGAAAAATCCGGCTAAGACAGCGCGAAGCGGCGCGATCGGCGTAAAAATACAGATAATGGCAATGATGACTGCGTCAGTCAGCCATCCGTACCAATGTGTCTGCATGGATAACAGCACATGAAGAAAAATCATAACAAGCAGCAGAAAGAACATTTGCTGTAATCCGGCAGTGATCATCCCGTTTTCTGTCCATCTGCACACGTCCATCAGATTGATCACGGTCTGCGCAGAATAGAGGGGGCCGATCCACAGGCGGATGGCTGTGTTGGCAAGGGAAATGCAGAATGCCAGAAAGCCATAGCTGATCAGGCAGCCAGGTATAATTTCCGCTGCTTAAAACCACATCGCCGGAAGATGTGGCGCAAAGTACCACAAGAACCGTGAGGATAAAGCTGATTTTATTGCTTGCGAGAAGGCGTTTTACGACCGCAAAAACAGTTCTCATCTTGCTGTACCTCCTTTCTGTCCGACCATCTGGATAAAGAAATCCTGCAGAGACAGCGGGCGGATTTCCAGGGAATCCGTCTGCTTCGGCGGAGTGTCGAAGATATAGCTGGTTGCAAGACCTCCGACCGTATCCTGGCCGATGATGTTGAGTGTTTGGGTTGCAGCCTCCACGTCTTTCTGAAGTCCGCTGATACAAAACGCTTTTGCCTTCACCGACTGCAGAGTATCAAAGAAACGGATGCTTCCGAAAGCTTTCTGACAGCATATCGTAAAATTCCATGCGCATGATCGCGTCGAATCCCAGGACAGGTTCGTCTAAAAGAATGACCTCTTTATTGCTTGCCAGACAGATGATCGTTGAAACCATCGTTTTCATGCCAAGAGAAAGATGGCGGAACTTCTTTTTTCCATCCAGCTCAAAACGTTCCATCATTTCCAGGGCAAAGTCAGAATCATAACTGGGATTTACTTCCGAAACGATCCGCAGCAGTTTCCGTACCGGAAGATTGAAATGTCTGGCAAAGTTCTCGATATAGTTGACGCCTGTATCCATCGTGAATGTGGAGATTGCTTTACCGCCGACTTTGATTGAGCCGCTTGTAATGTTCTGGTATCCGGCGATTGATTTGAGAAGCGTTGTTTTGCCTGCGCCGTTTCTGCCGAGCAGGCAGTAGATCCCTGGCTCATCGACAGAAAGGGTAATGTTTTTCAGTACGGGAAGCTGCAAAGGCAGTCCATACAACCAGCGAAACACTGCGGCATTATGACCGGATTGGTTTAGTGAAGCCGAGCAAAAAAGACGAGTGGACCAATTACCGCTATTATACTGAGCAGGATATTGTCCGGCTGAATACCGTGCGGGCTTTGCAGCTGATGGACCTGCCTTTGAAGGAGATTAAGAAGGTTTTAGAATATGACAATCTGGAAAAGATCGTGGACTTTTTAGCGCAGGCAGAAAAAAGGCGGACGAAAAAATAGCAGCGCTCCAGTACAGTAAATCAAAGATACAGGCAGCAAAAGCGGATTATGAAAGAAAACTGCAGGGGCAGCAAAAGTTCAACCGCACGTTTCTCAAAGAGTATCCGGAACGAGTTATTTTGCTTTCCGATACTCTGGAAGTACCGACGCTTGATAATCTCTGGAATTATCTCAGCCATTTCTATGATAAAGTGACTCCAGTCTTAAAAGATCAGTTTTTCTTTGAGGATTTAGCCGGTATCTACAGCGAAGGGGAAATCACACGGCTGTTTGCAGTCTGCGTCCGTTATGCAGCGACAGACGGATTAAAGAGATTGCCGAAAGGGAAATACCTTTGTGTGAACTGCACGGAAGAAAGCAGAGAAGAAATGCTGCGCAAACTGATCCAGACAGCCAGGACAGAGTACGGAGTAGATCCGGTGTTTACGGTGCAGCTCATTGTGATATCCGGCATCCTGCAGTGGAATTACGAGCTGCAGGTTTGTGTGGAGCAATAACCGGCAGAAAAGGATTGACAAACGGAATAAA
>DVHT01000191.1 GCA_018711885.1 Candidatus Choladousia intestinipullorum | reverse complement strand
GGATGATCGAGCCGGAGATCGCGTTTGCTGATCTGAAGGATGATATGCGGCTTGCAGAGGATATGATTAAATACATTATCCGATACGTGCTGGAGCACGCGCCGGAAGAGATGAATTTCTTCAATTCTTTTGTGGACAAGGGCCTGATCGAACGGCTGACGCACGTGATGAACTCAGATTTCGGACATGTGACGTATACGGAAGCGATTGAGATTCTGGAAAAGAACAACGACAATTTCGAATACAAAGTATCCTGGGGCTGCGATCTCCAGACAGAACACGAGCGCTATCTGACGGAGCAGATTTTCAAGAAGCCGCTGTTTGTGACCGACTATCCGAAGGAGATCAAGGCATTCTATATGAAGCTGAACGGCGACGGGAAGACGGTTGCGGCGATGGACTGCCTCGTACCGGGAATCGGTGAGATCATCGGAGGAAGCCAGAGAGAGGATGATTTCGATAAGCTGCAGGCGCGCATTGAAGAGCTCGGCATGAATGCAGACGATTACAAATATTATATGGATCTGCGCAAATACGGCACGACGCACCATGCAGGGTTCGGTCTTGGATTTGAGCGCTGTGTCATGTATCTGACCGGTATGTCAAACATCCGTGACGTGCTTCCGTATCCGCGTACGGTGGGAAACTGTGAGTAGATGAGAGGAAGCAGGAATGGACAGCAAGATACTGGTACTGGATGATGAGAAGGAGATCGCAGACGTAATCGCCCTGTATCTGAAAAATGACGGATACGAGGTTGTGACCGTATATACAGGTCGGGAGGCGCTTGAGATGGTGGAGAAAGAACAGCCGAATCTCGCGCTTCTTGATGTGATGCTCCCGGATATTGACGGCTTCCGGGTCCTCCAGAAGATCCGGGAGAAATACACATTTCCGGTCATTATGCTGACGGCGAAGACAGAGTATACCGATAAGATCGCAGGACTTACGATGGGGGCCGATGATTATATTGCGAAGCCGTTTAATCCGCTGGAGCTTGTGGCAAGAGTCAAGGCGCAGCTGCGCAGGTATACGAAATACAATGAGGCAGAGAAACAGCAGGCCAATATCATTGACTTTGCGGGCCTTCTGATGAACCGCGATACACATGAATGCACGTACAATGAGCGGGAGCTGGTGCTGACGCCGATCGAGTTTGATATTTTATGGCTGTTATGCGAAAACCGCGGCAAGGTGATCAGCTCCGAACAGCTCTTTGAACAGATCTGGAAAGAGAAATATTTTAAAAACAGCAACAATACGGTAATGGTGCACATCCGGCATCTCAGAGAGAAGATGGGGGACGGCAGAAGGAAAAATGATTTTATAAAGACGGTATGGGGAGTAGGGTATAAGGTTGAAAAATAATTATGGAAAACTCAAGCGCTCTATTCTGCTGCGGACGCTGCTGATATCGGTTCTTGCGGTGGCGGTCGGATACGGGATCCTGACATTCCTGGTAGACGGGATCTTCCAGGACAGCTTTGCCAATATGGCTGTCCGGCTGATGACGATGCTGGGAATGAGCGAATGGCAGGCGATCGAAGCGTACAATCAGATTTTTATTTATAATAAATCCGTGTTTGTGATAGGCGGATTCTGTATTCTGTTTTTCTGTTCTTTTTATATTTCTGTCGTACGTCTGACGCGGTATCTGGACGATATCACAGACGCACTGGAAAAGACGCTGGATGCGTCGGATGAGCCGATTCTGCTGCGGCCGGAGCTTGAGCCGATGGCGGAAACGCTTTCTACGCTCAAGATGAGGCTGAAGCGGCGCGAGAGGCAGGCGGCGGAAAGTGAAAAACGGAAAAATGAGCTGGTCGTATATCTGGCGCATGATCTGAAGACGCCGCTGACATCCGTGATCGCATATCTGACGATGCTCGACGAGCAGCCGGACATGCCGCAGGAGGAGCGGGCAAAATATACCCATATCACGCTTGAGAAAGCGATCCGGCTGGAAGAGCTGATCAACGAGTTTTTTGATATTACAAGGTTCAATCTGCAGAATATTGTTCTCGATAAGGAGATGCTGAACCTCTCCGTTCTTCTGGAGCAGCTTGCAGATGAGAGCTACGGGATGTTGAGTGAGAAAAATATGACGTGTGCAGTGGATGCGGAGGAAAAGCTGATGTTCTGCGGAGATCCGGACAAGCTTGCGCGCGTATTTGACAATCTGCTGCGCAATGCCGCCGCCTATGGATACGAGGGAACGCAGATCCTGATCCAGGCACGCGGCGGGAACGGCAGGATCACGATAGTATTTACGAATGAAGGACCTCAGATCCCCCAGAAAAAGCTGGAGATGATCTTCGAAAAGTTCTACCGGGTGGACGATGCCCGTTCCAGCAAAACCGGAGGGGCGGGACTTGGGCTTGCGATAGCAAAACAGATCGTGGAACAGCACGGCGGGACGATATCTGCCGCCAGCGACAGCCGTAATACGCGGTTTATTGTAAGCCTTCCGTCGCAGGAGGTCTGAAGCGGAGGTGACACGTTTTGGCAGGAAGAAGAAGGAAACGCAGCCGGTTCGGGGACATTATGAGCGGGCTTTTCATGGCGATCGCGCTCGTTGTGTTTCTTTTTTCCGGATATATGCTTTACAGCTATTATCAGGAGTACAGGGCCGGTACGGAAGAATACAATAACCTTGAAGACAGTTATGTTGTAGAGGACAGCGGGGAGGAAGACCTGGAATCTCTGGAGAACGATCAGGCGCTGCAGCAGATTTCCGGCAGGGAAGTGAGGACGGTCGTGGAGAACGGACGGGAGATTACCGTACCGGTTGTACAGAACCCGATCGATTTTGCGGAACTGGAAAAAGTGAATGAAGATACGGTCGGCTGGATCCGCATCAGCGCTCTGGACATTTCTTACCCGGTCGTACAGGGGGAAGACAACGACTATTATCTGCACCGGACGTTTGAGAAGGAGGAGAACATCGCAGGATGTATTTTCCTGAATGCGGAAAACAAAGACGATTTTACCGACCAGAATACGATCATATACGGACATAATATGAAGAATGATTCGATGTTCGGAAAACTGAGCGATTTCCGTGAGGAAGAAGTATTCAATAAGAGCAGGTATTTCTGGATCTTTACGGAAGACCTGATTTATCAGTACCGGATCTTTTCGGCATCTGTGGTAAACCAGACGGGGCTTACTTACCAGACATTTTTCCTGAACAACGAATTCGATGAATTTATCAATGCCGCATTTGAAAATTCAGAGGTGGATACGAGCGGGGTGGAAGTCACCAGGGATGACCGGGTCGTGACACTCTCGACGTGCACGGGCGACGATGCGACCCGTTTTGTTGTTATGGGCAAGCTTGCTCAGATCTATGCGTCGAAATGACAGAGGGTGAGCAGGCGGCGGAACGGATCGGGAAGATCCGGCAGAGAAAGGTGGGGTTAAGACATGGAGGAAAGTGTAAAAAAACTGCAGGAGATCATTGACGGCAGTGACAACATTGTATTTTTCGGCGGGGCCGGAGTGTCGACCGAGAGCGGGATTCCGGACTTCCGCAGTGTGGACGGCCTCTACCATCAGAAGTATGATTTTCCGCCGGAGACGATCCTGAGCCACACATTTTTCGTGCGGAACACAAAAGAGTTCTACCGCTTTTACCGCGACAAGATGCTGTGCCTTGACGCAGAGCCGAACGCTGCGCATAAAAAGCTGGCCGAGATGGAACAAAAAGGAAAGCTGAAGGCGGTAGTGACGCAGAACATTGACGGTCTGCACCAGAAGGCCGGGAGCAGACGGGTACTGGAACTGCACGGCAGCGTACACCGGAATTACTGCCAGAGCTGTCATAAGACTTACGATGCGCAGTACATGCTGCATGCGCCCGGCGAGGTGCCGCGGTGCGAGTGCGGCGGGATCATCAAGCCGGACGTCGTGCTCTATGAGGAAAGCCTGGACCAGCAGACGCTGCGTGATTCCATTTACTATATTTCTCATGCGGACGTTCTGATCATTGGAGGCACTTCACTGGCCGTATATCCGGCCGCGGGACTGATTGACTACTTTCAGGGCAGCCACATTGTGGTGATCAATAAATCACCGACTCCGCGCGACAAGTTTGCCGATCTGCTGATTTCCGGCAGTATTGGACAGACCCTTGGCGCTGTAAACGTATAAGACAAAAAAGACAGGAGGAATGCCGGAGATGGAATATGAAGTAGGACAGATCGTAAAACTGAAAAAGAAGCATCCCTGCGGCAGCCAGGAATGGGAGATCCTCCGGGTAGGGGCCGACTTCCGACTGAAATGTATGGGATGCGGACATCAGATCATGATTGCGCGAAAACTGGTGGAGAAAAATACAAAAGGTGTGCGCGAAAAGAATGAAAGTATAAAAACTCACTGAGATTGAAGAGAGGAGAGACAGTATGAGCAAAATATTAATCAGCCCTTCGAAATATATCCAGGGTTCGGGAGAAATGAAGAAACTGGGTGCATACGCAGCCAATTATGGAAAAAAGGCCCTTGTACTGATCAGCAAAGGCGGTTATAAACGCATTGGCGGACAGATTGAGGACAGTTTCAAAGAGCAGGACTGCGAAATTACATTTGATTTCTTTAATGGAGAATGCAGTAAAAATGAAATCAGCCGCCTTATAAACGTTATGGATGAGAGCAGCTGCGACATAGTGATCGGAATCGGCGGCGGGAAAATCTTTGATACGGCAAAGGCGGTAGCTTACTATCAGAAAGCGCCTGTGCTGATCTGCCCTACCATCGCATCCACCGATGCTCCGTGCAGCGCCCTCTCCGTTCTCTACACCGACGAGGGAGTATTTGAGGAGTATCTTTTCCTTCCTGCAAATCCGAATCTGGTTCTTATGGATACAGATATCATTGCAAAATCACCGGTGCGCCTGACTGTTGCCGGAATGGGCGACGCTCTCGCCACTTACTTTGAAGCCAGGGCCTGCCGGAGAAGCGGAGCCACATCCTGCGCCGGAGGAAAAACAACCGAAGCAGCAATGGCTCTGGCAAAGCTGTGCTTTGACACCTTGATGGAAGAAGGGGTGAAGGCAAAGATCGCCCTGGAGGCTGGCGCGTGTACCGCTGCGGTTGAAAAAATCATTGAGGCCAATACACTGCTTTCCGGTATCGGATTTGAGAGCGCCGGACTGGCGGGAGCTCATGCCATCCACAATGGCCTGACGGTTCTGGAGGAATGCCATTCCATGTATCACGGGGAAAAAGTGGCCTTCGGCACTATCACCCAGCTTGTTCTGGAGAACGTTTCACTGGAAGAGCTGGAGGAGATTCTGGACTTCTGTACTGAAGTAGGACTTCCGGTAACGCTGGAGGAACTTGGCGTAAAAGAGGTGACGGACGAGAAGATCATGGCCGTGGCGAAAGCTGCCTGTGCTGAAAACGATACTCTCCATAATATGCCTTTTGAGGTTACTCCTGAGTCTGTAGCTGCAGCTATCCGGGCCGCAGACGCATATGGTAGATATTTCCTTGGAGAGTAACTGATCTGTCGGGCAAAAAGTGCTTGATTTTGCGGCAATTATATGGTAAAATCTGCATTCGTGATATATTATTTCCTTGCTCCTTTCAGGGAAAAGGGGCCAGAGACCATAAGGAGGTGCGAGAAGCATGAACAAATATGAATTAGCAGTGGTTGTCAACGCAAAACTTGAAGACGAAGACAGAGCCGCTACGATCGAAAAGGTGAAAGAGTACATTACACGCTTTGGCGGTACTGTAACAGAAGTAGACGAGTGGGGTAAGAGAAAGCTCGCTTACGAAATCCAGAAGATGCATGAAGGATTTTATTACTTCGTTCGCTTCGAGGCTGATGCAACATGCCCGGCAGAAGTCGAGAGACGTGTCCGTATCATGGAAAATGTCATCAGATATTTATGCGTTAGACAGGATGCATAGATAGAAAAGAGGAGATAGAATGAATAAAGTCATCTTAATGGGACGTTTGACAAGAGACCCTGAAATACGTTATTCGGCAGGCGACAATGCGATGGCGATCGCCAGATATACGCTGGCTGTTGACCGGAGATTCCGCCGCGACGGAAATGATCAGCAGAGCGCAGATTTTATCGGCTGTGTTGCTTTTGGAAGGAGCGCGGAGTTTGCCGAGAAATATCTCCGTCAGGGTACAAAGATCGTAGTTACCGGCCGCATTCAGACCGGAAGTTACACCAACAGGGATGGCCAGAAAGTATATACAACAGACGTAGTTGTAGAAGACCAGGAATTCGCCGAGAGCAAGGCTGCATCCGCCGAAAACAGCATGATGCGCCAGCCTTCGCCGATGGCATCATCTCCGATGCCGTCACCGAGTCAGGCTTCTGCCGGAGACGGATTCATGAACATTCCGGACGGAATTGACGAAGAGCTTCCGTTCAACTAGAATCGGACAGGCGCCGCGGATATCAGCGGACGCCGCGGATTCCGATGCATCCATTAATGCGTAAAAGGAGGAACAACCAATGGCATTCAACAAAGATAGAGGCGATGCTCCGATGAAGAGAAGAGGCGGCATGCGCAGAAGAAAAAAAGTTTGTGTTTTCTGTGGAAAAGAGAACAATGAGATCGATTACAAGGATGTAAATAAGCTGAAGAGATACGTTTCCGAGAGAGGAAAGATCCTTCCGAGAAGAATCACAGGTAACTGTGCAAAACATCAGAGAGCGCTGACTGTTGCGATCAAGAGAGCACGTCACGTTGCACTTATGCCGTACGTACAGGACTAATTGTCCCGGCGTAGGAATATGGATTGAGAAAAGGCCTTTAAATGCTGGAAATCCGGTGTTTGAAGGCTTTTTATATGACTTTCTCACAATTCTTCCGCTTTAAAGGTCGTATAACCTTCATAATAATAGCTGTTATCGATACCTTTCATATAAACTTCCCTACTGTTAATATCATCCGTCAAGGCATT
>DVHT01000190.1 GCA_018711885.1 Candidatus Choladousia intestinipullorum | reverse complement strand
AATGATCGTGATCAATCAAGAAACGTGTATCGGCTGTGGACTGTGCGTAAAGGACTGTCCTGCCGGAAAGCTGAAACTGGAGGCGGGAAAAGCAGTATATGCGCCGGATTGTATTCACTGCGGCCATTGCGTAGCCATTTGTCCGCAGAAAGCTGTCTCGATCCCGGAATACGATATGGAAGACGTGGAAGAATACGACAGCGGAAATTTCTCTGTATCGCCTGCGAATTTCCTTCATGCAGTAAAATTCAGAAGGAGTATCCGCGATTTTAAAGAAGAAAAGCTGGACTGGGAACTGCTTGAAAGGATCCTGCAGGCCGGCAGATATACACCTACAGCGAAAAACAGTCAGTCATGCCAGTTTGTTGTGATCCAGGACCGGCTGGAGGAATTGAAGGAACTGGTGTGGAATGAACTTCCGGCTATGGCGGAGCAGATAAAAAAAACGCTGCCGCAGTACTCGATGCTGTTCCGGTTTTTCTCCCGCCGGCACCGGGACAATCCGAAAGATGACGCACTGTTTTTTTGCGCGCCTGCCTGTCTTGTGATTGCTTCGGACAGTGTTCTGGACGGAGGACTTGCAGCGGCGAATATCGAGAACATGGCTGTAGCAGAGGGCGCCGGAGTGCTGTATGACGGGTATCTGACCCGTATCATGGAATCATGCCCGGCTGTAAAGGAGTGGCTCGGGATACCGGAACGAAAAATTGCATGCTGTCTGCTGCTCGGCTATCCGGCAGTTACATACCGGAGGACAGCGCCGAGAAAACCACTTCAGGTGATCTGGCGGTGACAGTGGTCTGCGGTACTGACCGTATACATACGCTCCGGACAGCCGCTTTCATCCTGTACCATCGTGAGAAAGGTCCATCCGTACGTCTCATACAGCTCGGTATGGTCCGTGACTAAATAGATCCGGGGGATATTCTGCAGCGCCATATCGTTTCTGATAAAGGCAAGCAGCTCCCGGGCCAGTCCGCAGCCGCGGAATTTCTCTTCAACATAGAGTGCGCACAGATTCGGGGAGAGATCTTTTCGATCATGAAAATCATTTTCAATGATGCCGGCTCCTGCCAGGATCTCATCGTGCTCATCGAGGATGAGATACCACTGCGGTACGGCGCAGCCAGATGAGATGCTCTGCTCCATACTTTCCAGATAGGCGTCGGCAGGGATGCCCCATTTTGAATGGAACCACTGCGCCGCCGGATGGAGCAGATGCGGGCACTCGTTTATTTTTGCCAGTCTCCTGTTCAGTGTCTGTCCGGGCACGGCGGACCTCCAGCGCATGGTGTATTCGGTGTTTCCGGTATCCGGATCTGTTTCCTCGGAAACGATCTTCAGTCCTTCCCGCCGGTAGAATGCAACAGCCCGGCGGTTCGCCTGATAGACATTCAGGACAAAGGCTGGGTGGCGTTCTTTGATATGGTCGAGAAGCTTTTTTCCGATGCCTGCACAACGTGCGGATCCTGTCACGAAAATCCCGGCCAGATAGTCTTCCTGCATTCCGGCGAATGCCTGAATAGTTCCGTCCGTTTCATAGACATAGATTTCTGCCAGGAGGAGCTGCTCCCGCACTTCCGGGGCTTTCCCTCTCCAGTATTCTTCTGGAATGAAGCTGTGCGCTTCGATATTTCCGGCAAGCCAGATGTCAAGGACCTGGCCGATATCTTCTTTTTTCATATTTCGTATCATTGCTTAATCTCCTGTAGATTTCATATTCGGTATCCTGTTTCTACGCGCAGGTCAGGGAACCGATCTTCAGATTTTCCGGAAGCTCCGGGCACTTATAGCGGTGCGTGATGCCCTCCAGCGAGTGCATGGCGTCAGAAAAATATTTATCCTTGTGGTAGACAAGAAAGAAACTGCGGTTCCAGTCGGATTCCATGCTGCGGATGATGTGGACCTGTCCGCTTGCCACTTCCCGCTCCAGAAGGCGGACCGATACGGCCGCAATGCAGTGATTATACAGAATGGCGCTTTTGATCGTATCCGGGCAGGTGGCTTCCCAGGCGATCCGGCAGGGCACGCCGTGTTCCTTCAGGTAATCTTCGAACAGCTTGCGTGTGCCGCTCCCTTTTTCACGCATAACGAAGTCGTACTGCGCGAGTTCTTCTACGCGGATCTGCTCTTCTCTGGCGAGGGGATGTCCGTTGGCGACTGCGAGTACGAGAAAGTCATCGACGACCGGGATGCAGATCAAGTCCGGGTGTGAGATGACGCCTTCCACGAGGGCGACATCCAGCTCCGAGTGGAGCAGCTTTTCCTGGATCGTACTCGTATTTGCTACATAGGCGTAAGTGTTGAGCTTTGGATGGAGCTGTTTCATGTCATTTAAAATGGAGGAAAGAAGGCAGGCGCCCACCGTGATCGTAGCACCGATGCGCAGGTATTCTTCTGCGCGGCTGCTTTCCATATTCGTTTCCAGTAAGTTAAACTGTTCCAGCACTTTGCGGGCGGAGGTCAGAAGCCGTTCTCCCGACTCTGTGATATAAAGCTTTTTGGAAAGGCGCTCAAACAGCCGCACCTGATAATGTTCTTCCAGTTCGCGGATCACCTGGCTGACGGTCGGCTGAGAGATGAAACACCGCTCGGCTGCCGCTGACATCGTCCCGCTTTCTGCTACTTCGACGAAAATTTTGAGATGGCGTATGGTCATGATCGTAGTCCTTTGCATGTATAGGTATTTCCGATGTTTACCATTTAAAAATATCATTTTTCTTATGATAATACAAGTGGTATAATGAGGACAACAGCATGGAAATGAGTGGTAAGCAGATGAAAAGGAGATGACACAATGAAAGTATTGGTATTGGGAGGTGTCGCAGCCGGGACAAAAGTGGCTGCGAAGCTTCTGCGGGAAGACAGGAGCTGTGAGGTGACGATCCTTACGAAAGGAAAAGATATCTCGTATGCAGGATGCGGTCTGCCGTATTATGTAGGGGACGTGATTCATGAGAAGAGTGAACTGATCGTAAATACGCCGGAAAAGTTCCAGAAACTGACGGGAGCCACAGTCCTGACACAGATGGAAGCGGTCGCTGTAAAATCGGACCAGCATAAAGTCGAGGCGAAGGACCTGAAGACGGGAGAGCAGAAAGAATACGGGTATGACAAGCTTGTGATTGCTACGGGAGCGTCGCCGTTTGTGCCGCAGATTCCCGGGCTTGAACTGAAAAATGTATTCTTTATGCGGACGCCGGATGATGCGATCCGCCTTCGTGAAGCGGTGGAGTCCGGGACGATCAGGCGCGCCGTCGTCGCGGGCGGAGGCTTTATCGGACTGGAGGTGGCAGAAAATCTGGCTGCACAGGATATTAAAGTCACGGTGATCGATTTTGCGGATCATGTGCTTCCGAATTTTCTCGATCCGGAACTGTCTGAATATGTGGAAAATAAAATGGCAGACGCAGGGATCATGCCGATGACCGGCGTGGCGCTGGAAGGCGCGACCGGAACAGAAAAAGTAGAAAAGGTACAGACGAGCAGGCGGGCCATAAAAGCGGACGCACTGATCCTCGCCATTGGCGTCCGCCCCAACACAGCGTTTTTGGAAGGTTCCGGGATTGAGATGTTTAAGGGAACGATCCTGACGGACAAATATCTGAGGACTAATGTGGAAGACATTTATGCGGCAGGAGACTGCGCGATGGTGACGAACCGCCAGACAGGGCAGCCCGCGTGGTCGCCGATGGGCTCGACCGCGAATATTGCGGGCCGCATTCTGGCAAAGAACCTTGCCGGCGGGCAGGTGGAATATCCGGGCGTACTCGGCACAGGTGTTGCGAAGCTTCCGGGAGGGCTGAACGCCGGACGCACCGGACTTACGGAGACAGCGGCAAAGGCCGCGGGCTATGATGTGATCTCCGTGGTGACGGTCGTGGATGACAAAGCTCATTATTATCCGGGCGCAGGAAACTTTATTATCAAGCTGACGGCTGACAAGTCCAGCAGAAAGCTGCTCGGGGTGCAGGTGCTCGGAGCAGGCGCGGTCGATAAGGTGACGGATATCGCAGTGACGGCGATCACGCTCGGCGCTTCCGTCGATCAGCTCGCTGCGATGGATTTTGCCTATGCACCGCCGTTTTCGACGGCGATCCATCCGTTCGCACACAGCATCAACGTACTCATGAACAAAATGGACGGTATGCTTGATTCTATGACGCCTGCCGAATATCAGAGCGGAGCGGCAGAAGGATACAGGATCATTGACTGTTCGCCGGTGCCGTCACTGCCGGGAAAACAGTATCTTGACCTGACTGCGGTAAACGGTGAGGTAGAAGGTCTTGGAAAGGAGGAGCGGCTGCTCCTTGTCTGTGCCAAAGGAAAACGTGCCTATCTGACGCAGAACCGTCTGAAATACTATGGATATACCAATACGAAAGCTCTGGAAGGCGGCACGACCTTTAACGAAATCGAAGAAGAGGAAGAATAAAACAGGGGATCAAAGGGACTGGAGGATAAGAAGATGGCTACATTGACAGTCAGTGCATTGGATGAAAAGAGAGTAAAAGCGCTCGGTTTTCTGAGCAACAAAGGAACGGATAATTTTTCCGCCCGTATTATCACAGTAAACGGAAGGATCACGGCAAGACAGCAGAAGTGTGTCGCGGAGGCGGCGGAGAAATTCGGGGAAGGCGTTGTGGCGTTCACGACGCGTCTGACGATCGAGGTTCCCGGTATTCCGTACGATAAAATTGAAGAATTCCGCGAATACATCCGCAAAGAAGGACTGGAGACAGGCGGGACAGGTTCTCTGGTACGTCCGGTCGTATCGTGCAAGGGAACGACATGCCAGTACGGTCTGATCGATACCTTCGCAGTATCAGAAGAGATCCATCACAGATTTTATGAAGGATACCGAAATGTCCGGCTTCCCCACAAGTTTAAGATCGCAGTAGGCGGCTGCCCCAATAACTGTGTAAAGCCGGATCTGAACGATATCGGTATTATCGGGCAGCGGATCCCGCAGTTTGACGAGGACGAGTGCAACGGATGCAAGAAGTGCTCCGTAGAAAAGGCCTGTCCGATGGGAGCGGCAAAGGTGAAGGATGGGATCCTTGAGATCGATAAGGATGTCTGCAACAACTGCGGACGCTGTGTGGGAACGTGCCATTTCGATGCACTGGAAGACGGAATTTACGGCTACAAGATCTACATCGGAGGCCGCTGGGGCAAGAAGATCGCACAGGGCCGCGCGCTCAGTAAAGTGTTTACGGACAAGGAAGAGGCGTTAAATGTGATTGAAAAAGCCATCCTCCTGTTCCGGGAACAAGGAAAAACGGGAGAGCGTTTCGCGAAAACGATCGAACGTCTCGGATTTGAGAACGTAGAGGCACAGCTCCTCTCCGACGACCTTCTCGAAAGAAAACAGCAGATACTGGATGCAGAACTGCATCTGTCGGGAGGCGCTACCTGCTGACAGGCTCACAGGAATCCGGAAACTGTGTTTCCAAACATTCGGAAATACTGCAGCGTACCAGAACTACAGGGGCCCGGAGCCGTATGGACGGAGATTATTCCGCATACGGCTCCGGGCCCCTGCTTTTAAAAGTTGACAGTGCCGGGGCAAAGATGATACCATAGCCATGAAATAAAATGAGAAAATGTATCATTTACAGAATTTACGAAAGCTGGAAGAAGGA
>DVHT01000189.1 GCA_018711885.1 Candidatus Choladousia intestinipullorum | reverse complement strand
CAATCCTTCCGCGGGACACAGCATTCTGGATGCATGCGGCATCCTGAAAGAATACAGCCTGTTTGTGGATGAAATCAGGCGGCAGAGGGAAAAAGGAAACGGGTTAAAGGAAGCAGTTCTTTCCTGTCTGGATGCGGGAATCCTGCAGGAATATTTGTCGAGGAAAAGCAGCGAGGTGGTTAATATGTTGATGGCGGAATATGATTATGAAACGGATATCAGAGTGCAGCGGGAAGAAAGCCGAGAGGAAGGCCGTGAATTAGGCCGTGAGGAACTGCGCAGCGTGCTGAAAAAGGTGAGGGAGTTCCTGCGGAAGGAACCGGGAGCAGGGAAAAGAGAAATCGCGCTTGCCTGCGGCTGTACGGAGGACGAGGCAGAAGAAGCGATAGATTTTTTGAAGTCTCTGCTGTGAAAACGGAGGAAGACAATGAATTTTTCAGAGAAAACACAGACGTTTCTTGTGGCGTCTTATTATAAGCATCTCAAAGAACGATTTGGGGAACGGGGCAGGAACGCGTTCCTGCACGGTGTGAAGCATTATGCCATGCAGCGGGGGAGCCGTATGGCGCAGCGGGCAATCCGGGCAGGAGAGCCGCTGGACTATGGTGCATTCTGCAGATACGGTGAATGGGTTCCGTCCGAAGAGGCTGTCCTGTCAGGAACTGCCAGCGTATCTGAGGTCACAGCCGTCTCGCCGGATTATGAATACCATGTGACTGCCTGTCCCTGGTTCCTAGGATTCCGGGAGGCGGATGCAATGGAGGCGGGAGCTCTCTACTGCGGCTGTCTGGATGAAGCGATGCTGAGGGGATTTCATGAAGCAATTGAATTCCATACGGTTCAGACGATGCATGAGGCGGAATGCTGTATTTTCCGGGTGGACCGTGCCGGTATGACGGCGGAGACGAGAACGGAAAAGCATCGAGAGTATGTGAAAGGTTATGATTACCACTGCGCGCATGTGTACTATGCCATTGGGGAAATTGCAGGAGCGGTATTTGCCGGAGAAGGAGAACGGGTCTGTGCCGCAGTGATGAACGATTTTGAAGAGAAATACGGAGCAGAAATGGCAGAAAAGCTCCGGTCATATAAGAATGAAAATTTCAACTGCTGCTGATGAGGGCAGGGAGAAAAAGGAATTCGTTTTGATAGTTTCAGGCGTATGAGTCTGAAACTATTGATTTTTTGAACATCAGCATGGAGGAGACATTATGGAAACAGAAGCATATACAGTAATGCGCTCCGGGCGGAAAACACTGGCGCTTCAAGTGAAGGAGGATGGCCGGGTGATCGTGCGGGCGCCGTACCGTGTATCAAAAAGACAGATCGGCGCTTTTGTAGAACGCCACCGGGACTGGATCGAAAAGCAGCGCGGCAGGATCGCGCAGGCAGAGAAAAATGCGATCTTCTGTACGCAGGAGGAGCGGGCCGGATGGATCAGAAAAGCCAGGGAACGGATTCCGCAGCGGGCGGCTTACTTTGCGCATCGGATGGGAGTGAACTACGGGCGTATTACGATCCGGGATCAGAAAACGAGATGGGGAAGCAGCAGCAGCAGGGGCAACCTGAATTTTAACTGGAAACTGATGCTGATGCCGGAGGAGGTGCTGGATTACGTCGTGGTGCATGAGCTTGCGCACCGGCGGGAAATGAACCACTCGGCCGCGTTCTGGAAAGTAGTGGAAGCGGAGCTTCCGGATTACCGGGAGAGAAGAAAGTATCTGGCTGGAATACGGGTCTCAGAGACAGGAAAGCTAACGGACAGAGGGGCATGAGCGCATGAGGGAGATTCAGGAGAATACACAGAAAGCAGGAAGAAAGAAGCGGAAAAGGATCTTTCTTCCTGCGCTGCTGGCAGCGGCGCTGTATTTGCTGCTCGGAGCGGCGCTTCCTTTTGTGCGGCAGCCGTCCGTGAGCGAGAAGACGAAAAAGAAAACAGAACAATACTCGTTTTACGGGGCGGGCGAAGGACCTGAACGGGCCCGTGTCCTTGCTGATAACGGAGAGGCGCTGGAGGAACGGATCCGTCTGATCTCACAGGCAGAAGAACGCATCATTATGTCTACCTTTGAATTCCGCACGGATGAGAGCGGGATGGATATGCTGGCAGCGCTTTTGGATGCAGCGAAAAGAGGCGTGCAGGTACAGCTTCTGGTTGACGGGTTTGCAGCGTTTACGAATATGACCGGGAATGAATACTTTATGGCGCTTTCCGGTATGGAAACTGCCGAGATCCGTATCTACAGTCCTGTGAACCCGCTGCTTCCGTGGCGGCTGATGGGGCGCATGCATGACAAGTATCTGATCGCGGACGATACGGCGTATATTCTTGGCGGAAGAAATACGTATGATTATTTTCTGGGGGATCATGACGGGTACAAAAATTATGACTGGGATATGCGCAGCGCTTATATCGACACGGAAATCATGCTGGTGATCGACAGCAGGGAGTTAAACGGGCAGCTCAGGCAGGAAATGGCGGAATATGAAAAAGAGGCTCTGCCGGTCGCAGATGAGGAGACGTATGACCTTCCGGAGGGAATGGAGCCTCAGCAGATCAGCTTTAAGAGAAGGGCAAGGATCGTCGTGCTCCGCCTGCTGGCCGGCTGGGCCAGGTTCCTGACCTGACGGCCGGCAGGCTGCGGTTATTCTCACTGGTGATAATAGCTTAAAAAGTCTGCAATCTTTTCAGCGGATTCTTTCAGAACCTCGATCCGCGGCAGATAGACGATACGGAAATGGTCGGGCTGGTGCCAGTTGAACCCGCCGCCGTGTATCAGCAGGATTTTCTTATCCCGCAGCAGATCGAGCGCAAACCGTTCATCGTCTGCAAGATTGAACTTTTTGACATCCAGCTTCGGGAAGATGTAAAATGCAGCTTTAGGCTTCACGGCGCTTACGCCCGGAATATCGGTCAGCGCATTGTAGATGCATTCCCGCTGCTCATAAAGTCTGCCGCCGGGAACGATATAATCATTGACGCTCTGATGTCCGCCGAGGGCCGTCTGCACGATGGACTGGGCCGGTACATTGGAGCAGAGCCGCATGTTGGAGAGCATTTTGAGCCCTTCAATATAATCTTTTGCGATCCGTTTGTTGCCGCTTAAGATCATCCAGCCGATCCGGAATCCGGCGATCATATGGGACTTGGACAGTCCGCTGTAGGTCACACAGAACAGGTCCGGAGCGAGAGAGGCGATGGAGACATGCTCTTCTCCGTCCATGACCAGACGGTCATAGATCTCATCCGAAAAGATGATGAGCTGATGCTCCCTTGCGATATCGACGATCTGCTGCAGGACTTCTCTCGGATACAGGGCTCCGGTCGGGTTGTTCGGATTGATGATGACGATGGCTTTCGTCCGGTCATTGATCTTCTTTTTGATATCTTCCATATCAGGATACCATTCGGACTGTTCGTCGCAGATATAGTGGACAGCTTTGCCGCCGGCAAGTGTGGCGCAGGCAGTCCAGAGCGGATAATCCGGGGACGGGATGAGGATTTCATCGCCATCGTTTAACAGAGCCGACATACACAGGTTGATCAGCTCGCTGACGCCGTTGCCTGTGTAGATATCTTCAATCGTGACATTCGGTATTTTTTTGATCTGCGCGTACTGCATGATCGCTTTCCGGGCGGAAAAGAGACCTTTGGCCGGAGAGTAGCCCTCACATTCCGTCAGCTGCTGACGCATGTCATAGATTACTTCGTCAGGTGTGCGGAAGCCGAAAGGCGCGGGATTGCCGATGTTCAATTTCAGGATCTGAGTACCTGATTCTTCCATCCGCTCGGCCTCATCTACGACAGGTCCGCGGACATCGTACAATACATTGTTTAATTTTGATGATTTTTTAAATTCGCGCATATTACTTCCTCCCAAAGATGTCATCCCGTCAGGGGTGTTTTTTTTATGGATCAAAACAGACTGCTCCGGCGCGCTGCCGCCTGCGGCGTCCGAGGACGTCCGGTCCGGTTCCGGTCCGGCGCCTGATCCTCTGAGCCAGTTTTCGTCTACGTGCAGGATCTCTGCCAGAACACGGAGTGTATCCGCGCGGGGAACCGTCTTCCCGCTCACGTACTGGCTGATGTGGCTCTTACCGAGCTTTATGCCGCATCCGGCGGCCGCCCGTACCAGATCAACCTGTTTCATATTCTGTGCCTGCATGGCGTATTTCAGCCGGTCCGCAAAAAGTTCATTTTCCATCATAAGCTCCTTAAAAGTTCAAAAGTTTAAAGTTCAATTTTGTTTTAAACACTATATCACGGACTGGGAGAAAGTTCAATAGGAAAATGGTATTTTCGGTTGTGCTCATCGGCTGAAAATGGTATGATGGAGCTATCAACTATTGTGCGAATATTCAGAAACGTACAGGGAGAAAGGAGCAGACGGGATGCAGAACTATTCAGGAGAAGCAGGGTTGCAGTATCATATACAGCTGAGAAAAGGCGATGCAGGACGCTATGTCATCCTGCCCGGCGATCCGAAACGGTGTGAAAAGATCGCAGAGCATTTTGAGGGAGCGAAGCTGATTGCAGACAGCCGCGAATTTGTAACATATACGGGTTATCTCGACGGGGAGAAGGTCAGCGTGACTTCGACCGGGATCGGAGGGCCTTCCGCTTCCATCGCGATGGAGGAGCTTGTAAATTGCGGAGCCGATACGTTTATCCGTGTCGGAACCTGCGGCGGCATGGACATAGAAGTAAAAGGCGGAGATCTTGTAATCGCGACCGCAGCTATCCGGATGGAAGGAACAAGCCGGGAATACGCTCCGATCGAGTATCCGGCAGTCGCAGATCTGGAGGTGACGAACGCGCTTGTGGAGGCTGTCAGAGCAGGCGGACATACATTCCATACCGGCGTCGTCCAGTGCAAGGATTCTTTCTACGGGCAGCATGAACCAGAGATCAAGCCGGTGGGGTATGAACTTCTGGACAAATGGGAGGCATGGCTCCGGATGGGCTGCAAGGCTTCTGAGATGGAGTCGGCGGCGCTGTTTATTGTAGCCGGCTACAGGAGAGTGCGGGCAGGTTCCATCTTCCTTGTTGTCGGCAACCAGGAGAGAGAAAAGGCAGGACTGGAAAACACGATCGTACATGAAACAGAAGCAGCGATCAGCAGCGCAGTAGAAGCGCTCAGGATCCTGATCCGGAAAGACAGGGAGAGATCATGACAGAGAGTAAAAAGAAGGAACTGGTCAGGATGGCACTTGAAGCAAGGACGTTTGCGTACGCGCCGTATTCCGGATTCCGTGTCGGGGCTGCGCTGCTTGCAAAAGACGGCCGTATCTTCACCGGGTGCAATGTGGAAAATGCCGCTTACGGACCGTCGAACTGCGCTGAGAGGACGGCGGTATTCAAGGCGGTCTCAGAAGGCGCGCGCGATTTTACTGCGATCGCCGTCGCCGGAGGGGCTGGAGAGGACGCACCGGACCGTTATACGGCTCCCTGCGGCGTATGCCGTCAGGTACTGATGGAGTTTTGCGCCCCGGAACGTTTTCTGGTGCTGCTTGGGAAAGGAGACCTGACCTGGGAAGAGTATACGCTGGCCGAGCTGCTTCCAGTCAGTTTTTCTCCCCAAAACCTTCAATAAGAAGAAAACGGGATACGACAGACAGAAGGAAGGAGTGAAGAAGCGATATGCGCTATAAACGGATTTTTACGGTTGTGATAGACTCGCTCGGCATCGGCGCTATGCCGGATGCCGACGAGTACGGAGATGCCGGGGCCAATACACTCGGGCATATTGCAGAGAAACGCGAAAATTTTCAGATTCCGAATTTGGTCCGGCTTGGACTCGCAGATCTCTGTACACTGAGGGGGATCGATCCTGCAAAGCATCCGATCGGATACCATGCATGTCTGTATGAGAGGAGCAGGGGAAAAGACACGATGACGGGGCATTGGGAGATGATGGGGCTGCATGTGACAACTCCGTTTCGGACGTTCACGGAGACAGGATTTCCGAGAGAACTGATCCGTGAGCTGGAGGAGCGGACCGGAAGAAAGGTCATCGGAAATAAGAGCGCCAGCGGAACAGAGATCCTCGATGAGCTGGGAGAAGAAGAAATAAAAAACGGGAGCCTGATCGTCTATACCTCAGCGGACTCGGTACTGCAGATCTGCGGGAACGAAGAGACGATGGGACTTGAGAATCTCTACCGTTATTGTGAGATTGCCAGAAGCCTGACCATGCGGGACGAGTGGAAAGTGGGAAGAGTGATTGCAAGGCCGTATACAGGACGGAAAAAGGGAGAGTTTAAGCGCACGGCAAACCGCCACGATTATGCGCTTAAGCCCTTTGGAAAGACCGTCCTTGACGCGCTCAAGGAACAGGGCCTTACTGTGATCTCAGTCGGAAAGATTTTTGATATTTTTGACGGGCAGGGCCTGACAGAATCGAATAAATCGCAGAGCTCCGTACACGGCATGGAGCAGACGATAGAGATTGCGGCGAGAGATTTTACGGGACTGTGTTTTACGAATCTTGTAGACTTTGACGCACTGTGGGGGCACAGAAGAGATGTGCAGGGATATGCCGGGGAACTGGAGCGCTTTGATGTGCTGCTTGGCAAGCTGATGGAACGGCTGACCGGGGACGATCTGCTGATCCTGACGGCTGATCACGGAAATGACCCTACGTATACCGGAACGGATCATACACGGGAGAAAGTTCCGTTTTTGGCATGGTCGCCGTCTATGACCGGGAGCGGCGCTCTGCCGGAACAGGACTGTTTTGCCGTGGTCGGCGCGACGATTGCGGATAACTTTGACGTAAAAATGCCGGATGGATGTATCGGCACATCGCTGCTTGGGCAGATCAGATAATGGAACTGAGAATCCGCATCAATATACGGAGGAAAAGGGAACGAATATGCTGAATGAGAAAATTTATAGGAATTACCTGGCGATCATGAAAGAGGAAATGGTGCCGGCGATGGGCTGTACAGAGCCAATCGCGCTTGCATACGGAGCGGCAAGGGCCAGGGAGGTCCTTGGAAAAGAGCCGGAATTAATCGTAGCCAGATGCAGCGGAAATATTATCAAGAATGTGCGCTGTGTGGTGATTCCGAACTCGGGCGGTCTGACCGGGATACAGGCGGGCGTCGTACTTGGAGCAGTCGGAGGAGACGCGTCGCGGAATATGGAAGTGCTGGAGCACGTGAGTGAAGAAGCAAGGGAGCGTGCAAGAGAACTCCTGGAGCAGGACATCTGCCGTGTGGAGGTTCTCGATTCGCCCATTGTCCTTCATTTTATCCTCGATATGAAAGCAGGAGACGATACCGTAAGTCTGGAGATCAAATACGACCATATCAACGTGACAAAGATCGAAAAGAACGGTAAGGTAGTATTCGATAAGGACAGTCAGAAGGACGAGGCGCCGGCTGCGGACAGGAGCACCCTGAATCTGGAAGATATCAAGGAATTTGCGGATACTGTGGATCTGGAGGACGTCAGAGAGATGCTCGATGCGCAGATCAGCTGCAATATGGCTGTGGCGCGGGAGGGAATGACCGGGCGTTACGGCCTCGGTATCGGGCGCGTGATCCGCGAGTCCTATTCCGATGACATGCTCACAAAAATGCGCAGTCTTACGGCAGCGGCGTCAGAGGCCCGTATGGGCGGCTGCGACATGCCGGTCATCATTAATTCCGGAAGCGGAAATCAGGGGATCGCGTGCTCGGTGCCTCTTATCGTTTATGCAGAGGCGATGGAGCTTCCGAAATGGAGCCTTTACCGGGCGCTTGTCTTTTCCAATCTTCTGACGGTATACCAGAAGCTGTATATTGGAAAGCTTTCCGCTTTCTGCGGTGCGGTGTCTGCGTCCTGTGCAAGCGGGGCAGCGATCACTTACATGGTCGGCGGCGATCTGGGAAGGATTAAAAAGACGATCGAGAATACACTTGCGAATATTCCGGGGATCATCTGTGACGGTGCGAAAATTTCATGCGCGGCAAAAATAGCGGCCAGCCTGGATGCGGCATATCTGGCTCACCACCTGGCGATGAATGACAGAGGATATGCTCCGTATACCGGAATCCTTCAGGAGGAGACGTCTGAGACGATCAGCTGTGTCGGCCTGATCGGAAAAGAAGGCATGAGAGAGACAGATAAAGAAATCCTGAGAATTATGATTGAACATTAATTAAGAGTACAGGAGGAAACCATGATCTATACAGTAACATTTAATCCGTCGCTGGACTATATCGTATCGGTGGAAGATTTTCAGCTGGGGGTTACGAACCGGACCGTTTATGAAAAGATACTTCCGGGCGGAAAAGGGATCAACGTATCTACCGTGCTTGGAAATCTGGGGATCGAGAATACGGCGCTTGGGTTTACAGCCGGATTTACCGGGGCGGAAATTGTTAGAAGGCTGGAAGAAATGGGAGTAAAAAACGGGTTTATTCAGGCGGATGAAGGATTCAGCAGGATCAATCTGAAGCTGAAATCGATCGACGGGACGGAGATCAATGGACAGGGGCCAAGAATCAGCAGAGAAAAAGTTCAGATGCTCATGAAGCAGCTCGATGCGCTTGGAGAAGGGGATGTGCTCTTTTTATCCAGCAGCATTCCGGCTTCTATGCCGGATGATGCCTACCAGAGGATCATGGAGCAGCTGGAAGGCCGGGGCGTGCTGATCGCAGTGGACGCTACGAAAGACCTGCTTTTGAAGGTGCTTGCTTACCGCCCGTTTCTGATCAAGCCGAACAATCATGAGCTGGGCGAAATATTTGGCGCAGTGATCCGGACGAGAGAGGAAGCTGTTTTGCATGGCAGGCGTCTTCAGGAGATGGGGGCGCAGAACGTGTTGGTGTCTCTTGCCGGAGAGGGCGCTGTGCTGATTGCCGCAGACGGCAGCGTATATTCTTCGCCTGCGCCGGAAGGAATCCTCGTAAACGCGGTGGGCGCCGGGGACTCCATGGTTGCGGGATTTATGGCCGGATGGCTGGAGCGGCAGGACTATGAGCATGCTTTTTATATGGGAATAGCGGCAGGGAGCGCCAGCGCATTTTCAGAAGATCTGGCGACGAAGGAAGAAATCGAGGAAGTCTACAGGCAGATCAGGACCGATTTGTAGCCTTGTCTAAACGAAATACCGTTTCCATCTCGTCTTGATCAGATAGACAGATAAAAACATTGCCATAAATTCGGCGAGCGGTACTGCGAGCCAGACTCCGGTGACCCCGATGAACTCCGGAAGGATCAGGATATTGAGCGTGATGAAGATGAACGTTCTCATAAAGGAGAGTACTGCGGAGACCGGGCCGTTGTTCAGCGATGTAAACATCGCAGAGGAAAAGATATTCAGGCCTGCAAAAATAAAGTTAAAGGAAAACAGGAAAAATCCTGTCCGGGCCAATTCGTACGTTTTCGTTCCGGGAGGAGTAAAGATGCTCACGATAACGGGAGAGGCGGCCAGAGCCGCTGCGGTAATGGCTGCGGAAGCCGTGACCGTAAAGGTCAGGCAGATCCGTACGATCCGGCGAAGCAGCGGGACATTCCTGGATCCGTCGTTGTAGCTGATGACGGGGCCGACACCCATGGAAAAGCCCATGTAAAGAGCGTTGAATAAAAACTGTCCGTACAGTACGATCGTGATCGCTGCGACTCCCGATTCGCCGCACAGCCGCAGCATGATCAGATTAAAGAGATAGGTCACGACTGCGGTAGAGATATTGGTCACCATCTCGGAAGAACCGTTTGTGCAGCTTTTTACCAGTGTGGCCCGGTGCAGGACCGGCTTTACAATAAACAGGTTTTTTCTTATGAATAAGAAATAAAGAATGCCTGCTATGGCAGGGATCAGCTGTCCGATGCCGGTCGCTACGGCTGCGCCTGCCACACCGAGCCCGAGCGGTCCCATGAATACGTAGTCGAGGATGATGTTGCACACACCGCCGGCACAGATCAGGATCAGTCCGTAGGACGGTTTGCCTGCGGTTACGAAAAAGGTCTGAAAAAAGAGCTGCAGCATGCACGCCGGAGCAAAATAGAGCGTGAACCGCAGGTACGTCATGCAATCGTCAAGGAGTATATCAGTCGAGCCGAGCAGACGGACGACCGGTTCCAGAAAGAGCAGCCCCAGCGCCATCACGGCAATACCGGTCAAAATGCTGGTAATAAGTAATACCGTAAAATCTTCACAAGCTTCCAGTTCTCTTTTTTCACCAAGCTTTTTGGCGACAAACGCGTTTCCGCCGGTCGCCAGCATAACGCCGCATGCGATAATGAGATTGATGACCGGATAGACGATGTTTACCGATGAGAGCGCATTGGTGCCCACAAGGCGGGATACAAAAATGCCGTCAACGATCGTATACAGGGACATGAACACCATCATGACCATTGTCGGAAGCGCGAAGCGCAGCAAGGAAAAGAACCGAAAATCTTTCGCAATTGAGTTTGTCATAGAATCTAAACGATACCTCCCCAAGTGATAATGAAAATAAAATCCGCGCCTTTGGCAAGGCTGCATATGCCATGATAAGGGATGCGCAAGCAGATAGTCAAGAAAAATTTCCATTTGGTGATTTCATCACAGAAGTGCAGTCTGCTCCCGGATATAATGAAGTCATCAAAGAAAAACAAGGAGGACAAAAAGATGTCTGCTATCAATATTAATAAGAATAATTTCCAAAACGAAGTGATGAACTCTGATAAACCTGTCCTGCTGGACTTCTGGGCACCGTGGTGCGGCCCCTGCCGTATGGTCGTTCCCATCGTGGAAGAAATCGCCCGTGAACGTCCCGACATCAAAGTCGGCAAGATCAATGTAGATGAGCAGCAGGAGCTGGCCGGGGAGTTTGGCATTATGAGCATTCCCACCCTGGTGGTGATAAAGGACGGCAAGGTTGTCAGCCAGGCTATGGGGGCACGGCCAAAGAGCGATATCCTTGCAATGCTGTAGAGAGGTACAAAAGCAAACAACATCGGCGGTATCATCGAAGAACCGGAGGATCTTATGCATCTGCTAATGAACGCAGCCGGTCCTTATCCAGAAGGATGACTGTCCCGCGGGATAGTTTGACCCACCCTTCATTTTGGAAGTAGCGCAGCATTCGTGTGATGACCTCCCGGTGCGAACCAAGGTGATTTGCGATGATCTCGTGGGTAGTTTTCAGTTCACTGCTGCCCTCGATGGCGCTTTCCTCCAGCAAAAATGCAGCAAGACGTTTGTCCAGGCTTTTCCACATGACCTGTTCCATCAGCCACATCACATCAGAAAACCGGGAGGCCATCAGCTCATTGGTGTAATTTGCCACGGGAGCTGACTCGTCCATGAGCTGCTTGTAAATTTCAGAAGGAATAATCCAGAGTTCTGTGTCTTTTTCCGCTTCAATGCTTATTTCGAATTGAAGGGACCGGATCATGCAGGATGCGGAGAACAGGCACATATCCATATCGAACAGGCGATAAAGAGTAATCTCACGTCCTTCATCGGAAAGGATATAGGCGCGCAGCTGGCCTGACTTTACCAAAAGCAGGCCGGTACAGTCCATATTGCCGTTATGGATCAGCCCACCTTTCCTGAATGTGCGGGTGATGAGACTGCCGAGGATCCGGTTTTTTTGTGCTGTATTTAATTGTGTCCAAACGGGAAATACACTTTGAAAGTCCATAGCTGTTCCCTCCATATAATAAGCAATTGTAATGAGGCTGACGCCATCTGTCAATGATTTGATTGACAGATACCAGAAACAAAGTATAATAAACGTACATGGACAGGAGTGATTAAAAATGGTGATAAGACAGGAGCGGGAACAGGACTACAAGGAAGTGTACAAACTGGTCACAGAAGCTTTTGCCGCGGCAGACCATGCGGATGGAAATGAACAGGATCTGGTGGAGGCGCTCAGAAAAGGCAGCTCTTTTATTCCGGAGCTGTCACTGGTGGCAGAGGCTGGCGGAGAACTGGCCGGTCATATTCTGTTTACGAAGGCAGCGGTCGGAAAAGACCCGGTGCTCGTGTTGGCGCCGCTTTCCGTAAAGCCTGCATACTGGCGGCGGGGGATCGGGACTGCTCTGGTGAACCGGGGCCATGAGATCGCCCGGGAGCTTGGATATGAGTATTCCCTTGTCCTTGGAAGCGAACAGTACTATCCGCGCATGGGGTATGTCCCGGCAGAGCAGTTTGGGATTGAAGTGCCGCAGGGGATACCGTCTGTGAACTTCATGGCGGTAAAGCTGCGCAAAGACGCAGGAGCCATCCGGGGAGCCGTAACGTATGCGCCTGAATTTGGAATGTAGAGTTTCCTTTTGAGGGAAACAGAACAGGGATTTGGAAAGAGAAGCTGTTGCAGAAAGCGCAATTTCATTCTGCGGCAGCTCTTTTTGCATTGGCCGAAAAAGATGTTGACAATAAAAAAACAGGTCTGTATAATGTGAAAAGTTAGGGCGCGAACTAAAAAGGGGTACAGAAGATGCAGGATGTTGATGAGAAATTCAGGAAGATACATATGGGAAGGATGATTCATATCCTTTCGCATCAGATCAAGCGCAAAGATGCGTTGGAAATGACAGAGTATGATGAGGAGCTTACGGCCATGCAGATGCATGTGTTGAGGTATATCCTGATGTCGACTCTGCACAGAGATGTCTATCAGAAGGATATTGAGGAGGAGTTTCAGATCCGGAAGTCGACAGCTACGGGAATTCTCAAACTGATGGAAAAGCACGGCTTTATCCGAAGGGAAAGCGCGCAGCAGGACGCCAGACTGAAACGGATCGTGCCGACGAAAAAAGCGGAATCTTTAAGACCCGCAATTATCGCGCAGATCCGAAAGACCGAGGAACGCCTTTTGGAAGGGATCACGGAAGAGGAGGCAGAAGTCTGCAAAAGAGTGATGTGCCGGATGTTTCGCAATCTTACAGAGAAAAACAGGGAGAATAAGGAGGTAGACCGAAGAGATGAATAAGACACTTTTAAGTTCAGTACGGGAATATAAAAAACAGTCTGTATTGGCTCCGTTATTTGTAATCCTTGAAGTACTGATGGAAGTTTTGATCCCTATGGAGATGGCCCGGATCATTGATATCGGCATAGCCGGAGGAGATCTTGGCTATATCGTCCAAAGGGGAGTCATTCTCGTGATCATGGCAATGCTTGCGCTGTGGTTCGGCGCAATTGCGGGACATATGGCGGCAGTCGCTGCGGCAGGTTATGCGAAAAATCTGCGCCACGATATTTTTTACAAGGTGCAGGAATTTTCATTTAAGAATATCGACCGGTTTTCTACGTCAGGTCTCGTCACCCGTATGACGACTGATATTACGAATGTGCAGATGGCGTATATGATGAGCATCAGGCTGCTTGCCAGAGCGCCGATCATGATGCTGATGTCCTGGTTCATGACGCTGATGATCAACACGAGGATCGCGCTTTTATTCCTGATTGTGATCCCGTTTCTCGGCGGCACGCTGATCTTTATCGCGAAGAAGGCTCACCCGCACTTTATCAGGGTATTTGATGAGTACGACGTGCTGAACAATTCGGTGCAGGAGAATGTAAATGCTTCCCGTGTTGTAAAGGCATTTGTAAGAGAAGATTTTGAGATCAGAAAATTTCACGGGATATCCCAGTATGTCTATGACCTTTTTACAAAGGCGGAAAAGATTGTGGCGTGGAACTCACCGGTCATGCAGTTTACGATGTATGTCGTAGTGCTCTGCCTTGTGGCGATCGGCGGCCGCAGCATTGTATTCGGTACGATGGAAACGGGTGAAATGACCAGTGTCATCGTGTATGCGCTGCAGATCCTGATGTCGCTGATGATGGTTACGTTTGTCTTTGTTATGATCATGATTGCAGAAGCATCGACCGACCGTATTACGGAAGTGCTTACAGAAGTTCCGGAGATGCAGGATAAAGAGCAGGCAGTAAAAGAAGTGCCGAACGGCGATATTGTCTTTGACCACGTATCATTCAGTTATGCCGGAGAAGGCGGAAACCTGTCTCTGGATGATATCAGTCTCCAGATTCAATCAGGACAGACGATCGGTATCATCGGAGGAACGGGAAGCGCGAAGTCTACGCTGGTCCAGATGATCCCAAGGCTTTACGATGTGACGAAAGGGTCTGTCAAAGTCGGCGGGATCGATGTGCGCGACTATAATCTGGAAGCGCTCAGAGATCAGGTTTCCATGGTGCTTCAGAAGAATGTGCTGTTTACCGGGACGATCTACGAAAACATCCGCTGGGGAGATGAAAATGCCAGTGATGAGGAAGTGCAGAGAGTCTGCCGGCTGGCTCAGGCGGACGGGTTCGTAAATGAATTTCCGGCAGGTTACAATACGATGATCGTGCAGGGCGGAAACAACGTTTCCGGAGGACAGAAGCAGCGTCTCTGTATTGCGCGCGCGCTTTTGAAAAAGCCGAAGATCCTCATTCTGGATGATTCCACCAGTGCCGTAGATACAAAGACGGATGCACTGATCCGCAAAGCGTTCCGTGAGGAAATACCGGACACGACGAAGATCATTATTGCACAGAGAGTATCTTCTATTGAAGATGCAGACCAGATCATTGTTCTGGACGGCGGCCGGATTTCCGGCATCGGCACTTCAGAAGAGCTGCTGAAGACGAACGATATTTACAGAGAAGTATATGAGTCACAGGTAAAAGGAGGTGGAGACGATGAATAAAAATCAGAAGCCGAAGCTTTCGAAGGATACGGTCCGTACTGCAAAACGTCTCCTGAAATATGTGACAGAGACTTATAGATTAAGATTTCTTCTGGTATTTGTGTGCATTCTGCTCAGCTCCGTGGCAACGATTTCGGTATCACTGTCACTGAAATTCCTGCTGGACGATTTCATTATTCCGCTGATCGGTGAGCAGACGCCTGATTTTTCCGGGCTTTACCGTGCACTCGGACTCCTGGGCTGTATCTTCCTGATGGGAGTGTTGGCTACCTTCACTTATACAAGGATGATGGTATACATCGGACAGGGCGTATTAAAGAGGATCCGTGATGACATGTTCGAGCATATGCAGACTCTGCCGATCCGTTATTTCGACCAGAGGACGAACGGTTCCATCATGAGTCTGTATACGAATGATACAGATACACTGAGACAGATGATCAGCCAGTCCATCCCGCAGGTGCTGATGTCGTTTTTTACGATCATTGTTACCTTCATTTCCATGCTGCTTCTGAGCCCGCTCCTTACGGTTCTTGCCGTTATTATGATCGTGGTTATGATCATTGTGACGAGGGTCATCGGTGGAAACAGCGGGAAATACTTTGTCCGCCAGCAGAAATCGCTCGCAGATGTGACGGGATTTGTGGAAGAACGGATGAACGGACAGCGCGTGGTCAAGGTGTTTAACCACGAGCGTAAATCGGAGCAGGAATTTGATGAATTGAATGAAGCTCTGTTTGTGAGCGCTTCCCGTGCAAACCGATTTGCAAACATGATGGGGCCTGTGATCGGAAACATCGGAAACCTGCAGTTTGTACTGACGGCCGTACTCGGCGGATTCCTTTCCGTAGCCGGCATCGGCGGCATTACGCTTGGCGTGATGGCTTCCTATCTGCAGTTTACCAAGAGCTTTACACAGCCGTTTATGCAGGTGGCACAGCAGTTCAACTCGATCATCATGGCGCTTGCCGGAGCGGAACGTATTTTTGAGCTCATCGATGAGGAGCCGGAAATGGATGAAGGCTACGTGACTCTTGTCAATGCGAAAAAGGATGAAAACGGCACGATCACCGAGTGCAAAGAGCGTACCGGCATGTGGGCGTGGAAGCATCCGCACTCGGCGGACGGTTCTGTTACTTATACGGAACTGAAGGGAGACGTCCGTTTTGAGGATGTGACCTTTGGATATAATGAAGACAAAGTCATTCTGAAAAATATCAGCCTTTACGCAAAGCCGGGACAGAAGCTGGCATTCGTCGGTTCTACCGGAGCAGGAAAGACGACGATCACGAACCTGATCAACCGCTTCTACGATATTCAGGACGGAAAGATCCGGTATGACGGCATCAATATCAGAAAGATCAAGAAAGACGATCTGAGACGTTCGCTCGGGATTGTACTTCAGGATACGCACCTGTTTACCGGTACGATCATGGACAATATCCGCTATGGAAAACTGGATGCAACAGATGAGGAAGTATATGCGGCAGCAAAACTGGCTCATGCAGATCACTTCATCCGGATGCTTCCGAACGGATACAATACACTGCTGAGCAGTGACGGAGAAGAACTTTCACAGGGACAGAGACAGCTGATCTCGATCGCGAGGGCGGCCGTTGCAGACCCGCCGGTGCTGATCCTCGACGAGGCTACGTCCAGCATCGATACACGTACCGAGAGCATTGTACAAAAAGGTATGGATAACCTGATGAAAGGCCGTACCGTATTCGTCATTGCACACAGACTTTCCACGATCCGCAACAGCAATGCGATCATTGTTCTGGAGCACGGAAAGATCATCGAACGAGGAGACCATGAGGATCTGATCAAACAGAGAGGAACCTACTATCAGCTGTATACAGGAAAGCTGGAACTCTCCTGATAAGAGTAAGAAGAAAACAGAGCACTCAGAATCAGAAAAGATGCAGAATAGACGGCGCAGACGGATCTGTGCCGGGATATCCTGCATCTTTTTCAGTTGGGCAGAGGTTGTAAAAAGTCTGTAAAAAGTATGGAAAGTACGGGGCAGGACTGGTATAATGACGGATAATAAACCGAAGACAGACGGCGGAAGGAGACAGCTATGGACGGGTATGAAAATTATGATCTGATACAGCTTCTCACTGCAGCAGGGATCGTTGCGATTGTGATCGCTGCTTTTGTGCTGATCCTGCTGTACCAGAGGCAGAAAAACCGGCGGCTGCTGATGCACCGGATCCGGAGGGAATGGGGCCAGATACCGGAACGGGATTACGACCCGACGGAGTTTGACTGTATCAGCCACTATTATTTGAACAAAGAGACAGACCAGTTCCAGATTGATGATATTACCTGGAACGATCTTGATATGGACCGGATTTTCGCCCAGATGAACCATACGCGTTCGTTCCTCGGCGAAAGTTATCTGTATTATCAGCTTCGCACGCCGAAACTGGACGGAGAAGAACTGGAGGAATTTGAAACACTGGTCTCATGGTTTAAGGAACATGAAAAAGAGCGGGAAGAGATGGAATATTTCTTCGCGGGGATCGGCAAGACGGGCCAGACCTCTGTGTTTGATTATATTTACAATCTGGCAGATGCCGACAGCGGAAACAATCTCGTGCATTTCGGGATGATCGGCCTGATCCTGTGTTCCGTCCTGCTGCTGTTTCTCAATCCCCAGCCGGGAATCCTGATGCTGATCGCGGCGATCGGAATCAGCATCGGGACGTACGAGCATTATAAAAGACCGGTGGCTCCTTATATCACTTCCTGCCTGGCGATTGAGAAAGTATTAAAGGCCGCCGAGAAGATCGTAAAGCGGGATGTGATCCGGCTTTCGAAGGACCGGATGAAAAAAGCAACGGCGTCTTTTGGAAAGCTGCGGCGCAATATGACGCTCCTCGTTGCCGGAGAGACGCAGGGCGGAGGACTGGAACAGACGCTTTTTGTATACCTGAACAATCTGTTCCATATCGACCTGATCCAGTTTAAGACGGTCGTAGGCGAGGTATCCAGACATCTGCCGGAATTTGAGTTTCTCGTAGATGAGATGGGGAGGGTAGAATCTGCGATCGCAGTGGCGTCATTCCGCAGAGCTTTTCCGGAGTATACGCTTCCGGTCCTTCACAGGGGCGGTGCGGTACATTACAGAGCGGAACAGATGTACCATCCGCTGATCGCGCATCCAGTCCCGAATTCGATCGATACGGACCGCTGCATCCTTGTGACCGGTTCCAATGCTTCCGGGAAATCGACGTTCCTGAAAACGGCCGCCCTGCAGGCAATCCTGGCGCAGACGGTCCATACGGTACTTGCAAAAGAATATGAAGCCAGCTATTTCCGCGTCTTTTCTTCCATGGCGCTCAGGGACGACCTGGTGGGAGAAGAGAGCTATTATATGGTAGAAATCCGTTCCCTGAAGAGGATTCTGGACCGGATGGTGGAAGAAGTGCCGCTGTTTTGCTGTGTGGATGAAGTGCTGCGCGGCACGAACACCGTAGAGCGTATCGCGGCGTCCTCTCAGATCCTTCTGCGTATGGCGCAGGAGCGTCTGCTGTGTTTCGCTGCCACACACGATATTGAGCTGACGTATCTGCTGGAGGGCGTCTACCGCAACTGCCATTTTGAGGAGGAGGTGACGGAAGACAATATTACATTTGACTATCTGCTGAAAGAAGGGCGTGCAATGTCGCGCAATGCGATCCGCCTGCTCCATCTGATGGGCTTTGAAGATTCGATCATTGAAAAGGCGGAACAGATGGCGCGCGAAATGGCGGAGCCGGAACGAAAAATGACAGGTGCAGTCTGAGCTGTAAACAGAAAAAGGAGGAATATCTATGTACATTTTATACCGTCACCCGGAAACGAAGGCACTCGCAGTCACGGATGTGACAAACACACAATATCTGCCGGAAGAGCAGACACTGACATTTTTCGGTGACGATGATGTCAGTATAGCAGTCAGCAGGAGCAGGTCGGATGAACTGATCCGCCAGCTTTATGAGGATGGGAAGCTTGATATCAGCTCCTATGACTGCGTGTTTTACGAGTGGGACGACGATGATGATGACGAATATGAGGAAGATGAGGACGTCTTTACGATCGATCCCGATCTTGTGATCCAGATCTGACAGATCGGTATAATACCAGAAGGCAGGAGAAGCAGAACCAGTTTTGAGGTTCCGGTCTCCTGCCTTTTTTCTGTGCAGAACAGAAAATGTCCGGCTGATTATCTGCGATGAATGTTGTGAAGGGCGTCTTCCACGGTCGGGTACTGCCGCATATCCGTATGGGGAATAAACTTTGCAGCCTGCATTTTTATCAGGAAATCCGGCATGGAGGCGAACTGGACACAGTAGACGGTCTGCTGCAGATAACGGATGTCGGACAGCCGGTTCCTGTTTAACAGAAGCTCTTTTGCTCCGGCGAGTGAACTGTTGTGCAGGCAGTGAAAACGTCCGCGCGGAAGATCCGGGAAAATACCGACGGTAATCGCAGATTCCAGATCTGCGTACGTACCGAATGCGCCGGAAGTATAAAAAGCAGTAATATCGTCGGCGGAAAATCCGGATGATTCCAGAAGACAGTCGATCATGGTGTGCGCAGCGGCCTTCGTATCAAGGTACTGGATGATATTTGTCTGGGAAAAGTAACGGATCGTTCCGTCTGCCGATTCGCTCTGATCCGCGTAGACGACGACGTATTCCTCTTCTTCCGGAAGATAGACGATGCGCTCCGACGCGTCCGGATCCAGCCGTCCGGAGATATCGATCCAGCTATTCAGCCGCATCTGTGCGATCAGATCAATAATACCGGAGCCGCAGATTCCGGCGGGACGTCCGCCGCCAATCGTGGTAAAGGTAAGGGAACCGCCGGATATCGTGATCCTGTCGATCGCACCTTCCGATGCGCGCATTCCGTATTTGCTGATCCCGCCTTCCAGCGCAGGACCGGCTGCGCCGGCTCCGGCCAGCAAAAAGCTGCTGTTTCCGAGCACGAGTTCGCCGTTCGTACCGATATCAAAGAAAACAGAGAGCCCGTCCTGATGATAGAAATCCGTCGTCAGCAGGCCGCTTGTGATATCGCCGCCGAGATAATTGGAAAGAGCGGGCATGAAGAATACGATCCCGGAAAAGTCAAGACCGAGTTCTCTTCCGTAAAAATAGCCGGGATCAGATACGACAGGAGCGTACGGGGAGGAAAAAACCGTCCAGGCATCCAGCCCGAGCAGAAAATGGACCATAGTCGTATTTCCGGCAATGATCAAGGCCGGGCAGCTGTCGTATGGAATGCCGGAGATGCGCTCCAGCTCCTGAAACAGATTCCGGAAGGTGGAGAGCGTCGCCTGCGTGATTTCCCGGAGGCGTTCCGGATGATCCTTTGTGTAAATAATGCGTGTCAGGATATCATCACCGAAGGCAATCTGACCGTTCATGGCTTTTGCCTCTGCAACCGTTTCGCCCGTATTAAGATCGATCATCTGCATGACGACGGTAGTAGAACCGAGGTCGGCGGCAAGACCGTATTGCGAGCCTGTCGTGTCTCCGCGCTCAATATCTGTGACGAGGACTTCTGTTTCGGTATGGATCAGGGTGGCAGTGATATCCCATCCGCTGTCCCGGCAGAGTGGGTAAAGCTTCCGGAGGACCGGGAGCGTCATGGAGACGGGGGAGAAGCCTTTCTCGCTGAGCGCCTCAAGGATCCGTTCACGATCGGCCAGCGGATGGTCTTCAGTCGGCGGTTCCATGCATAAATGTATTTTTTCGCTGAAACAATTCATAACTTTGAAAAGCAGTCCGCAAGAGCAGACAATTCCCCTGGGGCTGCGAAGATCTCCTTTCTAAGTGTGTGTATGTGCCTATTGTATCAGACCGGGGAGGAGACTGCCAGTGTCAGATAAAAAAAGGTCTTGCCAAAACTGCGGATCTGTATTAGAATACGAATCAGAACAAATGTTCTGAACGTAAGTTCGGAATGAGAGATGGATTTTGCAGGGGGTAAGGGGAAATGAGAAGAACAGGGATGGAAAGAGAAATTACAGATACGGAACTGACTGCAAAGGGCTGGGGGCTGTGTGTGTCTGCAGCGTTTTTCGAGGAGGCAGCGGTACTTTTGGGGTTTGGGATCGAGATTTTGGAGGCTCCGTTTCTGGTGCTTCTTTTCCTCTGGTTTTTGTTTACGGTACTGACAGGAGCGGCGCTGATCGCAGCCAGCAATGCAGCCGGCAGCGTGGGACGCATGTACCGGAAATACAGAAGCTTTGCAAAAAGAGCGCCGTGTGCAGTGTATGGAGGCAATTTTGATACGGCATCAGAAAAGACGGTGGAATTTTCAACGGCTTCTTGAGGTGTCTGCCGGAATATGGTATGATGGAGACTCAGTAAAGAGAAAGTGAGAATACCTATGCGACCAGAAGACAGACGATACGATGCAGTTATTTTTGATCTGGACGGTACGCTTCTTGACACCCTGTCTGATCTGACAAACAGCGCGAACGCGACAGCCGGGAAGTATGGCTTTCCGACACGTACAAGGGAAGAGATATGCAGCTTTGTGGGGAACGGGATCCGCAGGCTGATCATGCAGCTGCTGCCCGGAGGCGAGGATAACCCCGACTTTGATGAGGTCTACCGTGATTTCTGCACACATTACAATGAACACTGTATGGACGAGACGGAGCCGTATCCGGGCATTTTGTTTCTGCTGGACAGGCTGTTAAAAGAAGGCATTGCGGTGGCGATCGTTTCCAATAAGGCGGATTTTGCCGTGAAGAAGCTTCGGGATATCTACTTCCCGGAGCTTGTCCGCGTTGCGATCGGGGAACGGCAGGGGATCCGGAGAAAGCCGGCCCCCGATTCCGTTTTTGAGGCGCTTGCGGAGCTTGGCATCCCGCGCAGCCGCGCCGTCTATGTGGGAGATTCCGACGTCGATATCCTGACCGCCCGAAATGCGGGAATGGATTGCATCTCCGTCTGCTGGGGATTCCGGACAAAGGAATTTCTGATGGAGCACGGAGCCCGGGAAGAAATGACCGTGTCCAATGTGAGGGAGCTGATGCAGCTTCTGTCACTCGACGATGCCTGCAAGAGGCAGTGTTGACGCGGTATCGCATTAAAGTGTATAATAAAAAAGCGGCTGCGCAGTTTTGGAGCAGGGATACTGCTTCAGCCGGCTGATTTGCAGAATGACGCGGAGAAGGAGTGGAGAACAGGATGATAAGTACGATTTCAAGAGATGACGCATTTACACTTTTAAAAGAATATAACAAAGAGCCGTTTCATATTCAGCACGCACTGACGGTAGAAGCAGTGATGGACTGGTATGCAAAAAAGCTGGGATATGAGGCGGAAGCGCAGTACTGGGCTATCACAGGGCTGCTGCATGATATTGATTTTGAGCTCTATCCGGAGCAGCACTGTAAAAAAGCGCCGGAACTGCTGAAAAAAGGCGGAGTGAGCGAGGAAATGATCTATTCCATCTGCAGCCACGGCTATGGTATCTGCAGCGACGCAGAGCCGAAACATGAAATGGAAAAGGTACTGTTCGCTGTGGACGAGCTGACGGGACTGATCGGCGCGGCAGCAAAGATGCGTCCGTCCAGAAGCGTTTCCGATATGGAGGTATCGAGCCTGAAGAAAAAATTCAAAGACAAGCGCTTTGCGGCAGGATGTTCCAGGGATGTGATAAAAGAAGGAGCAGAGAGGCTTGGCTGGACGCTGGAAGAACTGATGGAGCAGACCATCCTTGCAATGAGAAGCTGTGAACAGCAGGTGGCGGATGCAATGAAGGAGTATGAAGCTTCCTGAAGCTGGAAATAATAAGAAGAACAAGAACCGGAGAAGGGGAGGTATCATGGCGAATCGGAAAAAGAAGAAGGAGATCCCTGTCACCGGGATTTTGGCGGCGGTCGTGATCATTTTGCTCCTGTGTGCGGGAATCGTCATATGGCTTTGGGCCGGTCACAGCGAGACGGGAGGACAAAGCGGAGGAAGCAGACCGGAACAGACGGAAGCGACCGGGACCGTGACTGCGACGGAAGCAGAAACAGCGGAAGATGATACCGGGGAGTCCGGGATGACGAAGGAGAGCGAGCCGCAGGAGAAGCTTGTTGTGGCGATCGATCCGGGGCATCAGGGAAGCTGGGTCGACATGAGCGATCAGGAGCCGAGCGGCCCGGGATCTTCAGAGATGAAAGCAAAAGCGTCGACCGGCACGCAAAGCTCATTCAGTGATAAGAAAGAGTACGAACTGAATCTTGAGATTTCCCTGCTGCTGAGGGATGAGCTGGAAGAGAGAGGATATGAAGTCGTTCTGACGAGAGAGGATCACGATACGGCGATCAGCAACGCAGAGCGGGCGCAGCTTGCCTATGAACAGGGAGGCGACATTTACGTCCGCATCCATGCGAACGGCTCCGATGATCCCAGCGTTAGCGGGGCGCTTGCGATGGTCCCGTCTTCTGACAATCCGTATGTCGGCTATCTGGCGGAGGATTCTTATCTGCTGGGACAGTGTATTCTGGATGCCTACTGCAGCAAAGCTTCGTTTGAATCTCTCGGAGTGCAGTATTACGACAATATGACGGGGATTAACTGGAGCCAGATTCCGGTGATGATCCTGGAGATGGGCTTTATGACGAACCAGTCCGACGATTCCAGGATGTCAGATCCGTCTGTACAGCCGCTGATGGCGGAAGGGATCGCGGACGGCATTGACCGGTATTTTACGGAAAAGGGAATGAAAGAGGAAACGGTCACGGAAGAAGCGGCGGCAAAGATGAATGCTCTGGTCGAACAGGTCGGTGAAGACTATCTTTATCCGTCTATGGAGTCCGGGGAAGAATGGGCTTTCAGCGTGAAAAATCTCACGACGGGGGCGCAGGGCAGCATCGAGGGAGACCGGCAGATGAAATCGGCCAGTGTGATCAAGCTGTTTATCATGGCCGCGATCTATGACCGCGTATGCTATCCGGCTTCTGAGGAGCGCCATATTACATTTGAAGAATCCTATGACGGGGAACTGAAACAGCTTATCACGGATATGATAACGGTCAGTGACAATGAGGCGGCAAATACCCTGATCGAGCGGCTCGGAGGCGGTGACGCTCAGACGGGGATGCAGGTCGTAAACCAGTTCTGCCAGGAGAACGGCTACACTGCGACTGTACTGGGCCGCAGGTTTCTGGAGGAAAACCCGGCAGGCGATAATTACACGTCTGCAAATGACTGCCTCAGACTGCTTGAGAGCATTTACAGCGGAACCTGCGTCAATGCAGAAGCGTCGGCGAAAATGTATGAGTATCTGGTGAACCAGACACGCAGAAACAAGATCCCTGCCGGTCTGGAAGGAACAACGGCGCTGTCGGCGAATAAGACAGGGGAACTGGCGGGAGAGTACGGGGACCAGGTTGAGAACGACGCAGCAGTCGTAGAGACGGACGGCTCCGTGTACGTTCTCTGTATCTTGAGCCAGAACCTTGCAGATCATGCAGCTGCGATTGAGCAGATCGCACAGATATCGGGAACGGTCTATGAGCTGATCTGATGACCGCCGTATTCCGCTGAATCAGAGCAACAAATAATAAGAGAATATGACACCTTTGTACAGGCTGCCGCAGGATGAAGAGCAGTTTATCATCCTGCAGCAGCCTCTTTGTCATCCGGGATTTCGGGAACAGTGTTCTAAAAACCACTTGACAAAGCGGGCTGATTGAAAGATAATATAATCACATATTATATATGAAAATTCTCAAACAAAAGGAGGCGTATGGATATGAAATGAAAACCAAGCGGTCGGATACGGAACTGATCGGAGGACGCTACAGAAAACTCAGATGTCTTGGCAGCGGCGGAGAGGGGACGGTCTACCTCGTAGTGCACCTTTCTACAGAGAAGATACGTGCGGCCAAACGGCTTCCAGTTTCTGAGAACAGAGATCAGATCCATGAATTGGATATGATGAAGAGGCTGTGCCATCCTTCTCTGCCGGAAATCATAGATGTGATTGAAGAAAAAGAACAGATCTGGCTGGTCATGGAATACGTTTCAGGTCAGGTTCTTTCGAAGCTGGCGAAACGGGGGCTCACGGCAGAACAGTTTTTTTCTATTGCACTCGGGCTTTTGGATGTGCTTGGATATTTGCACACGAGGACGCTGCCCGTCCTTCATCTGGATGTCAAGCCGACCAATATTCTGATCAGGAAAGACGGAGTACCGGTGCTGATCGACTTTGGCGCCGCTGTGTTTTTGCGCGGAACAAAGAGCACGGCCGGGTGTGCCGGGACACCGGGATTTGCGGCGCCGGAGCAGTATGGAGGAAGAGAGGTGGATGCGCGCACCGATGTCTATGGATTTGGCGCTTCCATGTACTACTGCCTGTATGGCTGTGCGCCGCCAGCGGCAAAGCCGGGGGTCCGGAAAAAATCAGAACTTACGGGAATGCCCCAAAGTCAGGTCCGGAAGATCGGACGGATTTTGGAACGGTGTCTGCAGGCGGAAAAAGAGCAGCGTTTTCAGGACTGCACGGAACTGTACCGGGTCATGCGGCGTTTGCGCCGCCGGTATCAACGGAAAAAGCAGGGCAGCAAGGCAGTGGGAGCATTCTTTTTGCTTTCCTTATCGCTGCTTTTTTTGATCAAACTGCCCGTTTGGGAACCTTCCGGGGAGACAGATGCGCGTGTGAAGAAGCAGTATCAGGAGCTTCTGAGCCGGTCGGAGGGACTGGGATTCGTGCAGGCGCTTGAGTGCCTGGAACAGGCGGCAGGTCTTTTCACGGAAGATGGAAGATGGGCGTTCTGTCTGCTGAGACGGATTGAGGAGGATTACGTATTCAGCATGGAGGAAGAAAAACAGTTAAAGGATCTGGTCTATCAAGCCGTTGACGGACAGGGAGGAACAATTCTGGAAAGATTAAAGGAAAACTCTCACGTCTACGGGCGTTTCGCTTATCAGATGGGGATCGCTTACTGGTATTTTTATGATGGACCGGGAGCAAAAAGCGCTGCGTCTTTCTGGTTTCGGGAGGCAATCCTTTCTCAGAAAGAAAAGGGAGAAGGAAGACAGGAGGAGTGGTTTTTGTCTGCTTCAATCCATGCAGATATCGCATCGTATTATGAAAAACTGGGAAAGAAGGGACTGGGGCAGGAAGCAGAAGAATATCTGACTTATTGGGATGATCTGTGCCGGCTTTGGCGCATGGACGGCCTGGATCTGGAGCTTCCGGAAGTGAAAAGGCAGATCGCATCTGAACTGATTTCATTTTTGGCTGTACGGTCGGCAGAATTCAGTGGAAAACGGGCCTACCGGGAGGTGAAACCGGTGCTGAGTACATTGGAAACCTTCGTAAAATCTGCGGAAGCATGGGAAAACAGAAAAGAAAGGGAGGTGATACTGGAACAGTATGAAGCCGCAAAAGAAGCGGTGGAGAGAGTGTTCGAAGACGAAAGGGGAAATACGATTGATACAGAAACAGAAGAGACAGCGAGATAGAAAGAAAAAGCGGCTGCAGAAAATGTTGGCGTTTGGCGTGGCCGCCGCCGTGATCCTGGTCTTTGCAGAAGAACTGTATACAGAGTGTTATACGGCCCGGCCTGCAGTCGCCTGCGGAGCCACCGATATCGCAGCGGCTCTCGGGACAGTTGTTCTGGAAAAAGTGCGCGGCACAGAAATCCCTGTTCCGGCTGCAGAAAGCGAGACAGTGCCGGTATACGCGGAAGTGCCGGAGAGTGAAAGCTGCGCAGAGAGCAGGACAGAAACAGAGGACGAAACAGAATCAGAGAGTGAGAAAATATTGGGGAGCGGGACTGCAGCGGAGCAGGAGACGTCAGCGGAGAGTGAGACGACGGCAGAGCAGGAGACAGAATCAGAGAGTGAGAAAGTGCCGGAGAGCGCGGCTGCAGCGGAGTCGGAGACATCAGCGGAGAGTGAGACGATGCCGCCCGCAGAAGGAGCGGAGCTGCTGCAGGAACAAATGACACAAATATCATTGGATGCTGCGCCGGCAGAAACACAGACGGAAAAAGAAATGCCGGAAGGAACGGAAAAGACGGAGAAACCGGGCGGAAGCGCGGCTTCTGAGAAAGCGGACAATACAGAGCCGGAGTCCGGGGGTCTCGAGCAGACGGCAGCCGATTTGGAACCGCAGACGCAGATGAGTACGGAAGGACTCAAAGAGCCGGTACAGGAGACGGCGGCGGAAAGTTTGACAGAAGTGTCAGACCCAAAGGCTGAAGCGACAGAAGCGCAGACGGGAGAGACCACGGAAGAACGCGGCAGGAAGAAAAAGAAGAAAGAGAAAAAAGAGAAAAAAGAGAAGAAGCAGACAGAGAAACGGTATGATGTTGTCGGAGATGCCGGAGCATGGTATCGTGACGAAGCGGGACATCTGTGGGTCAGGCCGGGAAGCAGCCTCTATCTTGAGACAAAGGCCGGGAGCGTCTGCACCGGGGAACAGAGCTTTCAAAATCTGCAGGAAGACGGCATGATCCGCTTCCAGGTGCAGAGCACAGACGGATCAGACGGAGTGCCGGAGACTTGTCAGGAGCAGTATGCGATTGACGGGGAAGCTCCGCCTGCTGATATCACGCTTTCAGGCAAAGTTTCCGGAGGGATAACGTACGTTCCGGATACAGCCAAAGCAGAGATCACCGTTGCGCCGGACGGCAGGAGCGGGCTGAAATCTTCAGCGTATCTCGTATTAAATTGTGACAGCGGCGGCAGGCTGCTGTGCGATCCGCAGAAAGAGGAATGGATTTCATGCAGGACAGAGCATACGGTACAGATTGAACAGGAAGGGATGTACCAGATTTTTGTCAGGACGGAGGATAACGTCGGAAACGTCCATTTTTCAAAAAGCGGGATCGTCTGTGTAGACAGGACCGCTCCCAAGATCACGATCGGAGGGGTGCAGGACCAGACGGCAAATTCAGGGAAGGTAAAAGTAAAAATAAAAGGAAATGACGCGCATTATAAACCCGGCAGCCTGCAGATTGAATTTGCCGGAATCAATCATGGAAAGTTTCCGGCTGTCAGTGAAAAAAAAGAGACAGACCGCGGCGCGGCCGTCCGGTACTTTGATTTTCCTGTGCAGAAAAGTTATGACGATATTTATCGGCTGTCAGTGACAGCGGAGGATATGGCGGGGAACAAAGCAGAAGAAATGATAGAATTCTCGGTCAACCGATACGGATCGGTCTATGAACTGTCGGAAGAGACGCGGGAGAAACTGGGACAGTATTTCCTTTCAAAAGCCGAGCCGATCACATTTTATGAGACAAATATTGATTACGTAGGTGAGTCCGATATTTACTGCAGGCGGGACGGAGAACTGGAGCTGCTCAGGCGCGGCGTGGATTATTCTGTCGCGATGACGGGAACGAAGGATTCCTGGAAACGGTACTGCTATACCGTTCCGGCGGGGTATTTTCAGAAAGAGGGAGTATATGAGCTGCTCCTGACTTCAAAAGACAGTGCGGATAATGTAAGCGACACGGGGATTCAGAAAAAGCAGGTGGCGTTTGTGCTGGACTGGACAGCTCCGGACTGTACAGTTACGGGAATCGAAGCGGAGCAGGGGTATGATGCAAAATGTGTTACGGCCTGCGTTACGCCTTACGACAATACAGGGATCAGGCGGATGAAAGTCTATCGGGACAGTACCGTGATACTGGAACGGGAAGAGGCAGGAAAAGAAGACGAGACGGTAAAAATCACTCTGGATCAGGCGGAAGACTGGCAGACGCTCCGGGTCTGGCTGGAGGATATGGCCGGTAATTCTTACTGGAGTCAGGAAATCCCGGTATTTGTGGGGAAAAAGACGGACGAGGCGCCCAGGTACAGAAAGGACAGAAGGAGTGCGGATGCTGCCCTTAAAAGTACAGCAAGGGTAATGAAGGAACAGAGCCTCGGAGCGGACGGGGCAAAGGCCGGCCGTATTGCGGGAACGGGCCAGAACGGCGGGACTCTTCTGCTGGCGTTCGGGCTCCTGATGTTTGCCGCTACGGCGGCGTCATTTGCGATAAATGGGAGCGGCAGGAAAAAATAGAGTTTCCGTAGACTTTTTTCGACATCTGTGATATGATGCCCCATAAAGGGGTGAGAGATAAATAATGAAAAAGAAAACAAATATTTTTAAACGCAACAGCGGATTTCTTGCGGGCTGTGTGTTGACGGCAGCAGTATCATTTTTTGCCGTCGATACTGCGATGACAAACGGTCTGATGCTGACTTCTCCGGGAACGGAACCGGAAGAACAGGAAACGGCGTCGGAGCTTGCGCCGGAGACCAGTGAGAGCAGAGTCTATGAGACAGATGCATTTACTGTTACGGCTTCAGGCAACATTATTAAGGGAGTCGAGACGGAAGCTCCGACGGAAACAGACGAAAATGGGGAGACTGTGGAGACAGACGAGCAGGGAAATCCGATCAGTTCTGACGGAACATCAGGAGATACAGGAACGGACGGCGGTTCCGGAGACGGCAGCTACAGCGGAGATGGCAGCTATACGGATAACGGCAGCAGCGGAGACGGCGGTTATACAGATGACGGCAGCTACAGCGGTTCCGACGGCTATACGGACGGCGGTTCCGGCGGACAGACAATTGAAATTACTGATCCGGGAAACGGTGATTACACGTATGATGACGGCAGCAGCGGAAGCTCAGGCGAAGAATCCGCCTATACACCGGATGATGTGATCATCCAGGGAATCAGCAGCCGGTACATCGACGAGAGTGAGCTTTATAATTATGACGCAGGGCAGCTGCGCCTGATCCGGAACGAGATTTTTGCCCTGAACGGGCGTATCTTCAACTCGCAGGATCTGCGTGACTATTTCAGTCAGAAATCATGGTATGTTCCGCAGTATTCACCGGAAGAGTTTGATGCAAACATGTTCTATTACCTGAATGATTATGAGGAAGCAAATCTGAATGTCATTTTGAACTACGAAGCAGCATTGGCAGGAAATTAGGGAGGTACGGAACATGAAAGCATGGAAGAGAGTATTAGTGAAAGTATTGGTACTGCTGCTTATCGTACTGTTGTTCGGGGGCGGAGCCGCCTGCCTGCGCGCATATCAGCAGAGTACCCCGGATTATGCAATGGAGCAGTATCTGGGAAGGCTGATCGAGAATGATGCAGACAGGGCGTATACGCTGCTTGACCAGTCACAGGATACTCCGATCACATCACAGGAGTATGCAGCGGCGCTTGAGGCCAGAAAATACAGCCTTTATTCGGAATACGAGCTGGAAAGAGGAGAGAACCGCCGCGACAGCGACGGAAATGAGTACGTCGATTACCACGCAAGATTTCTGAATGCTGACGGTGAAGTACAGTATGAAGAGGATTTTACGGTAAGAAAACAGGCGGATGCAGCTTTCGGGATTTTTGACAGATGGAGGATACTGTCCGGTCACTGTATGGTGAAGAATTTCCGGATTACAGTCCCGGCAGGTTCAGAACTCTATCTGGACAACGAGCCGGCGGATGCAGCGTGGATCGTGACGGATGGAGTGGCGGCATCGTATGACTGCTATGAGGTGCCAAGCCTGCTTCCTGGAGAGATCAGCGTAGCTGTGCGCCATCCGGCGCTTGAATCGGTCAATACAACACTTGATACGACAGCGGGCAGCGCGGATTATACTGCTCAGATGGCTTTGAAGACATCGGCACAGGACGAGTGTAAGGAGATGGCAGTGAATGCTTTGAAACAGCTCTATGCCGGAGCGGCGACAGAGAGTACGGATGGTCTGGAGACGCTGTTTGCGGACAGCCTTACAACAGCCGAGGATTTCGTCGAAAGCCAGGGGACGCGGCTGCATCAGGACGGAAGTGTGTTCCGCAATGCGGCGATTTCCGATTTTGCGGCACAGTTCGGCAATCTGCAGTTTACCGAAGGCGAAGACGGGGCGATCACGACAGAGATGACATTTTCTTATCATTATGTGGTGCGCCAGGATGTCACGACAGACACAGAAGAACTCCAGGAAGACGGTACGCCGGTACAGCAGACAGAGACTGCATCACAGTCCGGAGACAATACGGCGACATTTGTGATGTCATTTGCTGACGGCGCATGGAGCATTGCATCATTTGAAATTCCGGTAATACCGGAGAACGCATAAAAGACAGAAGACGGCCTGACTGACTGGGAAATGAGGTTTCCCTGCGGTCGGGCCTGCTTTTACAGGGAGGAAAAATGTCCGGATTAATTTCGATAGTGACGCCGGTCCTGCTGCATATGCTGGTGTCGAATACAGTGGCGGCATTATTTGGGCAGAGGCTGGATGCGGCTTCCTGCACGGCGCTTGCGGCTTTAATCGTTCTTCCGTTTGTATGGGCGATGTACCGGCAGGACCGGATCCGTGCAGGCGGAGACATTTCCGCACAGGAGACGCATGCCGGACAAAGCAGAGAGGTAAAGGATACCGGTATTGCGGGAAAGATTTTGTTCGGTGTATTCTGTATCGCTGCCGGCGCTGTCCTGAATGTTGTATGGAGTACCGTCCTGAATGCGGCAGGGATACAGGACGTTTTTTCCAATGAGACACAGGAGGTTCTGCTGGCGGGAAGCATGGCTGTGCAGCTTGTGGGACTCTGTTTTCTGGTCCCGCTTGCGGAGGAGCTGATCTTCCGCGTACTGGTATACGGCAGGATGAAGCGATACTTTCCGGTAAAGACAGCGGCTGTTCTGTCGTCGCTTTTATTTGCGCTTTACCATGGAAATCCGATCCAGATCATCTTTGCTTTTCCTATGGCGCTGGCTCTTACGGCCGTCTATGAACACGGGCAATTATTCGTATTTCCGGTGCTGTTCCATATCGGATCTAATGCGGCGGCAGTCGTTTTTCCATATTTTTTTTAAAAAATGGCTATTTACAGAGAAGAAAAATAGGTGTATATTAATGCGTAAATAAAAACTGATGTCAATCACCCGACGGGAGGAAGAAAGATGGATTCGAAAAGAAATCGAGAATCTGTCTGTGTGAGCCCGGGCCTGTACAGGCCGGAATTTGAACATGACAACTGCGGGATCGGAGCAGTCGTCAATATCAGGGGAGTCAAAACTCATCAGACAGTCGAAAATGCACTGAGTATTGTAGAAAATCTAGAACACAGAGCCGGCAAAGATGCCGAGGGAAAAACAGGCGACGGAGTTGGAATCATGCTGCAGATATCGCACAGATTCTTCCGCAAAACCTGTTTGGACCTTGGCATCTTTTTACGTAATGAGAGAGATTACGGTATCGGGATGTTTTTCTTCCCGCAGGATGTCCTGAAAAGGAACCAGGCGAAGAAAATGTTTGAGAGTATCGTAAAAAAGGAAGGCATGAATTTCCTTGGCTGGAGAAAGGTGCCGACAGCGCCTGAGGTTCTCGGACACAAGGCGCTCGACAAGATGCCGTGTATTGAACAGGCATTTGTGGAACGGCCGAAAGAAACAGAGCGCGGACTTTCTTTTGACCGCAGACTGTACGTGGTCCGCAGGACATTTGAACAGTCGAATGATACGACATACGTAGTATCACTCTCAAGCAGGACGATCGTCTATAAGGGGATGTTTCTGGTAGGGCAGCTCAGAACCTTTTTTACGGATCTTCAGGATCCGGATTACGAGTCTGCGATCGCGATCGTACATTCCAGATTCAGCACGAACACAAACCCAAGCTGGGAGCGTGCACATCCGTACCGATTTATCGTGCACAACGGTGAGATCAACACGATCCGCGGAAATGCCGACAAAATGCTGGCACGCGAAGAAACGATGTCTTCTGCATATCTGGAAGAGGATCTGCACAAGGTGCTTCCTGTGATCAACGCACAGGGTTCAGATTCGGCGATGCTCGATAATACGCTGGAATTCCTGACGATGAACGGGATGGATCTTCCCCTTGCAGTCATGATCACGATACCGGAGCCCTGGGCGAACAACGGGGTCATGTCACAGAAGAAAAAAGATTTTTACCAGTACTATGCGACGATGATGGAACCCTGGGACGGTCCTGCATCCATCCTGTTTTCCGACGGAGATATCATGGGTGCTGTACTGGACCGCAATGGCCTGCGTCCGTCGCGTTACTACATTACGGATGACGGATGCGTCATCCTGTCCTCCGAGGTCGGCGTCCTGGAGATCGATCCGGCCAGGATCGTGCAGAAAGAACGGCTGCATCCGGGGAAAATGCTTCTGGTCGATACGGTAAAAGGAGAAGTGGTAGACGATGAAACCCTGAAAATGCGTTATGCATCCAGACAGCCGTACGGCGAATGGCTTGACCGTTATCTGGTGAGCCTGAAGGATATCAAGATACCGAATAAACGTGTCGAGACGTATTCAGACGAGATGAGGATGCGTCTGATGAAAACATTTGGATACAGCTATGAGGATTACCGGACGTCGATCCTGTCTATGGCAGAAACAGGCAGCGAGGGGATCAGTGCGATGGGAATCGATACACCGCTTGCCGTCCTTTCCGGGCGCCATCAGCCGCTGTTCAACTATTTTAAGCAGCTGTTTGCACAGGTCACAAATCCGCCGATTGATGCGATTCGCGAAAAGATCGTCACTTCAAAAACGATGTACGTAGG
>DVHT01000188.1 GCA_018711885.1 Candidatus Choladousia intestinipullorum | reverse complement strand
ATATCAGCAATCTTGAAGCTCCGAACATGCCGACTTCTGTTTCACTTGATAAGCTGTTTGACATATCAGATGTCCTGGACGTCCCGATCTCAAAATTATTTGAGACACGGGAATAATACGTTCTGAAACGGACAATCATGTAAAAACAAAGATGTCACACAATCTTTGCAGATCATATGTGCGACATCTTTTTTTGTTAGGGTCTTTTTACTGAATGCTCTGCATCACATGGTTATACAGCACAGCGTACGTACTTGCCGTGTAATGCACACCGTCGTGGGAATTGATCCCGTTCGTCTTCAGATACTGATACGTATTGATATAGACAGATGATCCAAGCGCTGCTTTTAGCTGCTTGTTGAATGCTTTGATCTGTGAATTTTTGACACTGTAACCATGCGAAGCTGCTTTCTTTTCATTCACCGGATTGACTGACATCACATAAAACCGGGTATTCGGATAACTCTGCATGATACTTTGGTAGTACGAAATGTATCTGCTGATATTGCCCAGGTCATTGATGCCGAAGCCAAAGATCACCTTGCACTGCGGATTGCTGTTCAAAATCTCCCGAAGCTCGGAATCTGCCGTCGAGAGAAGCCAGTCGTATCCCATTCCCACTTCTGCGATGTACCTGGCATCCTGGGCCGGACAGGCCGCTTCCATACCGACAGTCCGGGAATCACCGACAAAAACGTACGAGGCAGTCTCCGTATGGACTCTTTTTCCATTTGCATCGAGCTGGTATCCGTCTACCACGCAGTTTGTCATCCTCGCTCCGTCAGCGCCGACGTAATAATCGCCGATCCACTGATTGACCGCCATGACTCCGTTGCTGCCGAAATAGTAATACTTGCCCCTGTATTTCAGCCACTTACTCTGCAGTCTCACTCCTTTATTGTCAAAAAAGTATCTTTTGTCCTTCTTGCTGACCCAGGCGGACTTTACCCGGACGCCGCTGGCATCCACAAAGTAGCATTTCCCCCCGGTCTTTATCATCCGGCTGACCGCCATTTTTCCGTCACTGGTAAAATAATACTGCTTTCCGCCAATCTTCAGCCATTTATTCCTTGCGCAGGCGCCGTATGTCTGGAAATAGTATCGGCTGCCATCCTGCGTAAGCCATTTTTTCGTGTAGACACGTCCTTTTCGATTGGCATAATACCGGTTTCCGTTATTCGTAAACCAGCCGGTCCTGCAGATGCCGTTTTTATTAAAATAGTAAAGCTTTCCCTTGATCTTTCTCCATCCGTTCTTTGCGTAAGATGTCTTCGAATACCGGTACATCCTACCGTCTTTTGTCTGGACCCATTTCCCTCCGGAAACGACCCTGGCCGACGCCGCAGTGCTTCCTGATGCAGCCGATGCCTGCAGCGTCATTCCGCAGCACATCAGCCAAACAAAAGCGGCGATGATGATCATGTTTCTCCTTTTACTTCGAATAGTGCTCCCTCCTCCACAATATTTTTCGAATGCATCATACTGTTTATCAGGTACACTTACTATACATTATCGCCTGCGTTTTGTCAAACCCGCAAGTGCATGCAGGCCGTGCCGTATCAGATACAAAAGCGACGCTCCTGCGGCAGAGGAAAGGAAAACGGCCGGCACGACCAGCGGATAAAATCCCCATCTGTCATTTACCACCGGTACATACGGCAGAAAATACACCTTATAGATAATCTGGTCAAAGATCCACGATATCAGGTACAGCCCAAGCGAAATTCCGGATATGAATACGACAGCCCTGCGCAGAAACGCCGGCCACCGCTCTATCTTTACATGAAGCAGCAGAGTAAAGATCAGCACCGCTGTGATCAGGTTCTCCCCTCCCCAGGTACTGTTTAAGCCCCAGACGAAGTTCCCGCCGCCGCTGCGGTAATAATTGTACCATCCGAGCACCGCAACCGTCAGGACAAGGAGCAGCAGATTCTTCTTTTTGCTGATGTGCCATCCGAATTCCCGCAGATAGGCTCCGATAAAATAATACGTCACCGGATACATCGACGTAAAAAATCCCGGAACCAGCGGATCGTACTGATCAGACAGCGTCGGATTGCCCCACCATCCTTCCGTTGTAAAATTGAAAATGTTCAGCAGCTTCGGGAGCATCGTCAGCGCGATCATCGTCAGGAGCAGGACCTGCTTTTCCTTTTTGCTCTTCAGTCCGTGGTAAGCCAGATTGAGAAACGGAATCATCAGAAACAGACCGATGTACATTTCGATATACCATGCATAATTTGCCGCGTCAAAATCAAGGATACCGAGAATGGATGATTTCAGAGTCACCTCATATCCCATCACGTATTTTTTGAACAGCAGACAGGCGATACTCGCAAGCACATAAATCTCCAGTGTCTTTGTGATCCCTTTATAGTAGCTGCGGCTCAGCTTCTTCTGCCACATCAGGTAGCCCGTCAGAATAATAAACAACGGCACGCACGCCATAAACAGCGAACGGTACATGCACATAAGCAGCATATCCGCCCCGGCCACAGGCACAGAATAAAACCCATTATTCAGTAAAAAATGCACAGACAGTACGCTGTATACGGCAGCGCAGCGTATCAGGTCGGCATTCAGATCCCGTTTCTTCATGTTTGTCCTCCTGCATCCTTATCCAAACGTTATCTTACAATCTTCGCTTTCGGATAGATCCGCTCCATCCGCTCATTGGTAAAATGCTCATCCAGAAATTCTTCTACGCCGTTTCTGGCCTCCATACCCCTCTGTCTGTTCGAATATCTTGCAAGCGCCAGCGCCGATATCCCCATATTGAACACCATCAGGACGATCAGGACCCATGTGAGCGCCGGTCCTATTTTTCTCGGGATCTTCTCGATCAGCCGGGACAGAAACGGATAGATCAGTTTGACCCATACTACGGCAATGATCCCCCAGAAAAAACAGTACAGAAGGTTGACACGTCCGCCCAGATTGAAGGGGATCCCGCTGTAGTCCCAAAATACCGTTCCAAACAAAAGCTCCGTCAGCACGCTGCAGACGTATTCGTAGGTACCTCCGACCACGGTACCGTAAAAGAACAGGTAGCGGTCGCTCCGGTCTTTGTATTTGTACATCAGCGCAGACAGAAGCGCGCAGGCAAATCCCCAGACGACGCTGAACGGGCCGTACACGACGCTGCTCCTGCTCATCCACCAGCCCATCGTGATCCGGCAGAACACCGTCTCGATCAGGTCGCCGAACAGGGAGCCGATCAGGAACAGCCAGACCAGCTTATAAAACCCGCATCCGCTTGCAAAACACTCTTTTCCTTTTTCCCGTTCCTTCGCTTTCTGCTTCAGGATCTCAGCCGCATCAGCGGCAGGATACGAACGCTCCAGCCTTTTATGGATCGCGGAAGAAATTGCATTTCCGAACCAGTTTGAAACTTCCTGCATGTTGTCTGTCACTTCCGCCATCCGCCTGATGTGTCTGCGCCATTTCCAGACGACAGCCAGCGCACTGGAAAGGTCGAGAAGCAGGATTGCGAGAAGCGACAGTACCAGAATTTTCCCGAAGCTGTACGGGATCAGGCTGATAATCTGCAGAATGACCGGATTGCCCACCCAGAGCACGAAAACGGCAGCCGCTCCGAACAGAAGCAAAAGCGGGGCTGTGAGGTAGCCGTGAAAGCCGATCCTGTACTTGCTGTAATCCCACCATTTTCTCTGGAAAATCCGCTCCAGTATGATCCCCGTCACGACTGTGATCATCGCACTTATGACCATGCCGCCCAAAAACAGGAAAAACAGATCATGCTTCAGTTCCATAAGGAACAGACTGTAGCCGACGGCCGTCACACCGTAAACCGGGCAGAACGGCAGGTTCATCACACCTGTATTGATAAATTTTTTTCTTCTGACCGCCGCGACGCTGACCCCCGTACACCATCCGGCAAACGAATAGACCAGAAACAGCCATGCAAGCTCATACCATAAATCACGCAAAATACTCATATGTAATTCCTTTATCCTTTGTCTCACTTCACTATATCATATTCGCTGCCGGTTTCACAATGTCAAATATGACTCATTCCAGATCAATCTCATCCATCAGCGACTCCGCCAGCGTATCATAGCCGAACAGTCTGCACACCATCCTGATTCCCTGCGCAATCTCTTTTCTTGAAAAGTCATGCGCTTCCAGGTAATCACTGTCCTTTTCATTCAGATACGCATAAAAACAGAGCGCCAGTTCAAGATCACGCCGCTCATATACGTTCAGCTCTTTCATCAGCCGGTTTTCCGCCTCATCAAGCTCTCCCCGGTCAACCAGCTCCGTCAGCGTCTGATACCGCTGCGCGTACTGCTCTTCTTCAAAGAGGTATCCGTTCTTCCGGTCGATATCGATATGGAAGATCATGCGCAGCAGTGTGCGGATCACCTCATAGATCAGCCGCATAATATAATCTTTCTCTATCATACTCATTGCCTTCTGCCTCCCATTATCCGCTTCCTATGCGCGCATCTATACAAGCAGACTGTAATTATCGATGCTTAACATCCTTCCAAATTTCATCCCCACTTCCGGGATCGTGCCGCAGAACCGGAACCCGAATCTGTCGTGAAGCCTGCAGCTCGCCTCGTTTCCGCTCGTGATCACAGAAACGACATTGTGGATCGTGCTGTCTTTTCTCGCTTCATTCAAAATAAAATCCATCAAAGCCGCAGCGATCCCCTGCCGGCGAAACCCGGCGCCGACATACACGGACAGCTCTACGGTAGAACGGTATGCCTCCTTTTCCCGGTAAGGCGACAGGCTGACATATCCGGCCACGCAGCCGTCTTTCACCGCTACGTACAGCGGATGATTTTCTTTGTTGTGGGCGTCGAACCAGACCTGCCATTCTTCTATGGTCTTAAGCTGCAGATCCAGCGTCGCAACGCCGTTTCGCACCTCATAATTGTAAATATCCAGCAGCTCTTCCAAATCTCTTTGTTCCGCTTTTCTGATCTGTATCTCCATCGTTTGCCTCCTCACTGCGTCCCTCCGTCATTTTTGAAAACAGCCCGTCCAAACAGACGGCTGCTTTATTATACTCTGTCTCTTCTTTTGTTTTCAAGTAAATACTGCAAATTGACTTTTCTTATCCTCCATACTAAAATAGCAGAAGACTGAGAAAGAAAAAGGAGAGAACCAATGATACGCTTTAATAATGATTACAATCACGGCGCACACCCAGCCGTCCTGGAAGCGCTGAATGCAACGAATCATGAGAGTTACGGCGGATACGGACTGGATGAGTGGTGCGAAAAAGCCGAAGCTGAGATAAAAAAATACCTGGACTGTCCTGACGCCAGAGTACATTTTCTGCTCGGCGGCACACAGGCCAACTATACCGTGATCGCATCGGCGCTCCGCCCGTACCAGAGCGTCATCTGTGCGGACTGCGGTCATATCCATACACACGAGACCGGAGCAGTGGAAAATACAGGGCATAAGATCCAGGCGCTTCCCTCCAGAGACGGAAAGATAACCGCCGCACAGATTGCTGCAGAAGCAGAGCTCTACCGCGCCAGCGACGTCCAGGAACACATCACGCAGCCTGGCATGGTATACCTCTCATTCCCTACCGAATTCGGTACGATCTATTCACTTGATGAGCTGAAAGCTATCCGTCAGGTCTGCCTCGAATACGGGATGTACCTGTTCATTGACGGAGCGAGGATGGGATACGGACTGGCAGCCGGATCCTGTGACGTCACCCTGAAAGATATCGCAGCGCTGTCCGACGTCTTTTACTGCGGCGGCACAAAATGCGGCGCGCTCTTCGGCGAAGCGGTCGTTCTCACGAATCCGGCTCTCATGACAGGATTCCGCAGCTGCATCAAGCAAAACGGCGCTATGCTCGCCAAAGGCTGGCTGCTCGGCCTGCAGTTCTATACACTGTTTCAAGACGGCCTTTATTTTGAGATCACAAAGAAAGCGGTTTCCTACGCCATGCAGTTAAAGGATGCTTTTGCCAAAAAAGGAATCCCGGCTTATATCGAGAGTCCGACAAATCAGCAGTTTGTCATCCTGGAAAACAGCGTAATGGAGCAGCTGTCCAGGAAATACATTTTTGAATACGAACTGAAAATCGATGAGGATCACAGCTGTGTCCGTTTCTGCACCAGCTGGAGCACCACGCAGGAGGAGATCGACGCGCTGGTATCTGACATTGCGGCGCTGTAGCCTCTTTCCGGCCCGCATTCACAACAAGCATCAAAAACGGAGGTTTCTGTACACAATATGATCACGACAATACTGTTTGACTTAGACGGCACACTGCTCCCGATGGATCAGGATGTCTTTGTAAAATCTTACTTTAAAGAACTTGCGATCAAACTCATCCCTCACGGCTATGATCCGAAAACCCTTACAGATGCGATCTGGGGCGGAACAGCCGCCATGGTAAAAAACGACGGCAGCCGCTTGAATAAGGATGCTTTCTGGGAATTTTTCTGCCGCATTTATGGCGAAGCAGTCCGTAAGGATGAACCGATATTTGAAGAATTTTACCGGGTCGAATTCCAGAAAGCCGCCTCTTCCTGCGGCTTCAATCCGGAAGCTGCAAAGACAGTCACAAAACTGAAGGAAACCGGATTCCGTGTTGCTCTTGCGACCAATCCTCTGTTTCCGGAAATTGCAACAAAAAGCAGAATCCAGTGGGCGGGGCTTTCTCCTTCCGATTTTGAGCTGTATACCACCTACGAAAATTCCCACTACTGCAAGCCGAATCCGGACTACTATCAAGAAGTGATCGGCGCGCTCGGATGCAGGGCAGAAGAATGTCTGATGGTCGGCAACGACGTGGCGGAGGATATGGTGGCCCAGACGCTCGGAATGTCCGTATTCCTGCTCACAGACTGCCTCATCAATAAAGAGGAGAAAGACATTTCTGTCTATCCGCGCGGCAGTTTCGCACAGCTTCTGGAATATACGGCTTCTCTGCCGCAATAAACAACGGAGACTGCCGAAAAAATGCTTTGCTGTAGCTTTCCTGACATCCAGTGTACACATGTCCGAGACATCTGTCCTGTATAGGGCGGATGTATCCGCCTGATACGGACAGATGTCAAGAGGACTAGGTGAACACGGATGTCAGGAAGCATAGCTGCATTTTTGCGGCAGTCCCTTCTATTTTTATACGCTCAGTTTTTTCTCCATGATCCAGCCTGAGACTGCATACATCAAAGCCACCAGAACCAGCACACTGCATGTAGTCAGATAGAGGCTCGTAAGGGTATCTCCTCGAAGCGGCAGCCGGTCAAGCACCATTCCGCAAATCCAGTTGATAACAAGATACAGGATAAAACTCACAAATCCGCTGTACTTTTTCCCTGCGAATACGGTTGCAGAAAGTACGATCGCAAAATATCCCGTCACGACCATCAAAAGCCATGCTGCAAGGGTCACACAGAGACCTGCAAAAAGTTCCGGAATATGGATATTGATATTGATGTTGATGCTGGAAAGAATCCGGTCTGCAAGATCCAGGAATTCCTTGACACCTCCGATGTAGAGCACTCCGATGGAAAAGTCAGCCGCCGCCAGAACCAGATAAAATATGCCGGTCAGAAAGATGGACACACCATTTTCGATTACCTTTGCACCCAGGATCTGGTAGCTGCTCTGCGGCGTCAGAAACAGCATATAGCTCTGCTTTGTATTCAGATCACGGTGAAAGACCAGCAGGCTTTCTATACCGATATAAAAGATACCCACCATCGCGCACATGCAAAGCCCGAAGATTCCGACCTGGAGCATCCGGTCAATCTTAAAGAAAACTCCGATCAGGTATGCGATTTCTGACAGGACCGTGATAAACAGCAGAACCAGTTTGGAAAACATCGTTTTACGAAATTCATATTTGATCAGTTTCAGCATGTCTCTTCTCCTCCATGTCCGTATATTTCGCGGTATTTATCTACAACTGATTTACCCTCTGTAATGCGAAGCTCCTCCACACCGCACATCGCGACCAGATGGCTTTCTTTCATGAAAATGGCGGTATCCACGACCCGCTCCAGTTCATCTACGAGGTGGCTGGATACGACAAGCGCCACATCCGGACGGATCGCTTCGACAATGCTGGTGATGATCTCGTCGCGCGCCAGCAGGTCGATGCCGTTGAGCGGTTCGTCAAGCAGATATACTTTCGCGTCCCGCGCCATCGTGACCGCGATCTTTAATTTCGCCATCATACCAGAAGAAAGCGCTTTCGTCTTCATATCGGAGGTAAGCTCCATCCGCCGCATCAGCCGTTCAAATTCCTCCGTGGAAAAGTCTTCAAAGAAATCCGCATAGTATTTTTCTACATCCTTAATCGTCATCCAGTTATAAAAATACGGCTCCGTTGACATGTAGGCGATCTCCCTGCGGCTCTCCTTCCCTACGGGATTCCCGTTATAGAAAAATCCCCCTGCATTCGGCTTTACCAGTCCGACCGCCATCTTCATCAGCGTCGTCTTTCCGCTTCCGTTCGGCCCGAGCATCGCATACACTTTACCTGGTTCAATCTTAAATGATACATGGTCTACCGCTGTTTTTCGCCCATACGTTTTCGTAATATCCCTGCATTCCAGCATATCTGACTCTCCTTTACTTTTCTGTCTGATTTCTGATCCACCTTGATGCGTTGTCTCTCTCACCGGCCGCGCGCCTCCTGCTCGGCGCGGATCATCTGCAGCGCCTCTTCACCCGAGATGCCAAGCTGGTGCATGCCGTCCAGAAACCGTTCTACCAGTTCCCCCGCCATCTCCGCTCTCAGCTGCTCCACGCGGCTGACGTCCTCTGTGACGAATGTCCCCATCCCCCGCTTTGTAAAACAGATGCCTTCGCTCTCCAGCTCCCTGTATACTCTGCTTACCGTATTGGGATTGATTGTATAATCCACAGCCATGTCCCGTACAGACGGCAGCTTGTCACCCGGCATCATCCGCCCTGTAACAATATCCCGTTTAATTGATGTCATTACCTGCATATAAATCGGCAGGGCTGAGTTAAATTCCATAAGCGCTCCTTTTGTTATATCAGCATCTTAGTGTACTAGTTGAATAATACACCAAGACAACACGTTTGTCAATACAAACGTGAAAAAAATATTATTTGCTGTGCGTCCGTTCCCTGCCAAGCGCAAAGAAGGTCAGCAGAAATCCAAGCAGGACCGAAAGAGCCGCCGCTCCTGCCGCTTTGATCAGGTTCGTCATTCCGTCCGGAGACTGGAACATCAGGATCGAGCAGACAGCCGGAAAAGAGTATACGTAGCAATTGATCCCGACGATCCCCTCATAGATGCCCGTCAGCGCTCCCGCAGCCATCGCACCGTACAGCGCTTTCTTTTCTTTCAGGCAGATACCGAACAGCGAAGGCTCCGACACTCCTGAGAGCAGCGCCACAATGCCGGCGCTGAGCGCCTGCCCCCGCAGCTTCTGTTCTTTACTTTTTACGAAAACAGCAAAATCCGCGCCTGCCAGCGACAGGTTCGTGATCAGAAATGCCGCCATAATACCGGAATCAAATCCCTGCGTGCTGATCTGAGTGATCGCCGTCGTCACAAAGATCCAATGCATTCCCGCCGGGATCAAAAGCGGAGCGACGCAGGCAAACAATGCCCAGGCAACAATACCCGCATGTACTGATAAGAAGTTCAGCAGTTCCGAGAGTCCTACGCTGATGACCGTACCGATCGGCCCTACTACGAGGAACCCGCAGGCTGCCGTCACAAAAAACACGAGCAGCGGGTAGATCGTCCCAAGCAGCGCCTTCGGAAAGCGCGCGGCTGCAGCCGGCTCAAATTTTGCCAGAAGCCATGCCAGCAGAATGACCGGCAGAATATTGTAGGCATACGTCGTGCGGATGACAGGAATCATTGCAAACGAGACCGCAGCGTCACCGGCCATAAGAGCGGTAAAATCCGGCATCATCAGCACACAGGCAGCGCCTGCCACGTAAAAACGGTCTGTCCCGAAGTGATCAGCAGCCGTCACGGCCACCAGCACAGGCAGAAAATAGAACGGCGCATCCCCCATCACCTGAAGGATCATCTCCGTCGTACCGCTCAGGAAACCGGCCATATCCAGGATCAGGCTGAGAAGCTTAATCAGGCTGCCTGCCGTAATAACAGGGATCAGCGGCGCCATGCACGCCGAAAGATGGCCGGAACCGGCCGCAGTCAATTGTACAAGTCTGTTCACCATATTCTTTGTCGTCTTCATATCCATCCTCCGTATGTTCAGGGTGTGCCGGGCGTATCACCGGCAGCTGGCGGCAAGCCGTTCGCTGTCCGTCGCCCGTCAAGCGGGGCTGTCGCAAAATGCTTTGCAGCTGCTTTCCGGACATCCAGTGTACACATGTCTGAGACAGATGTCCTGTATCGGGCGGATATATCCGCCTGATACGGACAGATGTCAGGAGGACTAGGTGAACACGGATGTTCGGAAGCATAGCTGCATTTTGCGACAGCCCCGCTTGACAGGCGTATCGCACAAAAAATCTGCGCAGGGTAATTGTCCTTTTGCCTCCCGGCACAATAACAATTATTACCCCTGCGCAGATATCTGTCAATCAGAGATTCACATTCTTTTTATTTTTATTCTGCAGTCTCGAGATCGCTCTTGCCAGAGACGCCTGTGACATACGGTACTCCTGGATGGACTGTTTCTGGCGCAGCTCCTCTTTCGCACGCTCCAGCGCCTCGCGGGCGCGCGCCTCATCGACCTCATCGGGCCGCTCCGCCGTATCTACAATCACCAGCACACGGTTGTTTGCACTCTGCGCAAATCCGCTGCCGACCACGGCTTCTTCCCACGTCCCGTCCATTTTTTTATAGCGCAGCAGACCCGGATTTACAGCGACCACCGTATAATCATGGTGCGCCATAAAAGCCCACTCTCCGTCAAGCCCCGGCACGATCACGACTTCACACGGGCCATCGTAAAAAACCTTGTCACTTGCGACAACCCCCAGATGAAACTCAGACATTGCGCCTTACCCCTTTCTGCCGTCCGTCATTCCCTGGCAGACGCTTCCATCTGCCGTGCTTTCTCAATTACATCGTCAATCGTTCCGACATTAAAGAAGGCTGCTTCCGGATATTCATCCATCTCTCCGTCTATGATGGCGCGGAATCCTCTTACCGTTTCAGAAACCGGCACATACTTGCCCGGAACTCCGGTAAAGTTCTCTGCCACATGGAACGGCTGGGACAAAAATCTCTGGATCTTTCTTGCACGGTATACCGTAACCTTATCTTCTTCGGAAAGCTCCTCCATTCCGAGGATCGCGATGATATCCTGCAGCTCCTTGTATTTCTGAAGGACCTCCTGCACCCTTCGCGCCGTCTCATAATGTTCTTTTCCGACGACATCTTCTTCCAGGATCCGCGAATTGGACTCCAGCGGATCTACGGCAGGATAGATTCCCTGCTCTACGATCTTTCTCGAAAGAACCGTCGTCGCATCGAGATGAGCAAACGTCGTAGCCGGAGCCGGGTCCGTCAGGTCGTCGGCCGGGACATAGACTGCCTGAACCGAAGTAACGGAACCGTTCTTCGTCGAAGCGATCCTCTCCTGCAGCTCTCCGAGCTCTGTAGCCAGCGTCGGCTGATACCCTACCGCTGAGGGCATACGGCCAAGCAGGGCGGACACTTCAGAACCGGCCTGAACGAAACGGAAAATATTATCAATAAACAGAAGCACATTCTGATTCTGTACGTCACGGAAATATTCCGCCATCGTAAGCCCCGTTTCCGCTACTCTCATACGCGCTCCAGGCGGCTCATTCATCTGACCGAACACCAGGGCCGTTTTTTCCAGAACGCCGGACTCTTTCATTTCACTCCAGAGGTCATTTCCCTCTCTGGAACGCTCACCGACACCCGTAAAGATCGAGTATCCGCCGTGTTCTGTGGCGATATTGCGGATCAGCTCCTGGATCAGAACTGTCTTTCCGACACCTGCGCCGCCGAACAGACCGATCTTTCCGCCCTTTGCATACGGTGCGAGAAGGTCGATGACCTTAATCCCCGTCTCCAGCATTTCTACTACAGGGCTCTGGTCCTCAAATCCCGGCGCCTCACGGTGAATACACCATTTTTCTTCTTTATCGATCGGTTCACCGCCATCGATCGTCTCACCGAGCACATTAAACAGTCTCCCCAGTGTTTTCTCTCCTACCGGGACACGGATGCCGGACCCGGTCGCTGTTACTTCCATATCTTTATGAAGTCCGTCGCTGGAAGCAAGCATGATGCAGCGCACCGTATTGTCACCGATATGCTGCGCAACTTCCATGACACATTTTTTTCCGTCCCGGATGACCTCAAGCGCGTCTTTGATATACGGCAGATCGCCGTTTTCGAAGACTACGTCGACGACAGGTCCCAGAACCTGAACTATTCTCCCTGTGTTCATACTGCGGCTCCTTTCGCACTCTTTTTCTTCTTTCGCTTCTGCGCCTTTGCGCCGCTTATAACCTCCGTGATCTCCTGCGTGATCGCCGCCTGACGCACCCGGTTGTATTCGATTGACAGGCTGTGGATCATCTCCTGCGCGCTGTCGTTTGCCGCCTGCATCGCCATCATCCTGGCATTATGCTCACTGCAGTACGACTCGATCAGCGCGCCGTATACGTAGCCGGATATATAGTTCGGGACCACATGATCCAGCACGCGCTCCGGCGATGGCTGAAACGAAAACTCCTCCTGATGGACGTTCACCGGAACCATCGGAACCTTAAAGTCCTCTTTTGAGAGAGGCAGCAGCTTCACTGTCACGGTCTCCGCCTGCGCCGCATTCTTCATGGTCGTATAGATCATATCGATCTCATCCGCCTGTCCCGTCTCATACAGCTCCAGTATCCGGGCGGCGATCGCACGTGCCCGGCTCATCGTCGGGTTCTGCGCAGTATACAGAAAATGTTCATCTACCTCTATTTTTTTGCTGTGAAAATACTGCCTTCCCACTTCGCCTACGACAAAAAGGGAATACGCTTCCGCCTGCTCGATCTGCTCCTGCGCAAGCTTCAGGACATTGTGATTGTATGCACCGGCCATTCCCTTGTCACCGGTCACGACCAGAAATCCGCGCCGTTTTCCGCTGCCGTCCCTGCCGTCCCCAAAATACATATGCTCCATTTTCGGTATATGGCGGATGATACGGGACACCATCGACTGAAGCGTATAGAAATAAGGCTCCGTCCTCTCCAGCTCCCTGCGCGCCTTGCGCAGTTTTGTGGAGGATATCATATACATGGCATTCGTGATCTTCATCGTATCACGGATGCTGTTCATTCTGCTTTGAATTTCACGTGTGTTAGCCATTCATTATTCACCCTGTTTCTGCCATAAAGACTTGAAAGTCTTTGCAGCATCCGTAATCCGGTTTTTCAGATCGTCCCCGAGGTCTTTCCCTGTCCTTAACTCGTTCATGATCTCTGTATGAGCTTCCTCAAACCATTTCAGCATCTCCATCTGGAATGCTTTTAGCTTTGCGACCGGCACATCAAGCATGACCTTCCCGGTAGCGGCGCACAGAGTGACTACCTGCTCTTCCATGGAAAGCGGGTGCCCGGTCGGCTGCTTTAAGAGTTCCATCAGGCCTCTTCCGTACTGCAGCAGCTCTTTTGTAGACGCATCCAGATCGGAACTGAACTGGGTAAAGACTTCCATCTCCCGGTACTGCGCAAGATCGATACGGATGCTGCCGGCTGCTTTTTTCATCGCTTTCGTCTGGGCAGCGCCGCCGACACGCGATACGGACAGTCCGACGTTTACCGCAGGGCGCATACCTGCAAAGAACAGATCACTCTCCAGAAAGATCTGGCCGTCTGTGATCGAAATCACATTGGTCGGGATATATGCGGACACATCTCCGGCCTGTGTTTCAATGATCGGAAGCGCCGTGATAGAACCGCCGCCTTCTTCGTCATTCAGCCTGCAGGACCGCTCCAGCAGTCTGGAATGAAGGTAGAAAACATCTCCTGGATACGCCTCACGTCCCGGCGAACGCTCCAGAAGCAGGGAAAGCGCACGGTATGCGACCGCATGTTTTGACAGATCATCATATACGATCAGTACGTCTTTGCCCTGGCGCATAAAATACTCTGCAAGCGCTGTAGCAGAATACGGTGCAATGTACTGCAGCGGAGCCGGATCTGACGCTGTCGCAGCGACAACGATCGTGTACTCCATTGCGCCGTACTTTCTCAATGTTCCCACAAGCTTCGCGATCGTAGATGCTTTCTGCCCGATCGACGTATAGATGCAGATCACATCTTTTCCCTTCTGATTCAGGATCGCATCCATGGCAATCGACGTCTTTCCTGTCTGGCGGTCTCCGATGATCAGCTCCCGCTGACCGCGGCCGATCGGAAACATCGAATCAATCGAAAGGATTCCCGTCTCAAGCGGCTCGCTGACCGATTTTCTTTCCACGATCCCGGGAGCCTCCTGCTCCATCGGAAAATATCCGGATGCCTTGATCTCTCCTTCTCCGTCGATCGGAGCCCCGAGCGGATCCACCACTCTTCCGAGAAATCCGGCTCCTACCGGGATTCCGGCTTTCTTCTCCGTACGCATCACACGTGTTCCCTCGCGGATGCCGGTATCGCGTCCGAACAGGATGCAGGCCACCTCGTCCCGGCGGATATCCTGTACCATTCCCTTGATCCCGTTTTCAAAAACTACAATCTCGCCGTACATTGCATGGTCAATCCCGTCAATGTTTACGATTCCGTCGCCGACCCAGCTGACTGTTCCGACTTCATTTTCTTTTGCCTCAAGTTCAAAATCTTCGATCTCACTTTTCAGGATGGATATGATACCGTCCAGGCTATGCGGATGCTGCCCGGACGATGACCCAAGCTTCTCCTGTATCTGGCGGAGGCGTCCTTTCTCCGACCAGTCAAATTCTTCATTTCCGACGCTCAGGATAAAGCCGCCGCCAAGTGACGGATCGCTGACAGCGGTAAACTCCATCGATGCGTCTCCGCATTTCTCCTGTGCAAAACTGCGGATATGCGCAAGCTGTTTTTCATCCGGCGCCGTCACATAGCGCAGAGTCACCTGAACCGTCTTTTTCCTGCCCGGCGTCATTTGTGCATCCTTGTCTACTGTCTGCAACATACTTTACTCTCCATTCTGCAATTCATTCTGCCCGACGGTATTTTCAATAAACTTATCGTAGAGACGCCGGTCGCTTTCGGAACTTTCCATGGCTCCCGTCATCCTTGCCGCAGCCGTCAGCACCATATCCCTGATCGCAGTGTCAGCCTGTCTGAGAACTGCTTCTTTCTCTTTTCTTGCATCATCCCTGGCGTCTTCCAGGATCACACCGGCTTTTTCTTTCGCCTCATCGATAATCCGTCCGTATTCTTCCGACGCTTCTGTTCTCGCCTGCTGTACGATCTTGTTCTTTTCATCCTCCGCATCATGAAGAAGCGTCTCGTATTTCGTCAGACATTCTTTTGCCTGCGTCTCCTTTTCATCTGCCTGTGCCAGCCTGCTGTCGGCCTCCGCCTGGCGTTTCTCCAGAATCGCGTTGACCGGCTTAAACAGAAAGCGCTTCATCAACAGGTAAAGAATAATGAGATTGATGATATTAAACAGAATATTCCAATCCAACCTAAGCACAATTTTTTCCTGCCTTTCCAGTATTTTTTCTCAGCATTTATCCTAAAAACAGAATGATCAGCAGCGCGATAACGAAGCCGTAGATTGCCGTTGCCTCTGCAAGCGCACATCCGAGAAGAAGCAGTTTGCTGATCTTGCCTTCTGCTTCCGGCTGTCTTGCCACTGCGTCCGTAGCCTTTGCTGTTGCGATACCGATACCAATACCGGCTCCTATACCTGTCAAAACTGCGATACCTGCTCCAATTGCAATTAATGTAGTCATTTTTTACTCTCCTTTTCTTTTTTTCTTCCCATTTATTCGATTGCTTCTTTAATGAACAGTGAAGTCAGGAATACAAATACGTACGCCTGGATCAGACCGTCAAAAATATCAAAATAAAAGCTGAATGCTACGGGCACACCGATCGGGATCAGCTGTTTGATGAGTTCCATGATTACGAATGCGCCAAGCACGTTTCCGAACAGACGCATGCACAGCGACAGAGGTCTGATAAAGATCTCCAGAATATTGATCGGGGCGATGACTGCCACCGGCTCTGCCAGGCTTTTCAGCCATTTCTTTGCTCCCTTTTTCCGGATACCGGATGCCTCGATCAGAATGATACTCATCAGCGCAAGCGCAACCGTAACGTTCAGATCCTTTGTCGGCGGTTTGAGTCCGAACAGACCGATCGTATTTGCCACACCGATATACATCAGTACGGTAACCAGATACGGTACGTATTCCTTTCCGTCTTCTCCGATCATGTCTGTGACAAAATGATTGAGCCAGGTCACAAATGACTCGACTGCAGCCTGCCGCTTGCTGATCCCTGTAACTTTCAGATTACGTGTCAGGCAGATGGCAAGCAGAACCAGCGCTGCCATGATAACCCAGGTGATCACTGTCGACTCCGCGACTTCAATGCCGCCAAAGAGCGGAATCGTAAAAGCAGTTTCACAATTGAGCTCTTCCATCAGGTTTTCCGCCAGCTTCTCCATAACACCACACCCTTTCCATAAATGTTTTCCTCCTTTGAGTCTGCATTTCTTGCTATTTAAACACTGATGTATTATACTCACTTTACATTATTGTGTAAAATACATTTTTCCCAGCTTGATATACCAAAATGATATATCAAAAAAATATGATAACAGGATGGAATTTTGATATGAATAATATTACGTACGACTATTACCGCATCTTTTATTATGTGGCAAAATACAAAAATTTTACGCAGGCAGCGAATGTCTTAATGAGCAACCAGCCCAATGTCTCCCGCGCGATCAGCAATCTGGAAAATGAACTGGGCTGCCGCCTTTTTGTACGTTCTAACCGCGGCGTCACGCTCACTCCGGAAGGACAGCAGCTCTACCGCCGCGTGTCGGTCGCTCACCGGCAGCTCCAGGCAGCGGAACAGGAACTTGCCGATGCCAAAAGCCTGCAGCACGGCATCGTCTCCATCGGCGTCAGTGAAACGGCGCTTCATGCGATCCTGCTCCCGCGCCTGAAACAATTCCATCTGATGTATCCCGGACTCCGCATCCACCTCTCCAGTGTAACTACGCCGCAGGCGATCGAGTCGCTGAAATCAGGAGTGGTGGATTTCGCCATCGTCACGACGCCGACCGGCATCTCACGGCCGTTTAAAGAGTTCCCGCTTATGCCGATCCGCGAAAAGCTGGTGGCCGGTCCCCGTTTTGCCTTTCTGGCGGACGGAGTCCTCAAACTTAAAAATCTGCAGGATTATCCTCTGATCCTGCTGAACGCCCAGACAAACACCCGCGACTTCTACAATCAGTTTTTTCTGCGGCACGGTCTGTCGCTGCGTCCTGAGATCGAAGCAGCCTCGACCGACCAGCTGCTTCCCATGATAAAGAATGATCTCGGTATTGGATTTTTATCGGATGTATTCGCAAAAGATGCTCTGGACAAAAAAGAAATTTTTGAGATCCGGCTGGACTGTGAAATACCGGACCGGACGATCTGCCTTGTAAAAGATCTGTCGCGTCCGACCAGCATTGCGACCAGAGAACTTGAGCGGCTGCTCCTGGAACCGGAGCCTGACGCTTCCTGTTAACACAGTTCTGCCGCAGGACGCAGGGGAATCTTCCCCTGCGTCCTGCGGCAGTTTTGTGCTGTCCTGATCCTGTTTTATTCTACTGTCACACTCTTCGCGAGATTTCTCGGCTTATCCACATCAAGCCCTCTTGCCAGGCTGACATAATATCCCAGAAGCTGCAAAGAGATAATGGCAAGGCTTGTTGTAAAATACTCTTCCGTCTTCGGAATGTATACGGTAAAGTCCGCCGTGTCCTCGATATTGTAATTGCCGTAGCTTGTAAGCCCCATCAGGTACGCTCCCCGGCTCTTGACCTCAAGCATATTGGAAAGCGTCTTTTCATACAGCTCTTTCTGCGTCAGGACACCGATCACAAGCGTCCCGTCCTCAACCAGACTGATGGTGCCATGTTTAAGCTCTCCTGCCGCATACGCCTCTGAATGGATATAGCTAATCTCTTTCATCTTCAGGCTGCCTTCCATACTGATCGTATAGTCGATCCCGCGTCCGATAAAGAAAATATCATGAGCATTTGCGTACTTTGAAGCAAACCACTGGATCCGCTCTTTATCCTCGATCACGCGTGCGATCTTCTCCGGAAGCGTCATAAGCTCTTCGATCAGTCCGGTATACCGCGTATCGTCAATCTCCCCTCTTGCCAGTGCAAACTGGATTGCCAGGGCATAGCAGGCGATCAGCTGCGTACTGTACGCTTTTGTGGTAGCCACTGCGATTTCCGGGCCTGCCAGTGTGTAAAATACATTGTCTGCCTCGCGCGCAATAGAGGAACCGACCACATTGACGATCGCAAGAGTCCGGATTCCGCGGTTCTTCGATTCCCGCAGCGCCGCAAGCGTATCGGCTGTCTCTCCGGACTGGCTGATGATAATGACCAGACCGTTCGGATCGAGCAGCGGTTTCCGGTAACGGAATTCCGAAGCCAGCTCTACGCGGACGGGAATCTTTGCGAGGTCTTCGATCACATACTGCGCCGTCATCCCGACGTGATACGCCGATCCGCAGGCCACGATGTAAATCTGGCTGACCTGTTTCATCTCGTCCTCTGTAAGTCCTACTTCCGACAGATCCAGACGGCCCTCTTTCACAACGGAATTCAGCGTATCCGCAACCGCTCTCGGCTGCTCATGAATCTCTTTCATCATGAAATGCTCAAATCCGTCCTTCTCGGCAGCCTCTGCATCCCATTCAATCTGAACGGAATCTTTTTGGATTTCTTCTCCGTCAATGTTATAGAATGTCACCTGCCCCTGTTTCAGGCAGCCGATCTCCAGATTGCCGATGTAATATACCGTTCTCGTATATTTCAGGATCGCCGGAACATCAGAAGCAAGGTACGCCTCCCCGTCTTCCAGCCCGATGATCATCGGACTGTCTTTTCTCGCCGCGTAAATCTCGCCGGGGTAATCTTTGAACATGACTGCCAGTGCATAAGAGCCCCGGATACGCACCATGGAGCGGTTGATCGCATCCACTGGATTGCCGAAATATTTCTTATAGTAATAGTCGATCAGCTTTACTGCCACTTCCGTATCTGTGCCTGAGTAAAACTTATATCCGTTTTTCTGCAGCTTCGTCTTCAGTTCCTGGTAATTCTCAATGATCCCGTTATGTACGGCCACGACCGATCCATCGTCACTGTGATGCGGATGTGCATTTTCCTCCGACGGTTCCCCGTGGGTCGCCCATCTCGTATGGCCGATCCCGCACGTGCCGGCCAGTGCCGCACCGTCATTCGTCTTCTCCTTCAGCGCGCGGAGGCGTCCCTTTGCCTTGACAATCTCGATCTTTCCGCCGCCGTCCCTCACAGCGAGTCCCGCCGAATCATACCCGCGGTACTCCAGCTTCGACAGCCCCTCCAGCAAAACGGGAGCCGCCTGATGAGAACCGACAAAACCTACAATTCCACACATAGCCGTTTTCTCCTTTTTTTGCTGTTAATTTGCACTCCACTTCTCTTTGAGCACTGCCACTACCTGGTCCACATACTGCCTGCAAAGCTCCTCTGACGGCGCCTCGACCATGACGCGGACTACCGGTTCTGTGCCTGATTCGCGCACCAGGATGCGTCCGGTATCGCCGAGTTCATCCGCCACCTTCTGAACGGCTGCCTGTACCTCCGGGTCTGCCTGTGCCGCAGTCTTATCCTGCACACGCACATTTTCCAGAACCTGCGGATAGATCACAAGTCCTTCCGTCAGCTCGCTCATCTTCTTTTTGCGTGCCAGCATGACTTCCATCATCTTCAGGCTGGTAAGAATACCGTCTCCTGTAGAAGCGTATTTCGAAAAGATGATATGTCCGGACTGCTCGCCTCCGATGCGGCAGTTGTTCTTCATCATATACTCATAAACATACTTGTCTCCCACGGCTGTCTTCGCATATCCGATCCCAAGCTCATCGAACGCCTTATACAGCCCGAAATTGGACATTACTGTAGTAACGACCGTATTGCCGAGCAGTTTCCCCCGGTCTTTCATATAACGCGCGTATACATAGAGAATATGGTCTCCGGACACAACGTTTCCTTTTTCATCTACGCAGAGGCAGCGGTCCGCATCTCCATCATAGGCAAACCCGACATCGAGCCCCTTTTCCACTACCAGTTTCTGCAGTCCCTCGATATGCGTAGATCCTGCATTTTTATTAATATTCGTGCCATCCGGCTCCGCATTGATCACGTAAGTCTTCGCTCCAAGCGCATCAAAGACAGACTTTGCAATATTCCAGGAACTGCCGTTCGCACAGTCGAGTCCGACTTTTATCCCTTTGAAAGAATAAATGCCGAGAGAAATCAGATACCCGATGTAGCGGTTTCTTCCGGAAACGTAATCGACTGTACATCCGATCCGGTCCTTATCTGCAAACGGAATCTCCTCCCATTTCTGCCCGAACAGTTCCAGGCTACCGTCCAGATAATCCTCCAGCAGTGAAATGGTATCCTCATCCATCTTTTCACCCTGTCCGTTCAAAAGCTTGATGCCGTTGTCATAGTATGGATTATGACTTGCCGAGATCATAATACCGCAGTCAAAGCTGTCGGTACGTGCAATGTATGCGACCGAAGGCGTCGTCGTCACGTGGAGCAGGTATGCATCAGCTCCCGATGCCACCAGTCCGCCGACCAATGTATACTCAAACATATAGCTGGACCGGCGCGTGTCTTTTCCGATCACGATGCGCGGCGCGCTGTCATCCCCCGCGCGGCGCTTCAGTTCCCCAAAATACCATCCGAGGAAGCGGCCCACTCTGTACGCATGATCCGCTGTCAGATTGTGATTGGCTTCTCCGCGGAAGCCGTCAGTTCCAAAATATCTTCCCATTTTGAATTCTCCTTTTTACACTGGATTATTTCGCCAGTTACCCTTGTATCACTGAGCAGATGCAAAGTGACTACTGGTACATTATATACAAATAAATGCATATTATCAAGGAAAAAACTTCAGAATGGGAAATCCATCAGAACTCCTTTCTCGTATAGATCCGGATACTCACCGCGATCGAGACCGGCAGCAGCACGGCACACAGCGCCAGCGCAGCCAAAGCCGCCTGCTCCACCGTTATCTCTATCGAAATGTCTGCTCCGGACTGTCCGATCAAAAGTGCCAGGAACGTCAGGAGGAGGATCAGCGTGATCAGAAAGAACCTGCCCTTTTCTGTGCCGAACCGGATGATGACCGGAAGTATGACTTCGGATGTGATCAGTCCGACCGCGATGAAGAACGCCGCGGTCAGAAGCGTTTCCCGGAGATCTGCGCCGACCGCAGTGCTGATCGCCACATAAAACACCATCGAAACCGCAAGGGCAAGGACCGCAAGTACGTATTTGGAAACGACGAGCGTCCTGCGCCCGACCGGCATGGTGAGCGCGTATTTGTCCCATCCTGCCCGCTCATCGTAAGCGTACGCCGTCATCGTGATCAGCAGTCCGAAGACTGCCAGCAGGCCGCCGATAAACGTCGTATTCTTTTCCAGCACTGCCATCACAGTCCACAGGACTATGATCAGAAGAAATACTCTCGACTGCTGCTTTAAATTCACCAGATCTTTATATATCAGACTCTTCATGACCGTTTTCCTCCATATTTTACGTGATAAAGCATAATATCCTCGATAGACGCCGGATCTGTGACATATCCGCCCGGAACGCTGTCCTTCAAAACGAGAGCTTCTGCCCCGAAGCTGCTTGTGCGGATCCCTTTGACCGCTTCCGGAGACAGGCAGGACAATTCCTGCTGCGACCCTTTTACGATCACGTATTTTTCCAGCAGAGCACTCTTCTCATCGCAGAATACGAGACGGCCCTGATGCAGAAACGCGATGTAGTCGCATATTTTTTCAAGATCGCTCAGAATGTGGGACGATATCAGCACACTGTTATTTTCGTCCTGAATAAAATCAAGAAAAATATCGAGGATCTCATCGCGCACGACCGGATCAAGTCCGCTTGTCGCCTCGTCCAGGATCAGCAGCCTGCTCCCGTGCGAAAGAGCGGCCGCAATCGAAAGCTTCGTCTTCATGCCGCGGGAATAATCCTTGATGCACTTGTGTTCCGACAGCCCGAACTGCCTGCAGAACACTGCAAACTTCTCCGCATCCCATGTGCGATAGCAGCCTTTCAGCATCCGGCCGACCTCCCCGGCATTCATACATTCCGGGAAATTGCATTCATCCATCACAACTCCGACTTCTTCTTTCAGTTTCAGGTTCTCCGCCGTATACTGCTCGCCCAGTACGCGGATCTGTCCGCTGTCCTTCCTTACAAGGTCAAGGATCAGTTTAATCGTCGTGCTTTTCCCGGCCCCGTTTTCTCCGATCAGCCCCATGATACATCCGGAAGGCAGTTCCAGATTCAGGTGTCCCAGAGTAAAGCCGGGATATCGTTTCGTTACGTCTTTTATTTCCAGTGCGTTTCCCATAATCTCCTCCTGTTCCGACAGACATTGCTCCGCCCTTCTTTCCTATTCTCCCCGGTAAATGAGTTCCAGCATATCCTTCAGTTCATCCAGCGTCAGAGAACATCCGACCGAAAGCTCTACAATCTCCTGCATCCGCTCTTCAATCCGGCGCAGCTGTTCTTCCCGCACAAAGTCAAGATTTTTTCCTGCTACATAGCTGCCCTTCCCCGGCACCGATACAATAAAGCCGTCTTTTTCCAGTTCCTCATACGCCCGCTTCGTCGTGATCACACTGATCCGGAGCTCTTTTGCCAGGAGACGCATCGACGGCAGTGCGTCCCCTTCCTTCAGCTCCCCCGTCATGATCTTTGATTTGATCTGCGAAGTAATCTGGTCGTAAATCGGCTGGCCGCTCGAATTGCTGATAATAATATTCAAGCCATCGCCTCCCTCTTTTTATCCTGCAGGTCCTTTACCGTATTTATTTTGTTTTATTGTATATATTCATTATATACAGTATTTACAATATGTCAACACTTATTTCTAAAAAAAGAAAAAACGTGTACTCCGGAATTTTGTCCCGGAATACACGTTTCTCTTTCTTACCTATTCATTTTCAGGATTTTATTTTTCCTGGATATCGATCTGTGCGATTACGCTCTTCAGAGCATCTGCACTGGCTTTCAGTTTTGCGATCTCCTCGTCGGTCAGTTCGATCTCAAGCTTGCTCTTGATGCCTTCGGGTCCTACCAGCGTCAGTGTGCTGATACATACGTCCTCGATGCCATACTCGCCGTGCATCATAGAAGATACTGTTGCGGTAGAATCGCTGGAAGCCTGCAGCGTCGCTACGAGATTGCATACGGAAGCAGATACTGCGTAGAACGTCGCGCCCTTCTTCGCGATAACCTGGCCGCCGGAAGTATGCACATACTCTGTCATAGCTTCTTTGTCAAGCGGCTCGAATTCTACCTTTCCTTTGAGCATTTCCGGATAGGAGTCGAGCTTCGCTCCGGAAATCTCAGCGCAGGACCACGGAACAAAAGAAGTATCTCCGTGCTCACCGTAAACGTATGCATGGATGTTCTTCTGAGCTACCTTGAAGTGCTCGGACAGACCGTAACGGAGTCTTGCCGTATCAAGGATCGTACCGGATCCGATGATCCTCTGCTCCGGAATTCCGGAAATCTTTGTAAATACGTAGGTCATGATATCTACCGGATTGCTTACGATGATGTAAAGCGCTTCCGGAGCCACAGCCGTGATCTTCGGTGTGATATCTTTCAGAATGTTTACGTTTGTCTGTGTCAGCTCGATTCTCGTCTGTCCCGGTCTGCGCGCGATACCGGAAGTGATGATGACGATCTCAGAACCTGCAGCATCAGCATAATCACCGGCTACAATCGATACC